>NZ_PGGC01000112.1 GCF_002795305.1 Aeromonas cavernicola
GAGACCAAATCGCTGCAAATTACCAAAGACTTTACCAGCGTGCTGTATCAAATCGCCGTCTCGGCGGGCGTGTTGGTGGCGTTGTGATTGGCTCATATAACAAGGTATGGGTGTTTTTTTCGGCACAATATCGTCATTTAATATCATGAGAAAAGCCAAAAAATTCTTTAGGAGTCCCGGTATTTTTATTCGGGACTACCTCAATAAAAAATATCCCGTTATCCGCAATGAGATTGCTTGCTCTGAAGATGAAGAACATGTGTTGATACGTCATGATCTCGACATGGAAAATCAAATAAAAATAGATTTTCCGGTCGATGTGGTATTTACGTGGGTCGATGGCAGCGACCCACGTTGGCGCCAACAATATGATCACTATCGCAATACAGTCGATGCAACCAGATTGGGTCGGCATGCTATTGATCCCGCCAGATTTAGCAATCACGATGAATTAAAATACTCGCTTGCCTGTGTCCTTGAGTTCCTACCTTGGGTTCGCCGCGTGTATATCGTTACCGACCAACAGCGACCCCCATGGCTAACGGAAAGTGATCGGGTACGGATTATTGATCATACCGTTATTATAGACAGGCAATATCTGCCTACATTTAATTCCCATGTTATTGAAGCCCATCTGCATAAGATACCCGATCTGGCAGAGCACTTTATCTATTTTAATGATGATGTATTTGTCGCGAGACCATTACCTGCAGGTCACTTTTTCAGAAGTAATGGCATCGCCTCTCTATTTATGGCAAAGAAAAGCTTAACCAAAATGAAAAGTAAGGGTGTTGACACCCCTACCCTTTCTGCATCATTAAGAGCCGTGGATATATTAAATAATCGATTTAGTGTCATCGTTGATAATCCATTAGTACACACCTACGTTCCTTTACGAAAAAGTATGTTTACTGAGGTTTGGCAGCACTATCAGGCGGATATATCATCATTTTTACCAAATCGTTTTAGAACCAACCATGACCTTAATCTACCGACGTTTCTTGTGCCTTGGTATTCGTATATGCGTGGCACCGCGGTCCCAACACGCGACATCTGTTATTACTTTAATGCCAGATCGCCGGCCGCAGCAGCTCATTTTAAAGCACTTGAGATTGCAAAACAAAAAGGAACTTTGCCACATTCATTTTGCGCCAATGACTTTAATTCAAAATTGAAACCAACTATAGACTATAAATATTTCCTTAGTTCGGCGTTAAAAAAATATTTTGAATACGGAAATAATCATGCTTAATAGAAAGTTTAGAAAGCTTTTCAATAATCCAAAGTTATTTTTATCTGATATGGCTATCAAACATAGCAATAAGATTAGCTATTTTAAGCCGAAGAATATGGAGGGCCACTATCAGTATACTGTTATATCGGCTGTATATAATGTAGGTCATTATCTTGATGATTATTTTGAAAGTTTGGTCAAGCAACGGTTAGATTTTAAAAAACATATCCAACTGATCTTGGTTGATGATGGTTCAACAGATAACTCTGCAGACATTATTAGAAGATGGCAAAAAAAATACCCTAAAAATATAATGTATCTATATAAAGAAAATGGAGGGCAAGCATCTGCCCGCAATGCTGGCATTACTCATGCGAATACAGAATGGATTACATTCATTGATCCAGATGATTTTATGGATTACGATTATTTCAGTGAAGTAGATAAATCAATTTATAAAAATAAAGATGCAGCACTTGTCTGCTGCAATATGATTTTCTACATGGAGGATAAAAAAATATATTCAGATGGACATGCACTGAATTATAAATTTAAGGATTGCAATAGTCATCATTCCATATCAGATGATCCACATGGAATTCAATTGAGTGCCCCATCAGCATTCTTCAGAAATGATATTGTAAAGAGTAATAGCATTATATTTAATCAAAACATAAAACCTAGTTTTGAAGATGGAGAATTTGTTTTAAGATATAAAGCCCACTCTTGTGGAATGATGGTATTAAATTTAAAGACAGCAAAATATTACTATAGGCGACGTAGTGATAATTCATCTACTGTTAATACGGCCTGGACAAAAAAAGAACAATATAATAACGTTCTACTTTATGGGTTTATCTCATCACTTAAATTCTATCAGGAAAAGTTTGGTTACATACCTGAGTTTGTACAGAAAACAATATTATATCATTTGTCTTGGTATTTTATGTTATATTCAGGCTCAGCAAGAGGGATTCCAATACTTGATGATGTAGAACAAGATAATACACATAATTTAATAACTGAAACATTATCATATATAGATAGTCATATTATTTGGAAATGTAAGACACCTGGATTTAATTACTATTATAGATTAGGTGTTACCAATTTATCTGCAGCAAAAAAACCACACTTTGATGTTGTTTACATAGATGAAATCGACCAAAACAAGAAGATAATTAGGATTAACTTTTATCATTTAGAATCAGAACCTTTTATCGATATATCCTTAAATGAAGTAAGTATTCAACCAATTTCGATTAAAATAAAAGATCATTTATTTCTTCACAAGTCATTTATAAAACAACAAATTATTTTGATTAAATATGAGTCTGATCAAGATGAACTAGCATTTGCAACCTTAAGTAGCTCTACCACTATATCTATGGCTGGGCAAGATTTTAAAAAAATAGCGATCTCAGAAGCTATAAAATTAACGTCTCCTGCGAAAAAATCATTGGATTCAGAGGCTAAGACTCTATTATATGTAAGTAAAGAAACAAGCATTAAAAGAAGATATAACAATGCTTGGCTTTTTATTGATCGCATCAGTAAAGCATCTGATAACGCTGAAGCATTATACCGATTCTGTAAAGAAAAAAATGAAAACTGCTTTTTTATAATAAATAAAAATTGTGATGATTGGAATAGATTGGAAAGCGATGGCTTCAATTTGATTGAATACGGCTCAGATGAGCATAAAATGGCATTACTTAATGCTAAATACTTAATATCATCACACACCGAAATCAGTTTGCTCAGTAAAAAAATATTTGGTGAGCATTTAAAATATAAGTTTATTTTTTTACAGCATGGTATCACGCTAAATGATGCGTCAGACTGGCTTAATAAAGAGAGAATAGATCTATTTATAACAGCCACATTAGCAGAACATAATTCAATTACATCACAAAATAACAATTATAAATACAGTAATGCTAATACTGTATTATGTGGTTTTCCTCGTCATGATTGTTTAGTTAAGAATCATGATTCGAAAAAAATTGTTATCGTGCCCACTTGGCGTTCATATTTGACCGGAGGCGTCGATAAGACCACTGGTCTAAGAAATGAAAATGATAATTTCGCAAATAGTGAATTTTATATAAAGTGGAACGAGTTATTAAATAGCGTAGAGTTTCATTCTATATGTGAAGAGAAAAAATGTGATGTATATTTTTTATTGCATCCTAATATGAATCAGTATAAAGATTTTTTTACCTCTAATTTAGAAATAAAAGTTCTAGATCCACTTACAACAAATTACTCTGAACTGATATCTAATACGTCATTACTGATTACCGACTATTCGTCGATTGCCTTTGATATGGCAGTGTTAGAAACTCCAGTAATTTATTACCAATTTGATTATGAGAGAGTATATTCTGGAGCACATACAATATCTAAAGGTTATTTTGATTTTATTACTAATGGTTTTGGCCCAGTCGTATACGAGAAACCAGAAGTAATAAAGCAAATGAAATATATCATAGATAGAAATTTCTTGCTGGAAAACGTATATTTGTCTCGGATCGTCGATACCTTCCCCTACAGGGATAATAATAATAGTAAACGTGTATACAATGCTATCTATGGTAAAATGGAGTTTGTAGATACTGAAAAAATTACTGATGATAGTTTATTTATTCATGCAAACAATGCATCAATTTCTCAGAAATGGAATTTTGCAGAGAAAAGATGGGCTAACATAAAATCACTATCCTCTAATCCATCAAATGAAGTGTGTCTTAAATTAGTTGAAAGTATCAGAAACCAAGGCCATTTATCGAAAGCGGAAGATTTATATAAAAGCATAAAAAATGAATCTTCTTTAAATACGTATGATTTTATAAGAGAGGCTGCATTATTATCTATCTGTCGCCATAAATGGAGCGAAGCAATAGTTAATTTTAAGAGACTACCTTACTTCAATGATCTTGATTTTATTTTGTGCTCGAAAGCATACTCAGAATTAAAATGGAATAGTGAAATCGTTGAACATCTTAAACAAATTAAAAAATTGTATGACATTAATCACAATGTTTATAAAATATGTAAAGCTTATTACTATATATCTATAAATTCATTCCAAGATGCTCTTGATTTACTTCAGGTTGAATTCAAGCATGCAACCGAAAAAGAATTACGGCGATTTAAACCTCAGCTTATGATGGCTAAGTGTCTAAGAGAGCTAAATAGACTCGATGACGCTGCACAGTTCTTGGTTAATTATGAGAAGCATACCAGAAACGACCCTATTTGTAGGGAGGAGATATCCCAATTAGCATATGCTAGGGGGAATTATGATAAAGTTATTAAGCAAATAGATTTAGCGTATAAAAACCATAAAGATCTTCCTGAGTCATTAGCAATAATAATGATAAAATCTTTTCAGAACAAGATTAATGATATAGCCACCACGCAATACTACAGTAATAATGATGACGTCATTCTGCTAAGAATTAAGTATTTGCGAGAGCATGGTAATATTGCACAGGCTAAGGCTCTACTTGAACAGTACTTTATGAGTAAAAATCGAAGTGAGTGGACTGACTCAGTTTATTTTGAGGCAGCAGGAGTTGCAATGGCTTCACATGATTGGCAACTAGCTATTACTCATTGGGATTGTTTGAAATTACATGACGGTATAAGTGGTATGGCCAGAATTCGATGTCTGGCTGAATTAGGCAGATCTAAAGCCATAAAGCGAGTTTTGATTGATGCATCATGGCTCTCAGATTTATCAACTGCACAGAAAAATTTTGCTCACGCATTATATCATGTAGCAACTCGTGACTGGGATAGCGCCATTCATCTACTACAAATGGCCATACCAGTGTATGAAAAACTTGAGTTTTTAGTACATAAACCTCAGTTGTGGTTGTCGCGGTGTTTCCGAGAAAAAGGACTTCTTATCGATGCCGGACTTCAGTTGGAATCATATGAAAAACACACAAGAAACGACCCCGAGTGTAGAATTCAAATAGCAAAATTAGCTTTGGCAAAGAAAAACTTTAAAAAAACCATTTTACAAATAGAAAGGGCTTTCCCAGATACGTTAAATACTCCTGATGATATCGCTGCTATTATGATATATGCATTAAATCAACTCCAATTATTTGAAAAGTCTGCTCAATTCATGCGCTCTATACCGGAAAATAAATTTTCATCCGTTGCTAAACATGTCGAAATTATAATAAAAACACTAAATGGCATTCCATCAAAATCTGTAGCTGCATAAGTAATATTAAGCATTAATAACCTATACCAGTAGATTTTATTGGCAACTCGCATAGTTCATGAATATTCCAAGCGCTAAACAGGGCCAGAATAGTCAGCTAAATATCCTAATAGGATAGGTTATAAGGATAAATATAAAATGAAAGACCAAGAAGAAATTTATGAATTTGAAAATCAGAAAATAAAATATAAATTTCAACCATCAAAACAAGACAGAAAACACCTGCTGATTATTTTTTCAGGTTTCGGCTCTGGCTCATCAGTTTCGTATGATTTTACTGGGGCCCCCTCTGGGCATTGCCGTTCAAACATTTTGTGGATTAAAGATGAAATCGATTCAGAGTGCACCTATTACCTAAGTACAAGTAAAGATTTTAATATCGAAAAAGCCATCATATCCTTGGTTAATAATAAAATAAAATTACTGGGCCTAGGTAAGGCTGAGTGTACGCTGATGGGCTTTTCTAAGGGCGGGAGTGCTGCTCTTTATTATGGTTTGAAATACGATTTTATAAATATAATTTCATCATGCCCCCAGACTGCAATAGGTTCATATGTAGCTAAATATTGGCCTCACACAGCCGAGAATATGATGGGTAATACACCATCAGCTGAAAAAATTGATTATTTAGATAATCTAATACCTGGCCTTCTTTCCGCTGATAGACTAACTGATAGAAACATCTATCTCATCACATCTCCAAATGATGAACAATATTCGACACAAATAGAACCTTACCTTGCTTACTTTTCAAGGTATAAAAATTTTAGCTTTATTTTTACTAAGTCAAGTATGGTATGGCAGCATAATAAGGTTACTAGATATAACTTGCCTATCATACTGTCAATAATTTATGCGCACGGAGAAGGAATATATCCTATCTTAGGGCAGAATATAAACGGTGTTGATTTAAATCAGGACCTATCAAGACACAATATAATTTCAAATCAAAAGTCAGAAAAGAAGGCAATATCAACCGTCAGTAACATTTATTTTTTGGATGGGAAGCTATACATTAATGGTGTTGCTTTCATTCGAGGATATGAATGTCCAAACTATGAAAATATAAAACATACATTGA
Organism: Aeromonas cavernicola; assembly: GCF_002795305.1. Lineage (GTDB taxonomy): Bacteria > Pseudomonadota > Gammaproteobacteria > Enterobacterales > Aeromonadaceae > Aeromonas > Aeromonas cavernicola. Next base: position 6,559 of record NZ_PGGC01000112.1, read on the forward strand.
TTCTTAATGGGAAAAATAACAAATATCGATTTGTGTTAGGTAAGCTTTTAAACAAAGACATTAATTATAATTACTTCTATCAAACATACTGTGACTATTCTGCTGCAGCATTTACAACTGTTGGACAAAAAGGTATAGATATAACTCATCTTGAAAAAGATGCGTATGTCTTATCTGTTGAGGTTGAATCTGCTGGAACGGTAGTATCCGCTCCCTTGAAGTCAAATAATAATATTAACTATAACGCACTGATCGGATCTGATGAATTATATATCGGCTCCACAGATTTTGGGTTGATAATCCATCGGAAGAGTATTTTAACAAAAAGAAGTCAATCTCATTTTGAGATTACATCAACATGGTATAAAGATAACCTATTACACCTAGAAGGAATATTTGCCGTACAAGGTGTAAATGTGAGTAGCTGGGGAGATGCCTCCTATTATATAGTACTCCAGTCTGAATCAGACTCGCATCCATTTAAAATAGGAATGTTAGACCTTGTAACTACAGAACCTTTGTTTGATGACACTCATGATATCTACTCAAAATCCTATTTTTCTACGGTTGGTCGTAAAGGCGTAGATATAGGATCAATTCCACGTGGAGAGTATGATGTTTTTGTTGTCATGAGCCATCACGGTAAAATTTTCACTCAAAACACTAGTAAATCAATAATATGGGATGGAGTTTCCATATCATCATTCAATGATGTAACACATGTCGGTATTATTGGCTCTTGTGTTACAAGAGATAATTTTAATTCAAGATTTAACTGTAACTACAAAGATAAATTTATTTGTTCAGCATTACAAAATCAATCTTCACTTGTAAGTGTGGTTTCTCCAGCGATAAATATTAGTGATGATAGTTTTAGTGATTTAGACCCATGGAGTGCAAAAGATACATTAAGAGACTTTCAAAAAACCATATGGAACGATCTTCAAGAAAAGCAACCTGATGTACTAATTTTCGATTTGTTTACTGACGCTCGTTTTACATGTATTAGTGTTGATAATTCTTTTGTGACTCTTAATGAATGGAAATTGGCAAAATCGAATTATTTCAATACGATTGTAAACAATGAAAAAATAGGTATGGATATTAATGAAAACCAGTTCCTAGAAATATTTAAACGTGGTTTGTTAACTCTAAAGGATCGATTACAGTCATGCTGCCAAAATACTATTATCGTTTTACATGCCGCTAGAGGAGTTCAATATTACTGTGATAATGGTGAAGAGAAAAATTTCAATTTAAATTTCGTTAATACTCTCAACGATAGATGGGAGAAATTGGATAATATATTTATAGACGTGTTCAATCCTCTTGTAATAGATGTCTTTGAAGGGGAGGTTTTTAAAGGAGACGGTGCACACCCTTGGGGATGCAGCACTGTCCATTACGAAAATAAATACTATAGCCGTTTTCTCTCTAAATTAGAGTATGTTTTATTAGAAAAGCGCACTTGTTAATTATGATCTGGACCATGTCAAAGGGCATTTTTAAACGGGATGCACAAATTAATTTATGTTTAGATGGGCATCTTAGGTACTATAAATTTAATAGTGTTCTGCATAGTGATGATATATTCGTCGGCTGGGGCCAAAAAGCCAATACCCGTCAGATTAAACAACGGGCCCACGCGTTGGGCCTGCCTTATTGGCAATTAGAAGATGGCTTTATCGGCTATGTCGGCCACCCCGCCAAGGGGGGGCTCGCGCTGTCGCTGATTGCTGACCCTGTCGGCATCTATTACGACGCCCGCCAACCCAGTCAGTTAGAGCAGCTGATTGCCACCCCCTGCGATAGCGCCTTGCTGGCGCGGGCCGAGCGGCTAATGGCGGATCTGGTCCGGTTTGGCATCACCAAATACAACTGCTATGCCAGCAGTGAGGCTCACCAAGCAGGGAGTGGCGATCTGCTCTCGCGTTTGCAGGCCGATCCACGGCCACGGGTGTTGTTGGTGGATCAGGTGGCGGGGGATTTGTCGATCCCCGGCGCCTTGGCCAGCGAGGCCGATTTTCTGGCAATGGTGGCGGCGGCGCGCCGCGCTCACCCAACCGCGCGGTTGCTGCTGCGCACTCATCCCGATACCCGCTTTAGCCACCGGTGGCGGCGTCGCAAGCGCGGGGTGCTGGCCCGGTTGGCCGCCCGCGATCCGGCATTAGCGGATCTGGAGGTCATCAGCGAGCCTTGCCATCCCCACGCCCTGATCGGGCTGGTGAGCGCGGTCTATACCGTGTCGTCGCAACTGGGCTTTGAGGCGCTGCTGCTGGGCAAGCCGGTTCATTGCTTTGGTATGCCATTTTATGCCGGTTGGGGGCTGACCCACGATAGTCAGCGCTGCGAGCGGCGCGCGCAGGCGGTGACGGCACTAGCGGCAGCAGGACAAGGGATCTCGCTGCCGCAACTGGTGGCGGCAGCATTGATCTGCTATCCCCGCTACCTTGATCCC
>NZ_PGGC01000113.1 GCF_002795305.1 Aeromonas cavernicola
ATAGCTTCATTGGCTGATTGGCGAACAGTGGTTCAGGTCTGTTTCTGGTCAAAAAGACCTAATTGCGACATGCTTAGGTCGCTTTCAGCTAGGCTGCAGTCCACTGGATCTTGCTCTGGACTGATACACACGCATTGCCGTAGCAATGACAGCGCGAGTTGCAGACTTGAAGGGGAATAGCGTTTGAGCTCATGCTGCGCGTGTAGATAGAGCACCGCGCTATCTAGTGAGTCGAAGGTATTGGCTTGCGTTGAATCCAATTGCACTTCAGGGATCCGTGATGGGATTAGGGCGGCAATGCGATTTAGCAGTGAAGACAGCGGTTGGCACACGCATAACTCGATAATTTCATGATGGATCAATTGATGCCCTGCTGAACGTACTAATACGAACAGCAATTGCAAGCTATTGCCCATAACCACCGTTTTACCTGCCAAGAAATAACCAGGATTGAATTGTTCGATAAGCGACATAATGTCAGATAAATCATGACAGTGCTGAGTAATAACCGCAGGCAATACGGAGAGTCCGAAGGGGGAGTACTGTGAGAAAGTCTGAATGAGGGGATGGTGCAGGATTACCGCATTGAGTTGTGGGAGGGAGAAAAACGGAAATATGGCTATTGAGGTGTGCGGCACCTGGGCACGCGGCTTTGATACTATGGCAACATGGCGGCTGAAGCGGCAGCCTTTGCCGTATACCGTATCAATGTAACGGCAGTGTTTACTTTCCATAAGCATTCGGCGTAATACATAAATGCAACGTGTGAGCGATTCTTCATTAACATCGCTATCAGCCCATGCGCGATTAAGAATCGTATCTTTACTTACCCTGTCTCTTATACACATCT
>NZ_PGGC01000114.1 GCF_002795305.1 Aeromonas cavernicola
TGGGGCCAGTGGCCCCACCCAGTGGAGATCAGGGCAACACTCCCAAACGGGAGCGACTAGCGCAGTCTGTCGCGCTTCGTTCGGGAGTCGGCAAGCGCAGCGCGGCAGCCTTAACGACTGCTTAGATCCACCTCGATGCGGCGAAAACCGATGGTGTGCGCCGTGTTAACCCCAGCATCGATGGTCTTAAAGACCCGCCAGCCTCCGCGCTGGCGTTCCAGCACTTCCGTTTCTGCATTGCGGCCAAACTTCACCAGGTGAAGATGGTAGCCGGCACCCATCGGGGTCGGGGCGATCACCGCCTTGGCAAAGCCCCCTTGTTCAAATACCCACTTCGCCTTGATCTCTTCCATATCAAAAACCTTTTTTGATGATTCATATCTACGTTATGACACCAACGCAGCTAAACATCAAATTATAATTACGAACCATCAAATTCTAATTTTGATTAGCGTTACTCAGGTTCGTAGAACCGCACTCGGGTTTCAAAGGGGCGCCCCTTTGGCACGCCGATAGGATGCAGGCACGCCGACGGTACAAACGCAGTTTGTATACGCTCGGTCTCGTGCCTGTATACAGTCGGTGTCGTGCCTGAAGGCAGTGAATCATTTTCTAACGAGCGGGCGGAGGGATACACAAAGAGACACAAAAAGGGGCACACACCACAAAGCACAGGACACACAAAGAGACACATAAAAGGTCAAAAAATCAGTTGGTTGGACACAAAACAGGGCACAAAATGGGGCACATTAAAGACTTGCGGGGTTGTATGAGGGAGATCCAAAAAGAAAGTGTCCATAAACAGCTCAACCGCCAAACCCTACAGATCCCCTACAGATCCCCTACAGAAAGCCTACTAAAGCCCTACCGTTCACCCACAGAACACCTACTGCATACCTACGGAATGCCTACAAAATGGATTGCAGAATGCTGCATGGAGGTAAGGGAGAGGACAAAATAGAGTACAAAACGGATGACAGGTGACGAGCCCACAAAATCGGATGACTAATTTGATGAATCAAAAAGGTAATTTGAAGGACGTTCCAGAGGAGCAATTCAGTAAGTACGACGTTGTGGACCATTTGACTAGCCGTGTGGAGATCGCGGCATACCTAGAAGCCGCCAAGGAAGAAAACGATCCATCCCTCCTTGCTGCTGTCATGGAGGACATCCACCAAATCGAAGCGCGGCAGTGCAAAGGAGACAGCCAGTGACATATCGCCCATTGGCGACAAAGGAAATAGCAGAGCTACGGGAAGAGATGAAGGCTGCCGGAGAATGGGCGAGAACGGTGTTAGGGCAAGAGCGGCGGCAAACGCCAGCAGTTTGCGAATCCTGCCCTAACACCTCAAATTTCGTACGTACGAAAAAACCAACCCCGCTCCGTGGATAAGCCCTACTGCCCACAGGCCAAAAACACGGCCTGATGGACAGCCCTTCGGGAACGGGCTTAACCACCTCGCCAAGATCCTCTCTCGATTATGAAGAGCTCAAAGACAACGGCCTAAAGGCCGCGCGAAAAAGGATGTCGCAGAGCTCCCCAGTGAGCGGGCTCTCCTATCTTTCCGCTGCGCTTCAAGATAGGAGAGCCCTCCTGCTTGGCTACGTTAAAAATGACGTAGTTACACAAGATAGACTCGCCTTGCTCCGGACTATCGAGACTGCTTGCGGCAGCTCCCTCTCACGCGCTCCAGAGACACACCCCGTCCTTGCTGCATCTGCTTTAGTCCCCGCCTGATGGCCAGACTGCCGCGCCGTTTTTTAAGAGCTGGCCGTGGTTGGTTCCCCGTTACGCTCTGCTTGCAAATGCCCCACGGTTGCGAATCGTGGGCGGCTGTGGTGCGCGATCGCACGCTGGGCAGTATGTGAGATTTCCCCGTTCTGCCCGACCAACCACACCCACCCACGGCAACAAACTCATGCTTCCAATCCGTGCGGGTACGACAAAGCGCCAAAGGTGGTGGCCTTCGGTAACGGGCGTTAGAGAGGGAATTTGCTTGAAAGATACGGCATGGTGCCGCTAAACTGATTAGGACTTTGGGTAGCTGCTTCCCTCTTACGGAGCCGTTACCTGGTACAAAGAGCGCCAACTCTGAATACCATCGAAAAACCGCCCGCCAAGGCGGTTTTTCGTTTCTGCGACGCACAGATTACGATCTGGATCCGGATCCACGCAAGCTGAACTTGCCGGTTTTTAGCAGTAAAACGTCACATACATACCTGATAATCTTCATAAATGCGCCTTGGTATCCTGAGAGGATAGCCCCACAAGATTATCAAATTTCAAGTGCGCACCATCAACTCACGATAAGCCCTCAACGAACTCGGTAAGAACATCCTTGATCGTTTTGCCTTGAGCTGCGGCATGGATTTTCAGCCGAGTATGCAGAGCCTCAGGTAAGTCGAAATTGACCCGTTTCAACTTCTCATTCCCTGCTATATCACCCATCGTCATAGCCCGCTTTTCGCTGCTTGGGCGGCCAGCCTTCAGAATGCTCATTTACTCAAAACCTCACTTACTCACAAGAGTGTTAACTCATTCTATCAATTGCAGCACTTCGATTGCCAAGGCTCGGATCTCTTGGGCTGCATTGCTGTTAGGCTCGGCATCGAGGACCGTTGTACCCGCTGCCGCAGTACTCGGATAGGCCACGCTCTGAGTGATTCTCGCCTCCATCACAGGTAAACCATAACCCTCCAGAGCCTCCTTGATTTCTGCACCGATCTTAGTGTTCTTGATGGCCCTACTAACGACAAAAGCGGCTTTGAGTCGGCCATCAGTCATCTCTATACGCTGCTTAACTAGATCAACGAGATCGGAAGCAGCCCAAATGTCATAGGGCGAAGGCTGGACTGGAATCAGTATTAGGTCACTTGCTTTGATAGCCGATACAGCCAAGTCAGCCGCTTGTGGAGCACCGTCAATTACGATCAGGTTTTTATGAGACACCGCCTTTATGTCGCGCTCAATGGTTGGCCTATCGATCCCAACAACCGGTACAGGTTGCTCGTCCCGAACTGCGGCCCAATCTCTAGCACTTCCTTGGGGATCGCTATCGATCAAGAGCACATCATGGCCAGCCAGCTGGAATGCCCTACTTAGATGGGTAGCAATTGTGGTCTTTCCGCTTCCACCCTTCTGATTTAGAACTGAAACCACCTTCATAATAGAAGCACTCATTTACTCAAAACATCGTTTGATGCTCACCTCTTTATAAACAAATAGCAAGATCTCACTAGGCCCACTTCCCCCCCCATACCTCCCACACCCTCCACGGATAACATGGATGACATCAGATAACACCAGATAACATCTGATAACCCGGATAACACCAAGCAAACAAAAAACCAATAAAAAACAATGACATACAACAGCCAGCCGTAATATATATTGCAATTGGGTGTTGTAGTCTCAAAAATAAAAAACAATTGCATTACTGAGTCGTCTTGTTTTAAAAAAAAGACCACGCGAGCAAGCATGACGTAAATCATTGATACAAAAGGAAAAATGGGATTAAATGCCATTATTCCGAAGGAGGGCTGGATGACGCAGAAATCAGAGGCAGTTGGGAAAAAGAGGCAAGAGGAAAAGCGGCTAGCCCTTCGTCAGCAAATCTGGGGGGATGAGCTAGAGAAGCTAGAACTTTGGGACAAAAAAACCCACAAAGGGTTTGCTTCGGTTCCGCGGACACTTCCACAACTAGCGCGAATAATGGACCGCTTTGCAGGAAAGGGGACCCCTGTATCTGGGACTTACATTGCTTTGCTTTGCAACGTCTTTGATAACAGCTTTCTCGAGATTAGAGATAAACAAAGGCTTGCATTTGAAGCCGGTTTTACTGGAGAAAGAGCTGTCACTACCTGGGTAAGTAGAATGAAAAAATTAGCTGACATGGGATTCATCAAACCCAAAGAAGGGGTATATGGAGAGTTCAGCTACGTGCTAATCATGAATCCCTTCATGGCTGTTCAATCTCTGTACCAGAGCACACCAAAAGATGAACTTTATAACGCGCTAGTAAGCAGAATGTCTGATGTTGGGACCAAATTTTAATCAAAAAGGATAATTAATGAGCGCTCCTTCTCCCACAGTGTACCAACCGTCAGACCTTAGCGAGGAGGTCATAAACGGGAAGAAGACTAAAAATGCACTGGTCACAAACCCGCAAACAGGTGGCTTGTCTTTTGGAAAAATCCCACCGAACAGCAATGGCGTCAGCGAGGGGGAGATTTACTTAAAATTAGGCCTTGCCGGACATGGGAGACAACGTACAGGGGCCTTTGGGGCGCGTCATGTTTGGGAAAAGCACAAAGGTGACCTAGGAATCACAACGCCGGATCAAACGCCAATGATCATCGCAGACATTCTGAGTGAAGGCGTGGACATACTTTTAAGCAAAACTGATGCCGCCCGTCCCATCGCGCTGAACACAACGTGTGGGGTGGTGATTCTTGAAAGAAAGGTTATAGATCAAGTTACGAGCTACTCGATCGTATCCGCTTATGGGAAGAAGAACATCACAGGCATAGTGATTGGGAAATTGATAAAGCCCAGCTGACATAGCCAGCTGGGCTTTGAATTTTGATAGCTCGTGGCTTCTCTTTAGCACGTGGGTTCAGAGAACACTATTGAAGTGTGGCTACCAGCAAGTCTTCTCAGCAAAGACTTGGTGACTAAACAGTAGAGAGCTGAAGCCCTGAGTAAACTCTCTAAAGAAGCCCTTTCACACCTTCAATATTGCGTGACTCACGCATTTAATGCAAGAAATTTTGCGTTTAATCCGTGCACCCAACAGGCCTGACATTTCATGTAAAACCGTCAAAAACTGATGCGCATAACGCCTTTTATGTTCAATTGCCGATTTCACATGGCAAAACGGCCACTCCGTCAGGATATGGCCGCCTGTATCGCGTTTGGTGGCGTTTCGACGCTCCAGACAGGGCATTTACTGCCTGAAAGTTTGCAACGCTTCTGAGGCGGTTTGAGGGCCGGATCCTGCGGGGTATGGTTTCGGCCTGTTTTTGCATCCTGCGGCTTGTTTCGGTATCTTGCCCCACCCTTCGAGGTGCACCCGATCAGATAAGCCGCCTCGATGGTGGGAAAGTGGGGCCGCTGGCCCCAGTTTTTCGCCCCCCCGCCTCGCCCTGCAAATGTCTCACTTCTGTCCCAGTTCTGTACCGGTTCTGTACCGGTTCTGTACCGGTTCTGTACCGGTTCTGTCCCACTTTTGTACCGGATCTGTACCGCTTTTGTACCGGATCTGTACCGCTATCCGCTTCGCGGTGTTCCAGTACCCCCGAACAGTGCAGCCCTTAACGACATAGCCACTCTTCACGCCGTCATTCCGCCCTTAAAAACGGTGGTCCACAGCCATACACATTACACACCAGCAAAGCTGGTGTAACGCATTGAAACAAAAGGGGTGGCTTGTCTTTTTAGTGCGGTTTAAATGGTGGCACAAACGCCATAACAGCAT
>NZ_PGGC01000115.1 GCF_002795305.1 Aeromonas cavernicola
GATGTGTATAAGAGACAGGCTTTGTGCCCTTTGAATACGAAATTACCCTGCTCACGATACGTGCCGTGGATGGCATCCATTTTTGCCAGCCGATTGGTCATCGTCAGGAGGAGGGGGATTACCGCGAATCGTGGCAGCCCCAGCAGATGAGCGCTGTGGCACTGGCCCGGGCCAAAGAGGTGGCCGCCAAGGTGGTGGAGGCCCTCGGCGGCTATGGCTTGTTTGGGGTCGAGCTGTTTGTCAAAGGGGATGAGGTGTGGTTTAGCGAAGTCTCTCCTCGTCCACACGATACCGGCATGGTCACCCTGATTTCTCAAGATCTCTCCGAATTCGCCCTCCATGTTCGCGCTATCCTCGGGCTGCCGATCGGCACGATTACCCACTATGGGCCCAGTGCCTCTGCGGTGGTACTGCGTGACGGGCACAGCCAGAATATTCGCTATCAAGGGATGGGTGAAGCGCTGGCCTTGGTGCCGGGGGCGCAGTTACGGCTGTTTGGCAAGCCGGAGATCGCCGGTCGCCGTCGCCTTGGTGTGGCGCTGGCCCGTGGGCTGGATTGCCAGGAAGCTGTGGAAAAAGCCAAAGCCGTGGCCGCCAAGGTCGATGTGCTGCTATGAATCAAATAGGTATTAAGCATGGGAAGTAATATTTGGGAAGGTATTGTAGTTGGTGGATCCGGTGGGGCGATTGCAGGTCTTACTGTCTACGGGGCTCAATATCTCCACGAAAAGGTTCGTGAAGCCTGTGAAATGCATAGAGTTAATACTTGGCTTAAAGAAAATTCAACAGGTGGTGAATGGCGTAGCACTAGGACAATTGCCAGTTGGACCAACCTTACCGAAGAGAGGGTTCAATATTTGTGCAGTAAAAGCAAAAAAATTAAACTTTCAACTGGTAAGAATGAGGGATTGTGGGGGCACCGCGATTCAACAAACCTAACGGACTGCTAGGTACATAACAAACGTTTGCTGATGTGAACGGGCGCAAGGGGCATGGCAATGCTCCTTTTGCATTGAGGCGCCTCGCTTATAATCCCCCCTTCACCTATGTCAGGAGTACAAAATGTTAACTGCCGTGATTTTCGATATGGATGGCGTGCTCATCGATTCGGAACCCTTTTGGCAACGGGCTCAGATGGCCGTTTTTGCTGCCTTGGGGCAACCCCTTTCGCAGGCCGATTGTGAATCCACTATCGGTGTGCGCATCGATCAGCTGGTGGCCCACTGGTATCGCCAACGTCCTTGGCATGGCCCGACCCCAGCAGAGGTGGTGCAGCAGATCCTCGATCAGGTGGTTGCCCTGATTTTAAGCGAAGGCCAAGCCAAAGCCGGGGTGCTGGAGACATTGGCCCTGATCGAGGGGCGTGGACTCAAAATTGGGCTGGCCACCTCATCCCCCTTTGCCATGGTTGAGGCGGTGCTGGGGAAACTCGGTATTCGCGAGCGTTTTTTAGCGGTGCACTCTGCTGAGGTGGAGCGTTTTGGTAAGCCGCACCCTGATGTGTATATTCATGCCGCCGAAAAATTGGGGGTGTTGCCCGTTGAGTGTCTGGCCATTGAGGACAGCTTTACCGGCCTGCTGGCGGCTAAGGCGGCCTCGATGCAGGCGCTGATCGTGCCAGACCCCGCCTTGGTGGGCGATCCCCGTTTAGCCATTGCGGATCATCAACTGCGCTCCCTGACCGAGCTGGATGCGGCCATGTTGGCCCGCTGGGTGGGGTAGTCTAGCGCGCTGTTGCCCTGCCATACGTCATGGCGTGAGCCTCGCTGTGTTGGCCAAAAATTGGCTAGGATCACAGATACAGCGGCCGAAGGGCCAAGGAGGTGACCATGATCGACTACATCCATCAGCGTATTAGCTGCCCCCATTGCGGTCACCTGACGTCAGTGGAACTGGATGCCAGCCAAGGGGATCAAGTGTTCTACGAAGATTGCAAAGCCTGCTGTCACCCTATCCATCTGCGTTTATACCGCGATGAGGTACACGATAGGCTACGGCTGTTTGTCGAGGGTGATGATAACGAGCAGTGGTGTTAGCTGACAGCGATAGCCAACGCTCAGGGTGAACTATTTATCCGCAGGACCTGCATGGTGCAGGCCCTGCGCTTTGTTAAGTGTGTTCCGCGGTGGTTTGCCAGTTTACCATGCCAGAGGATAGCGGATTGACCCACTAGGCTATGCACGTTGCCGAGCGGCAAGTACCCGCTCCACGGTATCGACGATGGCTTGGGTTTGTGGGTCGATCTCGATGTTGGTCTGCCACCCCTCCTTGACCCAGCCTAAGTTGGTGCGGGCCAGTGTCTCGGGGATCAGGTTGACGCAAAAGGTATTGGCGCGCACCTCGCCAACGGTCAAACTGATGCCATCAATGCCGATATAGCCCTTGGTCAGCACGTACTTCATCAGCTCGGGGGCAAGTCGATACCACACTTGGCGGTTGTTTGGGCTGTCGATCACTGCGCTCACCTTCGCCATCCCCATGATATGACCAGACATGGCATGGCCGCCGATCTCATCGCCAAAGCGGGCTGCCCGCTCCACATTGACCTTATCACCGAGCTGCAACTGACCGAGGTTAGTCAAGCGCAGCGTCTCCTGCATCAGATCAAAATGGACCCTATCCCCCTCGATCTGCGTGACGGTCAGGCAACAGCCGTTATGGGCTACCGAGGCCCCCACCACTAATCCCTCTCCCCAAGCGATGCTTGGCATTTGGATCACATGACTGCGAAAGGCAACCTGCTCTTCAATGGCAACCAGTGCAGCCACTCCCTGTACGATACCGGTAAACATACTGTGCTCTCCACCAACGGGGCCCCCGCTGACTGCAGGTGGCAACATGACATGAAAACAATGAGTTAATCGTGAGTTTGGTTGCCTTAAACATGAGGTTTTTCATGGCGCACTCTGGCGCGGCTGGGGGCCCAATTTACCGAGGTGTGGTCAAATTACAAGGATGGCGCAGACAAGCAGGAGGGAAAACCGCTATATTTGCCCGCTATCTTGCAGTTCAAGGAAGCAAACCATGACAGTGTATGAGTGTTGTGAAGCGGTGCGTGCCGCCTATAGCCAGATCGGTTCTGGCGAGTTGGGTTACATTCCGCAGGCGATTGCCAGCAGCGTGCGGGCCCTTAATGCCGTCGCGGCGGACGAGCGGGTGCCCTCGGAGCTACGGGCACAGGCCGCTTATGCCGCCGCCAATTTATTGATAAGCGATCACCAAGACGCCTAATCGTCAGCCGGCGTGTCGTCTGTCATGAATGCCTTCAGACGCGATCCCCTGCTTGTTATCTTTTCTCTCTTATCCACTCGGAGGTGCCAGTGCAACGTTATTGGTCTGAGGTAAAACAACTGGTGCGGCTAGCGAGCCCGATCCTGGTCGCCCAAGTTGCTCAAATTGCCATGAACTTTGTTGATACCGTGATGGCTGGGCAGGTGAGTGCGGTGGATCTGGCGGCGGTGTCGGTGGCCTCCAGTTTTTGGCTGCCGATCATCTTGCTGGTGCAAGGGATCATCATGGCGCTCACTCCTATCGTCTCTCAGCTCAATGGTGCGCGCAAACGCGATGAGGTGCGTCCGGCGGTGCATCAAGGTGTTTGGCTGGCGTTAATGGTCACGCCATTGGCGATGACGGCCCTCTATTTCAGCCCGTTAGCCCTGCAGCTAATGACGGTCGAGCCGGTGATGGTGGCGAAGACCACCGGTTATTTACACGCGATCTTGTGGGGCCTACCGGCTTTTGTGTTGTTTCAGGTGCTGCGTAACTTCAGTGAAGGGCTCTCCCATACCTTACCGACCATGGTGATTGGCTTTGTTGGCTTAGCGGTGAATATCCCAGCCAACTACATCTTTATCCACGGTTATTTTGGCATGCCAAAACTGGGTGGGGTGGGCTGCGGCGTGGCCACGGCGATTGTGTTGTGGGCCATGTTGCTGGCGATGCTGCTCTACGTGAAGCTCTCCCGCCATTTTCGCGATATTCGCCTGTTCTCTCAGCTCGCACGGCCTAATGGCAGCCGAATTTGGCGCCTGTTCCGACTAGGATTTCCCATCGCCATGGCGATTTTTTGTGAAGTCACCCTGTTTGCCGTGGTCGCGTTGATGCTTGCCCCTTTGGGTGCCGAGACGGTGGCGAGTCATCAGATCGCGCTCAATTTCTCGAGCCTGCTGTTTATGCTGCCGCTTTCCATCGGGGTGGGGGTGACCATTCGGGTTGGCCATAACATCGGCGAGGGGTTACCTGCCCATGCGCGGGTGGCGGCGCGCACCGGACTGATGCTGGGGGCAACGGTGGCAGCGGGCACCGCTACTCTCACCGTGTTACTGCGTGAGCAGATTGCGGCTATTTATACCGATGAGCCGCAGGTGATTGCCCTCGCGGCGGCACTGCTGTTGTTCGCCGCTATCTACCAGCTCTCGGATTCGGTACAGGTGGTGGCCGCAGCAGCACTACGTGGCTATAAGGACACCAAGGCCATCTTTTATGTCACCTTGGTGGCGTATTGGGGGTTGGGATTGCCGACAGGGATGATCCTCGGGTTGACGGATTGGATCGTTCCGCGAATGGGGCCGCAAGGCTTTTGGATTGGGTTTATCGTTGGCCTGACCTGCGCCGCGGTGATGCTGGGGGCAAGGTTGCAACACGTCTATGGTCGCTTTGCAACGCCAACCGCCTGTCATGCCCTTTCTAAGGCGCAATAGGAGCGTACTCATCAGTCAAATCAACAGGCTGCGCAAGAACTGGGCAAACAGTCCGCTTTGTGGTGATGGCGTGTTGACACCGTTAGGGGCCATGGGTAGTATGCCGACCACGTCAGCAGTGGCGTGGCAAGTGGGTTTATAGCTCAGTTGGTTAGAGCACTACCTTGACATGGTAGGGGTCGTTGGTTCGAATCCAATTAAACCCACCACTTTACTGTGATGCGTCCTTAGCTCAGCTGGTTAGAGCACCACCTTGACATGGTGGGGGTCGGTGGTTCGAGTCCACTAGGACGCACCATCACAGACCAAGTAAAAGCAGATTTGGGTTTATAGCTCAGTTGGTTAGAGCACTACCTTGACATGGTAGGGGTCGTTGGTTCGAATCCAATTAAACCCACCACTCTGCTTAGAAAATAGAAAAATAGACCTTGCGTCCTTAGCTCAGCTGGTTAGAGCATCACCTTGACATGGTGGGGGTCGGTGGTTCGAATCCACTAGGACGCACCAAATTAAAAACCCAAGCCCGCTCACAGAGCGGGCTTGGGTTTTTTGCTTCTCTTATTTTTATCTCATTTTATATTTCATCAAGTCTATTTGTTGATTGGGTAAATGGGCGAGCGATTGCACTAGCTAGGTTATTTTCTTGCGCTTACTGCTGCACGTTTTTTAGCTAGCAAATCATCATATGTTACGCATGAATTAAATCTTGGCAGCAGGAACATAGAGGTGAATCATCAGTGAAAACACGGACATTGTTCATCATGTCCATATTCTGAGCGCTTCACGGAAGTCGCGTCATCGCATATATAGAATTTATCCCAGTGGCGCAGTTAATTTAGTCACGCAGCGCGCGTGAAAACCACCGCGTAGATCAGTATTTCGAGCACTACATTTCGAGCACTACGCAGGATCAAAATGGCAAGTGTAATAGCCCTAATAGGATAGGCGCTAAGATATCGCGATTGCCGATGAGATGACTGGGGTCATTACTCTGAGCTGGCCTGGGGGAGTATGGCGTTCTGCTTGACCATCTCTGGGTAACTAAAGAAAAAGCCCTGAAAAAGATGAATACCTAAGCGCTTGGCACGCTCAAATTCTGCTTCGTCTTCTACCTTCTCTGCCAAGTACATGAGATTAAAGGCTTTATGCTGCTTGATAAAATGGGTGATCTGATCGAGTGGGGTCGCTCTTAGGTCAAATTTGATAATGTGAATGAAGGGCAGAAAACGCTCCCATTCCGTACTCATGGTAAAATCGTCTAGGGCCAATCGATAGCCTAATTGATGGAGCTGCTGCACCTTGCTCAGCAAAATATCGTCGGGCGGCACATCTTCTAAGATCTCGATCACCACTTTCTCTTGTGGCAGTGATTCCGCCAAGCCGGCTAATAACAGCGAATAAGGGAAATTAACAAAACAGGGTTTGCCCTCCAGCAACTGATCAATATTTTGTTTCCGAAATTGTTCAATGATTAATTGAGATGTCGCCTGCTGCGAGGAAATAGAAGGGAAAACATTATTAAGGCTGTCGCGAAATAGTAACTCGTAGGCATAGGTATTGAGATGTTGATCCAAAATAGGCTGTCTTGCTACGTAGTAATACATGCCTGGCTCCAGCACCGTTATTGCGGGTTATTCTATTGAGTTATCTGAGACTATGCCAGTTCTGAGCAAAAGGAACAGAGTATTAGAGGGTTTATCTGCCAATTGAGTTAATGATGAATTTGTTTTTAAAGTATTAAAACAGGGCACGATGACCTGCCAGTTCTAATGAAAATGACCGATGCCGATAACTCCTCTTCCTAATCACTTCAGTTATCACGTCATAGCAATGTGGTGGGATGGGCTTCGCTTGGTGGTTATTGCGGCTAGGTACTGTATGAACGTACAATAGTCTCATACCCGCACTCACGCCGCTCTCTATCTTATGAGTTCAAGCCAACTCCCCATTGCTAATAGCGCATCGACCGCCCCGCCGACCGAGGGATTTATCCTGACTCGGCATAGTCGAGATGTGCGTGAACGGCAACGTTCAGGAGGCAACCAAGGGGCACGTACTGAGATCGTGATGTGGCTCTGGAGTGATCAGGGTCCGGTGCGCTTGGTCGTGCCAGGCCAAGAGCCGGTCTTCTTTCTCCCCGATAGCCACATGGCAGAGGCGGCCGAGCTGTTCAAAGGCGCGGGCGTGAGTGGGCGGTTTCGCCGCTTGCCGCTGCACACCTTTGATGGCCGTGCTGTTGTGGGCTGCTATTTTGCCACCTTAAGCGCCTTTCACCGCGCCATCGAACTGTTGCTGATCCGTGGTTTGGAGCACTTTGAGGCGGATATCCGTCTGCCAGAACGCTACCTGATGGAGCGTTTTATCACCGCAGGGGTGCGTTTTACTGGCCGCGCCGTGAGAAAGGGGGGTAAGCCCGGTTATTGGGAGGTCAATGACGGTCGTTGTGCGCCGCAGCCGTTGACCCCACGCCTCTCTTGGGTCTCCCTCGATGTCGAGTGCGCCATGGATGGTGCGCTCTTCTCGGTGGGTCTTTACAGCGAACAGGATGCCCGCGTCATCATGATCGGGGCCGCAGAGGAAAATGCCAGTCGCTGGCTCACGCAGGTCGAATGGGTCGCCGATGAAAATGCCCTGTTCAGTGCATTGGAAGGGTGGTTTCAGCGCCATGATCCTGATGTGGTGATGGGTTGGAACGTGGTTAATTTTGACTTTCGCCTGCTACTACGCCGCGCCGAGCTTGTGCAGCGGCGACTGCGACTTGGGCGAGGGCGCGAGCTCTGCTTTTGGCGCGCCGCTCGCCATGATCCCCAAAGTGGTAATGTGATTATTCCTGGGCGGATGGTGCTCGATGGTATCGATACCCTCAAAAGCGCGACATGGCAGTTTGCCAGCTATAGCCTAGATGCGGTGGCGAGCGAATTGCTCGGGCGTGGCAAAGACATTGAGGATGTGGCCAATCGGGGAGAGAAAATCACCGAGTTGTTTCACAGCGACAAGGAAGCACTGGCTCGCTATAACCTCGAAGATTGCAAGTTGGTATGGGAGATCTTCGAGCATTGCCATCTCATCCCTTTTGCGATCCAGCGCGCCTCATTAACCGGCCTTGAGCTGGATAGAGTCGGTGGCTCGGTCGCCGCGTTTACCAACCTCTACCTACCTAGGCTGCATCGGGGCGGTTATGTTGCCCCCAACCTCCCCGCCGATGGTGGCCTGGCAAGCCCTGGTGGCTATGTGATGGACTCCAAGCCAGGGCTCTATCGTCATGTGTTGGTACTCGATTTTAAAAGCCTCTATCCCAGCATCATCCGCACGTTCTGTATCGATCCCATGGGACTTATCGAGGGGCTGCAGCAGCCAGATCGCGCCGTACCTGGTTTTCGTGGCGCCCTGTTTTCCCGCGATCGGCACTTTTTGCCGGATCTGATTGCAACCCTATGGGCGGCCCGTGATGCCGCCAAAGCCGCGCACGACAAGGCATTGTCCCAGGCCATCAAGATCATCATGAACTCCTTTTACGGCGTGCTCGGGTCGGGGGGATGTCGCTTTTACGATCCTAGGCTCGCTTCGTCGATCACCTTGCGCGGCCATAGCATCATGCAGCAGACCCGCGAGTGGATTGAGACGCAAGGGTTCGAGGTGATCTATGGCGATACGGATTCCACTTTCGTTCATCTGGGGCAGGAGATCACCGCAGTGCAGGCCGATGAGATTGGCCATGGCTTGGCCACCCTGATCAACGAGCAGTGGGCGGCGTTGATTAGCCGAGAGTTCG
This sequence comes from Aeromonas cavernicola, assembly GCF_002795305.1. GTDB lineage: Bacteria > Pseudomonadota > Gammaproteobacteria > Enterobacterales > Aeromonadaceae > Aeromonas > Aeromonas cavernicola. The sequence continues at coordinate 8,473 of NZ_PGGC01000115.1, forward strand.
ACTTACCGAGCTATTTAGAGATCCAATACGAGACTCACTATCGCCGCTTTCTGATGCCGACCATCCGTGGGTTAGAGAAAGGCAGCAAGAAGCGTTATGCAGGGCTGGTGGGCACCGCCAGTGAAGGGGGGGAGCAGCTGGTGTTCAAGGGGCTGGAGTCGGTACGCACAGATTGGACGGCGCTGGCCAAGCAGTTTCAAACTCGCCTCTATGAGCTGGTGTTTCACGATGAAGACTCGTGTGGTTATGTGCGCAGCATGGTGGATCAGACCCGTACCGGTCAGCACGATCCGCTGCTGGTCTATCGTAAGCGGCTGCGCCAAAAACTCGAAGAGTATCAAAAGAACGTGCCGCCTCATGTGCGGGCGGCGCGGCTGGCTGACGAGGAGAACCTGCGTCGTGGCCTGCCGCAACGTTATCAACATCGCGGCACTATCGCCTATGTGATGACCGTCAATGGGCCAGAACCGCTCGAATATCAACGCAGTGCCATCGACTACGAACACTACATCGAGAAGCAGTTGCGACCCATTGCGGAGGCCATTTTGCCCTTTGTTGGCGAGTCGTTTGAGCGCATATGTGGCCAGCAGCTGGATCTTTTTTGACGACGCCCCCTCTTTGTTATGGCAAGGGGCTTTACTTTTGGGTCACACCAGATAAAAATGGCTGTATATAAATACAGTACCTCATCATGGAGTCACACTAATGCGTCTGGAAATCATCATCGACAAAAAACATCAGATCCCGACCTCTACCATGGAGGCGCTGCGCCAAGCCCTGCTCAAGCAGTTGGGGGAAACCTTCCCCGACCTACACGTGCGGGTTGCCCCCGGTAGTACGATGTCCCTGACCGTGAGCCGTGCCAGTAAAGAGGATAAAGAGCGGGCAGAGGCCATGGTGCAGGAGGTATGGGAGAATGCCGACAGCTGGATGCCGGAAGAGAGCATGGCATCCTAAGCCAAGCGCCCCAATGCCGTGGTCGCGCAGGCTTGTTCACGAAGGTTTGGTCAGGGTAGCGCGCAGCGGCGGGCTATCTGGGCCAATAAGGGGAAAATGAAGAGCAGATGAAGGAGCTGATAAGCGTGCAGAAACGCGCTGGCCAAGCCATGGGCCACGCGCCTAGCAGGCGTGACCGCAGTCACCGCTGAAGTAAACCGTTAACGTCACCGCCCGAGGTCGCCTGTTAGGCGGCCGGTGAGCCATTGGTGTTGTTGATATCCCGCCAAGTGAGCCAGAGCCTGAGATCAAACTCCAACTGATGATAATCGGGCTCCATGTGTTGGCAGAGTTGATAGAAGCTCTTGTTGTGATCTTTTTCTTTGAGGTGCGCCAGCTCGTGCACCACGATCATGGCCAGAAAGGGGGCTGGCGCCTCTTTAAACAGGGCGGCAATCCGGATCTCATTTTTCGCCTTGAGTTTGCTGCCTTGTACTCGGCTGACATAAGTGTGCAGGCCAAGGGCATCTTTGATCACATTGATTTTGCCATCAAACACCACTTTAGCGAGCGGGGCTGAGCTTTTGAGGTAGCGGTTTTTAAGGCCCATGGTATAAGCGAGCAGCGCCTTATCGCTCTGGATTTGATGGCTCTCTGGATAGCGCTTTGCCAGCATCTCTCCCAGTTTGCCTGTTGCAATCAGCTGCTGCACTTGTGCTTTGAGGGGGTCAGGATACCCCCCCAGATAGGTCAATTCTGCCATGGCTGTTACCCACTTACGCTTATCAATTCACGCTTAGATTAGCGCTTAGTCATGTGTCGTTAACAAGGGGCGCTATTGTAATGATCCCGAGCCAGCTTGCCTACCTTCCCGACCGCCGCTAGTAACCGAAAACCACCAAGGGCGACCGAATGGCCGCCCTTGGTGGGTTGTCACGCCTCAATAACGACGATCAGCGCTTACGATAGAGCCCCGGTTCAACGGACTCATATTGGCTCGCCAGATATTGATAGAAGGCGAGGTGAGAGGGGGAGGTCGGTTTTTTCAGCTCCTCACTAATGCGTTCCGGTTTGGCGATGATGAATTTGGGCTGCTGGCGCTCAAGGTCGGCCAATATCCGAGCGCGCACGTCATAAGGGGGGTTGACGTTGGCAAAGAACAGGTAAGCCGAGGCGGGTTGGCGATCAGTCCACAGATAATATTGCGGTTGGATGCCATCGACCCAGATGGTATCGGTGGTCGTGGTTTCTGCCTTAATACGGTCAACCCGTACTTGCGCTGCGGGATTGAACGGCCGCCCTTTCTGGGTGCCCTCCCAGGCGTTGTTGACCATGATCAGCAGCATGGCCAGTGTCGCCAGCCAGGGGGTGGTACTGCGTACATCCCACGCGCGCCAGAGCGGGATCAGGATCAACACTGGTAGTGCCCACAGTAGGCTATTACCCAGCACCTCACCGACACGGGCCAGCGACCACTCCTTGGTACTCCAGCCATAACCCAATTGTTGGGCCAACAGCCAACTGGCGGTCAACACCACCAGCGAGATACAAAGCAGGCCGATGGCGTCCGCTTGCTGTTCGCTGCGATCGAGCAACACGGCCAAGGGCAGCAGGGCTAATTGCAGATACAGCACATCGTAATGATCAAAGATATGGCCGGAAACCGAGTTAGCGATCAGGGTAAACAGCACGCCAAACAGGGTGGCCAGCAAGACCGGTAGGTGCCACTCTTGCCGCCGGCTTAACATCAACAAGACAAACGGGGGCAGCAGCATAATCAGGCCAGTGCGCAGCAGGCCGACCGCACCCACCATGAGGGAGATACCGTTGCCGTAGCTCCCCTCGAAGAAGATATCGAAGGCGTAATATTTAAACGCCGCGAGCAGGTCGTGCTGTTGGAAGTAGGCATACAGTGGGCCGCCAATTAAGGCGAGCCCCACTAAGCTGGAGATGAGCAGCACAATGGCATCGCGCCACTTCTCGTGCCAACACCAGTGGCAAAACAGCACCAAATACCAGCCGCCCCAGAAGGCACCATTATTGGTGCGCATCCATGCGACGATGGCGAAGCTAAGACCCGCGACCAGAGCGGGCCACCAGCGAAACTCCTTGTCCAATAACAAGGTAATAAAGGCCCACTGGGCGATGAGGGCGAGATGAAAGGTCCAGTCTTCGGTCATGTTGCCGTAGTAGTAGCGCGTGCCATACAAGGCGAGCACCGCCAGCATGGCGCCAAGCCGAGCCCGAAACGAAAGGCCAAGCTGCGCAAATGCTTGCCAACTGGCTAACAGCCCTAGCCAGCAGAGACCCCACTCCAGCGCCCAAATGCCGACAAAGCCCCCGAGGCCATAACCTAGCGCATCGATGGCAAAAATCATCGGCCCTTTAATGTCGATCATGTCTTTATAAAGCACCCCGCCTTCGTGCCACATTTTGCCCATCACCGCGAACAGCGAGGCATCAAAGCCTGGGGCCATGGCATATAACAGCGGATTGCGCAGGCAAAAGAGCAGTGCCAGCAGTGCCGTGAGCAGCAGCGCGCTGAACGTAATGGCGGGATTGAGCCGAGGGGGAGTAAAACGAATGGAGTGATTCATGAAGTCGCCTGTTCCTGCTGCTGGTCTTGAAAGCGCGCCTATCTTGCCGAGCTCGGCAGTGTGATGCAATGGCGCAGGCCCGTGTGGGACAAATATTCTGGCAAAAAAGCCAGAGGCGCAGGGTTGATAGGGGGCTGTAAGCGGTAACAGCCCCGCCTTTAGCGTGAGCTGGCATCCCATGGCTAACAGACTGAAGGTCATGCCCCCGCTGTCTGCAAAGGGTGGTAGTGGATTAACGGTGGGCGGGCTGTGAGGGTCGGTTGCCCCCGTGCCCAGCGAATAAACGCATCCGCCAAGGTGAGGCCGAGCTCTTGATTATGCTGGGTCAGGGTGCGAGCCAGCGCGGTATAGCCCTCTTTGCCGGAGGCGGTATAGGCGCTAGAGACCCCGCGATAGACGGTATCGGCCACCACGGGTTGCCAATGTCCGGGGGCTTGCTCCCACTCCAGTTTGCTGATCCGTTGCCCTTTAGGTTGGTTCGCCTGATAACAAAAACGCACCCCAGCGGTGTAAGGAAAGCTGCCGCTGCCATTGCCGATGACTCCATTATTGGTGGCATTGTCGATGGCACTTTCCAGCGCTTCTGCCAGTTCGTGGCCATGCACCCGATAGAGGGTGAGGGGAATCGCAAACGGGAGCAGGCGACCGGCGATATCAGCCTCACTTAACGGTCCTGCCGCCAAAGAGCAGCGCACGCCGCCGGCGTTATGCAGGGCAAAATCCACCTGGCCCACTTGCTCACGGGCCACGGCCAGCATGGCTTCAGCTACAAGCGGTGTCAGCTGACTGCCGTGCGGTAACTGGTCGTCTGGCAAGCGTTGGTGGTGCAGCGGGTGGCTGAGCTTGGTGACGATACGCAAGCTCATGGTGGTGATCTCGGGCCGATAATCGGTGGCCAGCCGCTGCTCTAATATCGCGTCTGGCTCGCAGAACGTGAGCCCTTTGGGGGGCGTGGAGGCGAATGGCCAAGGCTGCCAAGGCAGCCATTCGAGCTGGCCTTGGCTATCCACCACTCGGCCTTGGTGGTTAAAGGTGAGCTCAGCAATGCCAAGACAAAGCGCACTGTGGCCAGCATGAACAATGGCGACCCCGTTTTGCATCAGCGGATATGTGCCCTCACTAACGAGCCCGAGGGGGGCTAGATCGCCGAGCAGGCTATGGGTATGGCCACCGACAATCAGGCTAAGTTCGGGAAAATGTGCGGCCAGCTGCTGATCTTGCACAAGCCCGAGGTGACTCAGGAGCACGATATGGCGGATCCCCTCGGCCTTGATCTGTGCCAGTACCCGCGTCAGGGTGTCGGTCACGTCCTGAAAATGGGTGTGGGGATCGGGGTTCGCAATGGCGGCCATTTGGGGCAGGGTGATCCCCATGAAGGCGAAAGGCACTGGACCTACCATCCGGCGTAGCCAAGGTCGGTTGCCATCATAAAGCAGGGGGAGGGTGCGCAGCCCTGCGCTATCAGTGGGCTCTTGGCGGTTGTCCATATTGGCTGCCAGCACGGGGAACCTGATTTGGCGCAGAAAATCCAGTAACGGGCCATTGCCCAGATCGANNTGGCCCGTAACTGGGTCAGGCGGGTTAAGATCCGAGCATAACCGCCGCACTGGGTATGCCATGGTGACTCGCCGGGGGGAGAGAAGTGGATCGGCGCCCCATCAAAATGGGAGTGACAATCGCTGAAATGGGCAAGTTGAACCGTTATGTTCATCTCGGTCCTCCTTAGAAAAAGAGCGCCGAGTCTACTGCAAGGGGGGGTAAGAGACCAGCCCAGCTGTGCTGCTAGGCTGGTGTTAGATCAGGCTGGCACCATGATCTGGGTGGCGATGATCACCACCAAGAGGCCGACCGCAACCGGCAGAGAGGTGCGTTTAACTACCTCAAAAGGCGACAGATTACCCATGCCGGCACAGGCCACCACGACCCCGGACACCGGGGAGATGGTGCGGCCCAGATTGGAGGCTTGTAGCATCGGGATCACCAGATAAGCGGGGTTGATGCCAAGGCTGTTGGCTAAGTTGGGGATCAGCTCGACAAAGGCATAGAAGGGCGCATTGCCCGAGCCTGTAGTGAAGGCGGCCAAGGTGGTGATCACCACCAAGGATAGCATCATGATCACCCCCCCCGATCCCAAATCTTGGGCATGGGCCAGCAGGGTATCGATAAAGCCGATGGTTAACAGGCCTTGGGCGAAGACCCCCGCCCCCACGAGCAGCATCACTACCCCAGCAAAGGCATCCGCCATGTGGCGCCAGCACACTTGCAAGCCATCGAGCAGGGCTTTCCCGTCACGAACCCGCACCAGCTCTAGCAGGCTAGCTAACACCATGCACATCACGATGATGGTGACGATATCCAGCTGTGGGCCCCATTTGCCGTCAAACACCAGCACCCCGATGATGGGGGCAAACGGCAGAATGGCATAGAACGCGGGGGCGGTGGTCAGCAGATCCCCTGCGGCGACCGGTTCATTGTGTTCACCTGACTTATTGTCGAGATAGCGTTGCCAAAAGAAGTGGGTCACTGCCATGCAGGCGATCGCGGCCAGTGAAATGGGCAAGGTGAGCTTAAAGGCAAAGTCCAGCAGCGGCATGTTGGCGGCTTGCGCGGCCATCACCACATCGCCAGAGGTGGGGGCCAAAATGATGGCGGCAGGTGAGGCACATACCGCGGCGGCGGCGCCACGGGAGATCCCCATGTTGACCATCAACGGGAACAGTGTTGCCATCAGCAAGACCCCAAGGCCGGTCGCTGAACTGACCGCCAGCGACATGGCGCAGGCGACCAGATAGGCGGCGACCAACAGGATATAGGGGGATTTGATAATACCGAGCGGTTTGCTAGCCAGCTTCACCAGCATGGTGTTGGCACCGATGTGGCTCATGTAGCCGGCAAAACCACACAGCACCATGATCAACATCCCCAGTCCGCCGCCACGATCGTTGAGCAAGAAACGGACATATTCGAAGATGTCGGTGGCGAGGTAACCGGTGCTGGTGACCTTGCTTGGCAGGACGGGTTTGCCCATCAGCGCGGTGATGACGAGCAGTAATAGCCCGCCGCTGAGGAGCACCCCCGTGGCAGAGTATCCTTTGAAAATGGCGCGGCCGACCACGAGGGTGACCAAGGTGCCGATGATGAGTTCTAGCATGTTTCAGGTCTCAGTTGGAAAAAGTGGCGGGAGTGTATGTCTATCTGCATCCGTCTGGCGACTTGGCGAGTGATGGGGTGTGAGCCACGTCGACGTTTGCCAAGCGCTGGTCGCCCTTAATGGACGGCAGTGGCTTGCCTTTGAGCAGCTTACGTACCCAGTAACGGGCCGGATGGAGAGCCTCGAGGAGATCCGTCGCCAGCGGTAAGGGATCGCCACAGATCTCGCTGGCGAGCAGCTCACCACACAGGGAGGCGGTGCATAAACCGCGTGAGCCGAGCGCCCCGAGCACATACAAGCCACGATAAAGCGGCAGTGGCGCGGCGGGTTGCTGTGCATCGAGTCCTGTGCTGTCGTAACGCTCTGTCAGCGCCGTTACCCGAACCACCGGCCCCACCACGGGCAAGTGATCTCGGCTGGCGCAGCGTACGCCGACGCGGGCGTCGTTAGCGCTGACATCGACTTCGCTAGGCCAGCCTTGATCAGGCAAGCAGGCTTGCAGGCGTGCCTGATTGTGGGTCTGCTCCTCGGCGCTAAACGCCAGTGACGTTTGGTTACGGCCATAACTGGCACCAATGCAGTGCTGGCTATGGTGAGGGGGGGTCAGGTAACCGTCGTAACAGAGCACCGTATTAAGCTGGCTGAGTGTGGTCGTGGTTGGAATGTGGCTGACCTGACCCC
>NZ_PGGC01000116.1 GCF_002795305.1 Aeromonas cavernicola
GTTGCTGCTGGATGCCGCCCAGTGGGGCGCCAAGGTGGAAGATCTACCACTGCTGGACATGCCCCCCGCCGCCGCGGTGGCCAGCGCCCAGCGGCTGCTGGTGGCCCTTGGCGCCATGAAGCCGGAGGGTGAGCAACAACTTACTCCCGCTGGCCGTGCCATGGCCGCCTTCGGTACCCACCCTCGCCTCGCCCGCATGCTGCTGCGCGCCCGCGAGCTGGAGTCCGAAGGTCTGACAGGGATTATCGCCGATGCCGCATATCTGGTGGCGCTGCAGGAAGAGGATCTGCGAGGCTCGGAGCGGCTCTCGGTGCTATTTCATCGTCGGCAAAGTGCCCTGCGCCAGGGGGCTGCCCGCTGGTTCGAACGGCTTGGTGTGCACCCAGCCAATGGTCAAGGTCAGTGGCTGGGGCTGCTCTGCGCCCTCGCCTGGCCGGATCGCATCGGCAAGCTGCGCAGTGGCAGTCGCTATCAACTCAGTGGTGGGGTGAGCGGCGATCTGGTCGACGGTCACCCTTGTCAGGGACAGCCCGCACTGGTGGCCGTCGAGATGGGGCAGAACGAGCGTGGCAGCCGCATTTTTATCGCCGAACCGGTCGATCTGGACGAGCTAGTGCGCCAGCTGCCGGATCTGGTCAGCGAACGGCAGTGGTTTGACTGGGATGAACGGGAAGAGCGGGTGCGCGCCGAACGCCAGTGGGTGCTCGGCGAACTGGTGCTGAACCAGCGACCACTGAGCGAACTCTCTGACGAGCAAAAAGGACGCTGCCTGCTGCAAGGCATTCGTCGTAAGGGGCTGCATGTCTTGCCATGGGATGATGCCAGTGCAGGGTTGCTGGCCCGCCTGCGCTGTGCCAGTGATTGGCTGCCCGATGAGGGGTGGCCGGCCATGGATGACGATAGCCTGCTGGCCACGCTGGAGCAGTGGTTGCTACCCGCGCTGAGCGGCATGACCCGGCTAGAGCAGTTGAAAAAACTCACCCTGAGCGACATCCTGCGCCAGTCGCTGCCTTGGCCATTGCCTAAACGGCTGGACGAGGCGCTGCCGAGTCACTTTACTGCACCAACGGGCAGCCGAGTGGCCATCCGTTATCAGCCGGGGCAGGCGCCGGTGATCCCGGTGCGTATTCAGGAGATGTTTGGCCAAGGCGCCACCCCCTGCGTGGCCGATGGCCGGGTGCCGCTGGTGGTGGAGCTACTCTCCCCCGCCCAGCGGCCGCTGCAGATCACCGCCGATCTGGCCGCTTTCTGGGCAGGCTCTTACGAGCAGGTCAAAAAAGAGATGAAGGGGCGCTATCCGCGCCACTACTGGCCGGATAATCCGCTGGAGGCGATGCCGACCAGGGTCACCAAAAAGAAGATGGGAATGTAGCTTAGATGAACGCCATCTCACCGACCATTTGGTAGATAATCGGCTGCGATTGTGCGATGACACCGCTGCGTAGCTAACTGAATCTACCGCTCTGTCGGACTCGGTAATGCTCACACTGCTATCACAACCCAACCAATAATGACGAACAGGTAAAGAGGAACCATGGCAACCCAACGACGCAAGCGCGCCCCCAAGAAGGCGGCACCGAAGCGATCCATTAAACGCACGCTATTTTGGCTTGGTTTCAAGCTTTCCTTAGTGGTGGCGGCTTTCATGGTGGTGTTTGGTATCTATCTCGATACCAAGGTGCGCGAGCGGTTTGATGGTGAAAAATGGCAACTGCCGGTGATGGTTTACAGTCGTCCGCTAGAGCTCTATCCCAGTCAGCGCCTGTCGCGCGACCAGATGCTGCGCGAGCTTAACATGCTGAGCTACAAGCAGGTGCGCCAGCCTCACACTCCAGGGGAGTACAGCGTCAGTGGCCATCGTATCGAGCTGCTGCGGCGTCCATTTGAGTTTCACGAGGGCGCGGATGGTGCCCGTGGTTTGCGCCTGACCTTCAATGGGCCTCGCCTAGAAGGGATTCAATCTTTAGAGAATCAGCGCCAGCTTGGTTACGCCCAAATGGACCCAGTGTTGCTCGATCGTCTCAATACCGAAGCCCGTGAAGATCGCCTGCTGGTGCGCCTTGCTGAGGTGCCCGATAGCCTGTTAGTGACGCTGCTGACGACCGAAGACCGTGATTTCTATCAGCACGGCGGCATCTCGCCGGTGGCTATTTTACGAGCGGTATTTGCCAATTTACTGGCGGGTCGCACGGTGCAAGGGGGCAGCACCCTGACCCAGCAGCTGGCGAAGAACTTTTTCCTGACCCGTGAACGCAGTTTGTGGCGCAAGCTGCAAGAGGCCTACATGGCGGTGTTGATCGACTATCGCTATAGCAAAGATGAGATCCTCGAGTCCTACCTCAATGAGGTCTATTTGGGGCAGAACTTCTCGCAAGGGGTCTACGGTTTTGGCCTCGCCTCCTACTTCTATTTTGGGATCCCGGTTAACGAGCTCGATATTGAGCAAGTTGCCCTACTGGTGGGGCTGGTGAAAGGCCCCTCTTATTACGATCCGTGGCGCTTCCCTGAGCGAGCCAAAACGCGCCGCGATCTGGTGCTCAAGTTATTGATGGATCACGGCAGCTTGACCGAAGCCGAGTACACGCTGGCCAGCAAACAGCCCCTTGGCATCATCACGCGCGGTCAGATGAGTTATGGCCGTACACCGGCGTTTATGGGGCTGCTCAAGCGTGAGTTACAGAGTCGCTTTGGCCCTGATCTGCTGAAGCAGTCAGGCCTGAAAATCTTCACCAGCCTCGATCCTATCGCGCAACATGCGGCGGAGCGGGCAGTCGAGTCGGGTCTTGCCCAGATCGAAAAACTGCATGGGAAGAAACGATTAGAGGCGGCCATGGTGGTCTCCGACTGGCATAAGGGCGAGGTGGTTGCGCTGGTGGGCGGGCGTGATCCTCGCTACGCCGGCTTCAACCGAGCGCTGGATGCCCGTCGCCAGATTGGCTCGTTGGTGAAACCGGCGGTTTACCTCACCGGGTTAGCCAATGGCTTGACCTTGGCCACGCCGCTTAAGGATCGCCCGATCCGCATTCGCGGGCAGGATGGCCAGCTTTGGACCCCGCAGAACTACGACCGCAAATTCCGCGAAAGTGTGCCCTTGATGGATGCGCTGGCCAGCTCGCTGAACGTGCCGACCGTCAATCTGGGTCTGCAAATCGGACTGGAGAAAGTGGTCGACACCCTTCATCAGCTGGGGGTCAAACAGGAGATCCAACCCTATCCATCATTAGTGCTGGGGGCGGTAGCGCTCTCACCAATGGAGGTGAACCAGATGTTCCTGCCCATCGCCAATCAAGGGCTGACCCAGTCATTGTCGGCGATCCGCGCGGTGGTGAAAGGCGATGGCAGCCTGCTTTATCAACACGATGACAGTGCGAAACGCGTCACCGATAGCCAAGCGAGCTGGTTAACCCTGTTTGCCATGACACGGACGGTCAGCCAAGGCACTGCACGTTCCCTGACGGCTAAGTTCCCTGGCGCCACCATGGCGGGCAAGACGGGCACAACCAATGAGCTCAGAGACTCTTGGTTTGCTGGGCTTGATAACAATGAGCTGGTCAGTGTGTGGGTTGGTCGTGATGACAACACCCCGGCAGGGCTCACCGGCTCTAATGGTGCACTGCAGCTTTTTAGTGGCTATATGGGGCAACGCGGGGTTAACAGCTTGGCCCTTAAGATGCCGGAAGGGGTGAGCTGGGCCAATTTCTCGCGCAGCAGCGGCGTTCGCGTGACGAGCGATTGCCCCGGCAGTTTGCAGGTGCCCGCCAATCTGGCCACCCTTGGGGCGGCAACCGGATGCGGCGAGAGCGCCCCGCGCAGTGCGCTGGATGATTGGTTCGGCGGTTTTCTTAACTGATGCCATGGGCTGGGCTTGCTTAGCCCCCCTTGCCAAGGAGTTGTGATGCAACGACCACTGCTTGATGGCCTGCACCATGTGGCGATCATCGTCAGCGATTACCAACGCTCGCGCCATTTCTACCACGAGCTGCTGGGGCTACCTATCATCGCCGAAACCCTGCGCGAAGCGCGCCAGTCGTGGAAGCTGGATCTGGCCCTGTCCGATGGCAACCAGCTGGAGTTATTTAGCTTCCCCACCCCGCCTGCTCGCCCGTCCCATCCTGAGGCGTGCGGCTTGCGGCATCTGGCGTTTCGGGTCGGAGCGCTTGATGAGGTGATGGCTCATCTGCAGGCCCATCACATCACGGTGGAGCCGGTGCGGGTGGATGAGTTGACTGGGCGCCGCTTCACCTTCTTCGCAGACCCTGACGGTCTGCCACTGGAGCTGTACGAACAGGCTGCGTCTGGTGGCACTGCGGGGTATGAACTGGCTTAACCGATGCTGAAATATGGCGATTTGGCGCCACATCGCTATAATGTCGGCCTGCGAAATTTCACGCTAACCACCCTTAAGGAAACGTCATGAGCCTGAATTTGGTCCCGGCGGGTAAAAACCTGCCCGACGACATCTATGTCATCATCGAAATCCCGCAAAATGCTGACCCGATCAAGTACGAAGTGGACAAAGATAGCGGTGCAATTTTCGTCGATCGCTTCATGTCTACCCCGATGTTCTATCCATGCAACTACGGCTATGTGAACGCGACCCTGTCACTGGATGGTGACCCCGTTGACGTACTGGTGCCGACCCCTTACCCACTGCTGGCCGGTTCAGTGATCCGTTGCCGCCCTGTTGGCGTGCTGAAAATGACCGACGAATCTGGCGAAGATGCCAAAATCGTTGCGGTGCCGCACTCTAAGCTGACCAAGCAGTACGACCACATCCAAGATGTGAACGATCTGCCTGAGCTGCTCAAAGCCCAGATCCAGCACTTCTTCGAGCGCTACAAAGAGCTGGAAGCGGGTAAGTGGGTCAAGGTCGAAGGATGGGGCGACAAGGCCGCTGCCGAAGCGGAGATCACAACCTCTGCGGAGCGTTACGCTGCGAAATAAGCCGTAATCGGTATCCGCATAACGTGACAAAGGGCGCCTTACGGCGCCTTTTTATTGCGGTGATGTAGGGTGAGAGGGCGATGGGTTGCCTTGGATATAGATCTCTTTGCCTGCTTGGCGATACGGACGATAGTACTGACCACCGCAGCGATAGCTATGGTCCTGTTGGCTGGTCAATTCACAATTTACCGGTAACACCTCTAGCCATTTGAGCGCCTGCTGTAGACGTAACCACTCTTGCCACTCGTGTTCCCGCGCCAGCTGATCTCGCAAAGCAAAGGCATTGATGCTGCTGTCGCCTTTACTGATGATGACAGGACCTGCATGGGCTAAGGTAGCGAGCAGTAGCGCTATCAAGAGGGGGCTGCGCTTCATAATTACCTCCAGAATGACTTAATTTCACAATTAAATTAAAAGTCACATCAATCTGTTATCTCGATCACAAAACGAAACCATCCCAGACCGGTTCAGGCTCGCCTAGTTGTTAATCATGTCTGCCTATGGAGTGTCTTATCATGAAGTTGACACTGGGTCTGTGGTTGGGTTTCGTTATTTGTTCATCTGGTCAAGCTAGCGACATCAATTTGAGCTGGCAGCTGCACTCCCCAGATGGTCAGCTCAAACAGTTTTATCTGACGACCAACGATGATGCGATGGCGGCCAGCCGTCGTGAGGTGGCATTGCTGGAGGCCTCCCTCACGAACCCACTGGAGACGCTTTACGCTTATATTAGCCCGCGACTTTATAACAGCATCAATGTCATTAACCAGAACAGCCCAGAGACCGCGACTAAGTTCCGTAACTTAGAGCAAGCCTTCATGCTGCATGACCAGAGTGATGAATCTGGCTTATTCTGGCAAGCCTACCAACAGTATCAAGATGATGCTTTTTACCAGATGCGAATGGTGCCTTGCATTCATCCCTCCAACCGCAAGCTGCCTTGTGTCAGGCCCAACTATTCGCAGTTGTTTTATGACTTTAAAAGTGATTTAAAACCCTTGGCCCATCAATTTGCTGGCCGAGATTTACAGAGCACCATCAGTCTGCTGCAAGCGTGGCTTAACGCCATCCCGACCCCCCCAGAGCAGGCAGAACATTTCGCGCTGCCATTACAGGCGTTACAAGACAACAAAGCCGATAGCGATGAAAAAGTGTTGCTGATGGCGAGTTTGCTGGCGGAGTTAGCCCCTCAATACTCTCTTAGCATTATTTACCCTGACATCAGTATTGGGAGTGTCTCCCCAGCGTGGTTGGCCATTACGGCTGACAGCGGTGTCAGTGGTGATGTCGTGGTGATCAATGAACAGCGCCACGTGTTGCTCACCGGCTCCCCGTTGCTGGCACAGCAGATGGCGCTGGCGAAGATTCCACTCATCAGTGAGTCGCTGTACTGATTTTTGTAGCGCTAACCAGTATCCACCACATTGATTTTTATTAATGCCATGCCATTCTAAGCGCCCCCCTCATCTAGGTCGTGATTGATGAGGGGGTTTCTCTTACCTGTTATGCCTGACTTAGCACTTTTTAAACCGATCCGATCCGTTTAGGATGTGGGTCGCTCATTTCTGCAATCTACCGCTGGTCATCACATCACACATGGAGTGTCATCAATATGAAGCATATGGTACTTAGTTTGGCGCTGCTGCCGTGCTTGGCGTTGGCGCATAACCTCAAGGATGCGGCCCCTGTGCCTCCGGTTAATGTCAGCGAGCAAGGGGAATTGGTGTTAAATGGTGCTGACGTTGGCTATCAGCCTTGGCAAAGTCAGGCCCTCAAGGGCAAGGTTTTCTTGGTGCAACATATTGCTGGTCGCTCAAGTGCTAAAGCGCTGAATGCACCGATGATCGAGGCCATTAAGGCAGCTAAGTTACCTCAGGATAAGTATCAGACCGTGACGATCATCAATAGCAATGACGCTATTTGGGGAACGTCCAGCTTTGTCAAAAGCAGTGCCGAGGAGAGTAAAAAAGAGTTTCCTTGGTCCGTGATTGTGCTCGATGGGAAAGGGATGGCGCGCAATGCATGGGGTCTGACCGCAGAGAGCTCAGCCATCATCTTGTTAGATAAAAGCGGTAAGGTATTGTTTGTTAAAGATGGTCAGCTCGGTGCCAACGACATCACAACTGTGATGGGGCTTATCAAATCACAACTTTAAGTTGATCGAAGGGGCACTGATGGTGCCCTTTTTTTAGGTTTTTATGGGTCGTATCAAGTTCACAATCTGGATCGTGTTGTTGGGCTGGTTGTGGTTGCAACCGGCGTTAGCCCAGCATCCGCTGGAAGCGGGTGTAGCGGATCACGATCATCACTGTCTAATGTGTGCCCTTCATTTGGATGGCAACCAAGCATTGCCCCCGTCGGTTGCTCTGCCTTTCGTTCCGGCGGCCGTACATCAAGCGTGCCATGTCTGGCCTGCTGCGATTCCCAGTCAGCTGATCCGTACTTATCCGATACGGGCGCCCCCTACGCCTGCCTTCATGTTTCCCTCTATCTGATTTATTTATTTTTTTAAGGATTAAATATGAAAGCAGTGACTTTTTTGCTGGCAGCCGCCGCCTTTGGTGTACACGCAAATCATCCCGAGCATGAAAGCCATGGTGCCCATGAGCATGGTCATGGGCAGCTCAATCTGGTGCTAGATGGCGAGCAGTTATTAATTGAACTGCAGGCCCCAGCGGCGGATTTAGTGGGCTTTGAACATGAAGCCAAAAGTGCCGAAGAAAAAGCGAAATATGCTAAAGCGCTGGCACTGCTCAAGCAGCCGGATCAGTTGTTTCGCTTTAGCCCGGATGCGGGTTGCACCTTGACTCAGCAAGAGGTGAATGCGGCCCAAGCACATCATGAAGATGAGCATGATCACGGCCATGAACATGAACATGCAAAAGAGGCCAGTGGCCATGACGAGCACCACGATGATGAAGGCGAAGCCGGTCACGCGGATATGGGTGCTATGTATACCTTTACTTGCCGCACACCAGCAAAATTGAGTGGTCTGGAAGCGACCTTGTTTACGGTCTATCCCAGTTTAGAAAAGCTGAGTGTGCAAGGCATCTTGCCGACTGGCCAAACTGCTGCTGAGTTGACCCCTGCCGCTAACAAGCTGAGCTGGTGATCGTATGAGTAACGCCGTGGTTGAAATCCGCGATCTCGCTTTTGCTTGGCCGGGTCAGGATGCTGTACTCGACCTACCCACTTTGCGCATTGAGAGAGGAGAGCGAGTCTTTATCAAGGGGCCCTCGGGCTGCGGTAAATCAACCCTGTTAGGATTGCTGGCAGGGATCCAGACTGCCAACCACGGCACACTGGAGGTGCTGGGCCAACCATTGGCCCAGCTCTCAGGCCGTGGCCGAGATCACTTTCGGGCGGCTAATTTGGGTTATATCTTCCAGCAGTTTAATCTGCTGCCGTTTCTCTCGGTGCTTGATAACGTCACATCAGCGCTCACCTTCTCCCCCGCCAAACGCGCGCGTTTACGCCAGAGCCCAACCGAGGAAGCCCGCCGCTTGTTGGCTGAATTGCAATTGCCCAACGAGGCTTGGCAGCGGCCGGTTCATGCCCTGAGTATTGGCCAGCAGCAACGGGTCGCAGCAGCGCGGGCCTTGATCGGTTCTCCCCCCTTGGTGATTGCTGATGAACCAACCTCCGCGTTGGATACCGACAATCGAGCGGCGTTTATCAAGCTGCTGTTTGCAGAGTGTGAGAGGCAAGGTTCGACCTTGATCTTCGTCAGCCATGATCCTTATCTCGAACCGCTCTTTGCTCGGGTGGAAAACCTGCAACAACTCAACCGGAGGGCCACATGCTGAAGCTGGCTTTGCAAAGTGTGTGGGCTCGTCGGCTCACAGCGGGGCTGACGCTGCTGGCGGTGGCGATCAGTGTCACCTTATTGCTCGGGGTGGAGCGGGTACGCACTCAGGCCCGCGAGGGCTTTGCCAATACCGTATCGGGTACCGACCTGATTGTTGGGGCCCGTTCTGGTCAGGTCAATCTGCTACTCTACTCGGTTTTTCGAATCGGTAATCCGACCAACAATGTGGGTTGGCAGGCCTATCAAGCCATCAAACAACAACCGGGTATCGCGTGGACGATCCCGCTCTCTCTTGGTGATTCCCACAAGGGATTTCGGGTACTTGGGACCACGGGCGACTATTTTACCCACCTGAAATATGGCCAACAGCAGCCGTTGCAACTGCGGGAAGGCCGCCCCTTCCAGACGCCATTTGAAGCGGTGCTCGGCGCCCAAGTGGCCGAGAAACTGGGCTACCGGCTCGATCAGCCGATCGTGATTGCCCATGGGGCGGGTAACACCTCGTTCAGTGAACATGACAATTTGCCGTTCAAGGTGGTGGGGATTTTGGCCCCAACCGGTACTCCCATTGATCGGACGATTCATGTGCCGCTAGCGGGCATAGAGGCCATTCACCTAGGGTGGGACACCGGTCGTCATAGTAAAAACGTGACGGCAGAACAGGCATTGGCCGAAGATTTAACGCCGAAAAGCATTACCGCCTTTATGGTGGGATTGAATAATCGAATTCTGGCGTTTCAGCTGCAGCGCAGTGTGAACACATACCCTAACGAGCCGTTGATGGCGATCCTACCTGGTGCCGCCTTGCAAGAGTTGTGGAGCCTGATGAGCGTGGCAGAAACCGCGCTCGCAGTGATCGCTGGTTTTGTGGTGGTGGCAGGCCTGATCGGGATGCTGACTACCTTGCTGGCTGGGCTTAACGAACGGCGCCGCGAGTTGGCTATTTTGCGCTCCCTTGGCGCTGGCCCGGGCCATCTGTTCTGCTTATTGGCGTTAGAGGCGGTGGCGCTCACTAGCTTAGGGATTGCATTAGGGGTCGCACTCCTCTATCTGGGGCAGGGGATCGCCAGCCCTTGGCTGCTGAGTCGCTATGGCATTCAGTTGCAAATGGGGCTTCCCGGCAGTTACGAGTGGCAGTTGCTGGGGGTGGTCTGGTTAGCAGGATTGATCATTGGCCTCTTGCCTGCGGCGCGTGCCTACCGATATAGCTTAAGTGACGGTATGACGATTCGGGTTTAGTCGTCCCCCTAATTACCATAAAAAAATACGTAAAGGATTGATAATGAACTGGAAAATAGCTGCGCTGCTAGCCAGCTTGCTGGCGTTACCGACGATGGCAGCCGATTACAAGACCATCGACTGGGATCTGCTGATCCCTGAGGGGGAGAAACTACTGCCACCTTCCCTGCCCGATCATGAGAACCCGATGTCGGTGCCTCAGCCGGTAGGGGGGGTAAATAAAAAGTTGGATCAACAAGATATTCGCATTCCAGGTTTCGTGGTGCCGTTGGAAGGGAATGCCAAGATCATCACCGCCTTCTTGCTGGTGCCCTATTTCGGTGCCTGTATCCACGTGCCGCCACCGCCGACGAATCAGGTTATCTATGTCAGTTATCCGAAAGGGGCTCCCGTCGATGACCTGTGGGATGCGGTATGGGTCAAAGGGAAGATGCGAACCGCCAGCTCCAGCCATGATATGGCCAATGCGTCGTACTCATTAGAGGCGGTTGAGGTCAGTGTTTACCAAGAGTAATCAACGAATTGCAAAAAATGCGGTTTTCATCAAGGCCGCTTTGTTATCTTGGGTGCACGATTAACGTGATGTCCCATTTTGTGGATCTGTGCGAATGGAGTCAGCAATGGCCGAACTACCCCCTCCGAAAAAAGAGAGTGCGATCCTGAGTAGTCAGGAGCAGACTTTGCGGTTGGCGCGTAGTCGCGGTATTGATGGCATGCTCATTCGCAATACTGATAGCACCTTTGAACAACGGGCAACCCTGCGTCTGTTAACGGTCCAAGCGGCGCGCCAACGCAATTTGGAAACCATCATGGTAATGGCATCCCGCCATTGCCACGAGACGGCCGCTGGCGGGGAGATGGACAGCGACTGGTTGACCCGTTTCCTGCAGTTAGCAGAAGACATCAGCATGATCCCCATGCAGCAGCTATGGGGGCGGATATTTGCGTTGGAGGTGGCTACGCCGGGACGTTTTTCGATCCGCGCGCTTGCCACCCTCAAAGAGATGACTCAGCGCGATGCCCAGTTGTTTCAGCGTCTTTGCTCGCTCACCTGCCGTTATACCGGCAGTGACGAGCAACGGCTGCTGCTAGGGCTCCACAAAGGGGCTGGCCTACTGAGCCGCGCCAAGGCCACTCGGCTGGGACTTGGCAAATACCGATTGCCTTATAGCGGGATGTTGCAACTGTTCGATCTGGGGCTGCTGTATCGTGGGGAGCTAGAATCCGGTCCACTCCCTGCAGATGGGGTTGAACTTGAATTTGGCACCCAGCGTTGGCGGCTGCTGCGCAAGCAAGCTGGGGTTACCTTGCTCTACTACCGCCTGACCCCAGTAGCAAACGAACTGGCTCAACTGCTGAGCGATGCCCCGTTAGAGGAGTATCTGCAAGACTTAAAAGCCGTGTTAGCGCAGGGAGTACAAGTGCAACTTGAGATCAAACCCAAAGCGCCCCCACCTGAATCAGAGAGCAAGCAAAGCTGACGCTCTGTTCTGCCATCTCCGCTTTGTCGTGAACTAACCCCGTCAATGTAGCGCCGCTAACGCCCACCTAGGTAGCGCTATTGCCCCAGATCTCTTGCCCCGTCATGCCTTGATGCTGCCGACTTGCTCGGTGCAGCCACTCTGCTTTGCCATTTATTAATTTGTTGTTTATCAGAAACCTTATCAATAAGTTACGAGATGTGATAATGATCACATTTTACCGATATGGTCACAGCATGGCTCGATGAGCGCCTTTACAGAGGGCCGAAAAAACCTAACATGTCGAAATGTTTAATAATTTGGAAATGTATGCTTATGCACCATGACTACTCCCGCGCGATTCCGCAAACGTGGCAACAAATTGCGAAATTATTTAATGCGTTAGGTGATGAGCATCGGCAGCGGATCATGCTGACCTTCGAGCCTGGCGAGCGACTTACGGCGGGCCAGTTAGCACAGGTTTCAACCTTATCGCGGCCAACCGTTTCCCATCATCTTAAGATCTTGCGTGAGGCTGGGGTGCTTGAGCATGAGCGGCAGGGCAAAGAGATCTATTTCTGGGTAAACAAAGATTTCATTCAAGGTTCGTTACAACAGGTTATAACCTACCTGAAAAATGACATATAGTTGAATAATAAAGGAAAATATCAATGCGCAGATGGTTTATATGGGTATTAAGACAGCTATTTCGGCAACTATTTCGGGTAGAGTTACGGGGTGATTGGCACGTATTGCAACAGCCGAAAGTGTTAGTGGTAGCCAATCATGAATCCTTTATTGATGGCGTGTTGCTGGCGCTGTTTATGCCTGCTCGTCCGGTGTTTGTCGTCCATACCGGTATCGCCGAGCACTGGTTGTTTAAACGGTTGCTGGTGTTAGTGGACTATCTGGCGGTTGCGCCAACCAGCCCGATGGCGATTAAACAGGTAGTGCGGCTGGTGGAATCGGGTCGCCCTGTGGTGATCTTCCCAGAGGGGCGGATCACCGTGACCGGTTCATTAATGAAGATCTACAACGGTCCGGCCTTTGTCGCAGCCAAGACGGGGGCCACCTTATTGCCGGTCCACCTCGACGGCCCCGGCCGCACCGTGTTCAGTCGGCTGCAGGGGCATCCTCAGCGCAGCTGGTTCCCCAAAATGCGCATCACGGTGATGCCGGGTGAACGTATCGAGATGCCTACTGAGGCGACCAGCCAAGCGCGCCGTGAGCAGGCCGGTGAGACCCTGCGCCGGATCATGCAGAACATGCAGTTTGCCTCGCGCCCCCGTGGCACCCTCTATCAAGCGCTGGAAGGAGCCGCCCAGCGCTGTGGTCGGCGCTATCGGCTGTTAGAGGACATGCGTCAGGTCGAGCTCAGCTATGGCGACATATTGAAGATGACGCTGGCGCTGGGGCGGATCTGTAGCAAGATCACCGTGCCCAGCGAGCGATTTGGCGTACTGTTGCCCAATCTGGCTGCCACGGTGGGAGTGATGATCGGTGCGGGTGCATTTGGACGGGTCCCCGCCATGCTCAACTACACCGCAGGGCGTCAGGGGATCGAGTCAGCCTGCGCGGTGGCCGACATTAAGGTGATCCTCACCTCCCGCGCATTCATCGAGACGGCTCGTCTGGGCGAGGTGATCGCCGCACTCGACGGCCGCTTTCAGATCCACTATCTGGAAGATCTGCGCGCGCAACTGACCGGTAAAGATAAGCTGTGGCTGCTCAGTGCCCTGATGATGCCATCTTGGTTACGTCAGCGCGGCTGGTTGCCCGCCGCTAATCCTAATGCGCCAGCGGTAACGCTATTTACCTCCGGCTCGGAGGGGGTGCCCAAAGGGGTAGTGCTGACCCACCGCCAGCTATTGGCCAACTTAACGCAGGTGCAGGCGGTGATCGACTTTTCGGCGACCGACAAGTTTATGAATGCTTTGCCGGTGTTTCACGCATTTGGCCTGACGGCAGGCACCTTGCTGCCGTTGATCACCGGCACCAAATTGTTCCTCTACCCCTCGCCCTTGCACTACAAGGTGATCCCCGAAGTGGTGTACGACCGCAACTGCTCGGTGCTGTTCGGTACCAGCACCTTTTTGGGGCAATACGCCAAGCACGCCCATCCTTACGATTTTTTCCGCGTGCGCTACGTGGTCGCGGGCGCTGAAAAGCTGGCCAGCACGGTGCGCGATCTGTGGTTTGAGAAATTTGGGATCCGCATTCTCGAAGGGTATGGTGCCACGGAAACCGCACCGGTGCTGGCAGTCAATACCCCGATGGCCTATCGCTCTGGCAGTGTGGGGCAGTTCTTGCCTGGAATCGAATGGCAACTTGAATCAGTGCCAGGGATTGAACGCGGCGGCATCTTGCATGTACGTGGCCCGAACGTGATGGCAGGGTATTTGCGCATAACTGCACCCGGGGTGCTAGAGCCCACCGCCTCTGAGCTTGGCGCGGGTTGGTACAACACCGGCGACATTGTGGAAGTCGATCACGATGGCTTTGTCCATATTCAGGGGCGACTCAAGCGCTTTGCCAAAATCGCGGGTGAGATGGTCTCTCTTGAGGTGGTCGAGAAGCTAGCCGCACTTGCCTGCCCAGCCGGGCAACACGCCGCCAGCAGCCGCCCAGATGAGAGCAAAGGCGAGGCGCTGGTGCTGTTTAGCACGGTCAGCGTGACCGCCGAGCAGCTCAACCGCTGTGCCAAAGAGCAGGGCTTTCCAAGCCTCGCGGTGCCACGAGATCTGCGGGTGATGGCGGCTCTACCGCTACTGGGCACCGGCAAAACCGACTATTTGACCCTCAAAACGCTGGCTGCCACGAGCGGGGAATAACCATGACGCAACAACATCAACATGCAGAGGCAACGCCGCTGCTATCCCGTGGTTTGGTCGCGGTGTTGCTGGCCCAGTTTCTATCGGCCTTTGCCGATAACGCCATTTTGGTCGGGGCGCTCAAACTGGTGATGACGCTGACCGCCGAAAAAGGGATGGATGCGTTGTTACAGGGCAGTTTCGTGCTGCCCTATATCCTGCTAGCCCCCTTTGTGGGTCTGCTGGCCGACGCCTTACCCAAGGGGCGGGTCATGTGGCTAGCAAACAGCGTTAAGTTACTCTCCGGCTTGGCGATGCTGGCAGTAGCTTGGCTGGGCACCGCAGAGATGGTGAGCTGGGTGATCGTGGCCTATGTGCTGACTGGCATTGGCGCGGCGCTCTACTCCCCAGCCAAATATGGCATTTTGGTGCAGCTATGCCGCCCGGCGCATCTGGTCTCAGCCAATGGCTTAATCGAAGGCTCAACCATCGTCGCTATCTTGCTGGGCTTCGTGGTGGGCGGCTTGCTGGCCGATGTGTCGTTGCTCGGGCTGCTGGTGCTGGTCACCGTCTGCTATGCCTTGGCAGTTGGGCTGTCATTACTGATCCCGCGTTTGCCCGTGGTTCACCCGTTTGATGGTGCCTCGGTCATTACCATGGTGCGCGGGTTCGCCAGCGTGGTGCTGACCTTGTTCACCGATCGGCAAGCGCGGATCTCTTTGCTCGGCACCAGCCTGTTTTGGGGGGCTGGCTCCACGTTGCGCCTGGTGCTGTTTGCCTGGGTGCCGTTTGCCCTTGCGTTAACCAACACCAGTGCCGCCACCAATCTGGGGGGGATCGTCTCTGTCGGGATCATCATCGGCGCCGCACTGGCGGGCACCTTAGTGCGTCTAGAACAAGCACCACGGGCATTGTGGGCAGGGCTGTTGATTGGGTTACCGCTGCTATTTATGGGCTGGGTCAGCACCTTGTGGCAAGCCGCCGCCTTGCTGGTGGCGGTGGGTGTGGCGGCTGGTTTTTTCGTGGTGCCCCTCAATGCTCTATTACAAGCTCGTGGTCAGCAGAGCGTGGGGGCGGGCCGGGCCATTGCGGTACAAAACTTTTGCGAAAACCTGCTGATCGCGGCTTTCGTGGGCATTCACTATCTTGCCAGCCAGCTCCTTGACCCAGGGCAAGAGGTATTAGGGTTTGGTTTGTTAATGATCACCCTGATGGGAGCCCTGTTTATCAGCTATCGCCTGACAGGGCGCACTCACCAACCGTAGGTAGCGGTTAGCGTAGCAAGGGGCTGCACCTTGCTACGCGACAGAGCCGGTTGATCGTCATGGCACGATCAGACTCGGGATGGAATTAACGAACCTGCTCCTCGCTGGCGCCGCTTGATGATCTTTGGTCAACGCGGTTATCAAACCCAATCAATACAGCTGATAAAGCCCGATACTCAGGGAAGCTTGATAACACGGATTGACGGGGGGATTGCACTTCGGGGTTGAATCTCTCCTACCCTAGTGATTTAACATCAAGCGAATCCGAACAGCGGTGTCGGGCTGCTTATAAAACTGTGGTCAGTGTTACTTGACTACTACCGATCGAGACCTTCCTTAGTAGCGGTATGTTGGCGAACAACATCGCATGAAAATGCAGAGGGTTTGTGCAGATAGCGATGGCTATGACCAACACTTTTCTTTTATGCTTTAGCTCTACTTTTCATGACAATCACTCCCATGAACCGTGCCCCTCTCGTACTGATGACGCTAGTCACTTTGTTGGCCGCTGCTGGTTGGCTTTTCTCGAAAGAGGCTATCCATGAATTGCCTCCTGCGGGTTTCATTGGCAGCCGTTTTCTGCTCGCAGCATTGCTGCTCCTGCCGCTAGCATGGTTGAACGAGCCCGTGCCAACCCAAACCCAGTTTGTTCGCGCTACGGGTGGCGGTGTCTTGCTGGGCACGAGCCTGCTGCTTTGGATCACGGCTATTAGTCAAAGTGATGCGCTGGGCAGTGGGGCGTTCATCATGAGCGTATCAACACTGATGGCACCGATAGCGGCTTGGGTAGCCTTTAAAGCGCGGCCTGGTCGGCACTACTGGCTGACATTACCCCTTGCTATTGCTGGCTTGTTACTGCTCTCTAGTGGCACTAGCTGGGGGGTTTCGTTTTCGCTTTTTTGGTTTTTGGCCGCAGCCGCGACGTTAGGTATTCAACTCGCTGTGCATCGTCATTTTGCCCAATCTATACCGCCTACTTGGCTTACCTGTATTCAGCTGGCGATGACGGGGGTGCTCGGGACGATACTCTCCCTTCTTACCGAACAGTGGCCAGATACGATAAGCAGCGGTATATGGGGGTGGTTTGCAGCCAGCGTACTGATTGCGACCACATTGCGCTATCTGTTACTGACGCTTTCGCTCAGCAAAATGACCACCGCTCATGCCGCGTTATTGATGTTGCTTGAGCCTGTGTGGACCTTGCTGTTTAGTACTCTTTTTTATGATGAGCCGCTGGGTGGCGCTAAACTCGCTGGGGCAGGTCTGGTGCTGGGGGCATTGGCGCTGTATCAATTGCCGATGTTACTGCGCAGTATCAAGCTGCGCCGCCGCGGTACTACGGCTTAGAGTAGCCGCTTACAGGGTGGTGCGATGGGGACCGTTAAGTGCCGTCACACCATTAGCTGTATTTCATAAAAATGCGAGAGGTGAGATTCGTTATCAGCTGATAAGGAATCGTGCCAATAGCATCAGCCACTTGCTCCACCGGTAACCCATCACCCCATAGCACCACTTCATCACCGACTTGGTCATTTGCATCGGGTCCAAGATCGACCGTGGTCATATCCATAGAGACGCGGCCCACTAGGGGCACTATGCGGCCATTAATGAGTACGGGAGTACCATTAGGTGCTGACCTAGGGTAGCCATCACCATAGCCGATGGCGATGACGCCGAGTCGCGTATCTCGATCTGATACCCAGTTAGCGCCATAACCAACGGGTTCACCCGCTTTATGGTGGCGCACGGCAATCAGTTGGGTTTTGAGGCTCATTGCTGGCTGCAGGCCATAATCTGCTGCGACTGTGCTAGGAAATGGCGAAACACCATACAGGATGACCCCTGGTCGCGCCCAGTCTGCATGGGCGCTGGGCCAAGCCAGAATCGCCGCAGAGTTGGCCAGCGCTCGTTCGCCGGTTAGCTCCGTCGTCAATTGACGAAATAACGCGATCTGCTCATGGGTTGTGGCTTGCTCGCGCTCATCAGCGCGGCTGAAATGGGTCATGATATTAAACGGCTGTACCACATTCTTACATTTGGCTAGGCGCGCGATAAACTCAGGCATCTCTTCGCTGCGCACACCAAGACGGTGCATACCGGTATCAAGCTTTAGCCATGCCACGATGGGGGCAGGCAAATCGGCCTGTTCAAGTGCTTCGAGCTGCTCCCAAGTATGTACCGCGGTTTGTAAGTTATAGAGCGCCAACATCGGCACATGATCGCGACAAAAGAAGCCTTCCAACAAGACGATCGGCTTAACCACGGCACATGAGCGGAGCATTAACGCCTCTTCGAGTCTGGCAACAGCATACGCGTCAGCATCCACCAAGGTTCGGGCGACGGGGAGTAGGCCATGACCATAGGCGTTAGCTTTGACGACGGCAATGATTTTGCTGTGAGGAGCAAGGCGTTTAATGACGGCCAGGTTATGGCGCAGGGCCGCCGTGTTGATTTGGGCTGTAGCCGCTTTCATGGTGTTCCCTTACGAGGACGCAGATGGAGTTACCGTCATTGATCCTGCCAAATACTGCGATTCAATAGTCATCGTCAAAAGCTGGACCCGCGTAATTATCAAAACGCGAAAACTGTCCTTGAAAGGTAAGACGCACCCGTCCTATCGGACCGTTACGCTGTTTGCCGATGATGATCTCAGCAATCCCTTTGTCAGGACTATCGTCGTGATACACCTCATCACGATAGATAAACATGATCAAGTCTGCGTCTTGCTCAATCGACCCTGATTCACGTAGATCGGAGTTAACCGGTCGCTTATCTGCCCGTTGTTCCAAGCTCCGATTAAGCTGAGAAAGCGCCACGACTGGGCACTGCAGTTCTTTTGCTAACGCTTTGAGAGAACGGGAAATTTCACCGATTTCCAAGGTTCGATTGTCAGACAACGCCGGCACCCGCATCAATTGCAGGTAGTCAACCATGATCATCGATAGCCCGCCATGCTCTCTGGCCACTCGCCGCGCCCGAGACCTTACATCGGTTGGCGTCAGGCCAGAGGCATCGTCGATGTACATTTTCCCTTTTTCAAGCAGCAGCCCCATGGTGGAGGAGAGCCGCGCCCAATCCTCGTCGTCGAGTTGGCCGGTACGCACCTTGGTCTGGTCAATGCGTCCCACTGAGGCAAGCATACGCATGATGATCTGCTCGGAAGGCATCTCTAGGGAGAAGATCAGAACCGGTTTGTCGGCAGTCAGTGCCGCATGTTCGCACAAGTTCATGGCAAAGGTTGTTTTGCCCATGGAGGGACGAGCCGCCACGATGATCAAATCGGATCGCTGCAGGCCTGCGGTCATCTTGTCTAGGTCGTGATAACCGCTCGATACGCCAGTGACCCCGTTGTGAGGTGTCTTGAACAGCTCCTCAATCTTGTCGACCGTCTGTTCTAAGATAAGTTTGAGCGGTTGTGGCCCCTCGTTAGCACTGGTGCGCTGCTCAGCAATTTTAAATACTTTACTTTCTGCCAGATCGAGCAGATCACCCGATGTGCGCCCTTGTGGCTCATAACCCGCTTCGACGATCTCGTTCGCCACCGAGATCATCTCCCGTACCACCGCCCGCTCCCGTACAATTTCGGCATAGGCGTTGATATTGGCTGCACTCGGGGTGTTTTTGGCGATCTCGACCAGGTAGGCAAACCCTCCAGCCTCTTCGAGCTGCTCGGAACGTTCCAGCTCTTCTTGCAGGGTAATCAAATCGATAGGATTCCCTGCATTTGATAGCCGAGTCATCGCTTGGAAGATCAAGCGATGGGGGCGACTGTAGAAGTCTTGTTCAATAACCCGTTCGGCAACGCGATCCCAGGCGTCGTTATCAAGCATTAAGCCGCCCAGTACGGACTGTTCGGCTTCAAAAGAGTGGGGGGGAACTTTCAGCTGTTGTGTCTTGGCGTCTTTTTTCGCCGTCACTTGCTCTGCCATACACATAAAACCGCAGCGGGAAGGGAGCCGCAATTTTACAAAAGAAAGCTAACCACGGCGAGCGCTATCTGGCGACTCACACCATCATAAATGGCCATATCGGGGGTTGTTTCGACTTACTCTGATTTACTTTGCTTCGCATTTTGCGTTCTTTTCGACTCAGCCGTCGGTTTTTCATATTCCATGCTCCCAAGTGGTGGCAATCAGGCCTTAGCGCTATTCCATTAGGACTATTTCAGTGGTCACGTTGGCCCAGCGTCGTGCTCGTAATCATCAGGTATGCCATGTACGCTGCGGTTTCTGCTCGCGATGTGTGACCAGATTGACTGCGCAATGACGCCTACTGGGATAGGCTTTTAAGCAATTTGTTCATGAATAATTCATGCCATCTGTGCTATATCATGCGCGCAAGCTGCACACACATTAGGGATAAGCAGCCTGCTATGTGCCTTGCTGAGCTTACTCACGCGTGGCATGCCCCAACCACAGACAAAGAGTGAAAAGAGTCAAAATGAAAAAGATGCTGACCCTGTTTGCCGTGATCCTGGCTATTGGCCTAGGGGCACCTCATGCCGACGCAAAGAAATTTGGCGGCGGTAAATCGTTTGGTAAAAGTTACAAAACTGCACCAACCCAGCCAGCTGCTAAGCCCGT
The DNA here is from genome assembly GCF_002795305.1 of Aeromonas cavernicola. GTDB lineage: Bacteria > Pseudomonadota > Gammaproteobacteria > Enterobacterales > Aeromonadaceae > Aeromonas > Aeromonas cavernicola. The sequence goes on from NZ_PGGC01000116.1 coordinate 20,110, forward strand.
AGACAATAAAAATCCAACCCTGAATGCGCAGACTGCGCCGAAAAAAAGTGGTCTGATGGGCGGATTGCTTGGTGGCTTGTTAGCCGGCGGGCTGTTTGCCTACTTGCTTGGCAGTGGTGCTTTTGAAGGGTTGCAAGGAATGGACTTCCTGCTGATCGCCCTGTTGGCGCTGGGCGCCGTTTTCCTGATCCGGGCGCTACGTAAGGGTAAGGTGGCCGCAGCGCAGCCACAGCAAGCCTATGCCGGTTATCAGCCGTCCCAGCACTCAGCCCCACAGCAATTTGAGCAGAGCCACGGAGCTCCCCAGGCAACAGGCTTTGCTGATAGCGACGTGCCATTTCGCTTACCGCCAGGCTTTGATATGAATGGTTTCCTATCTGGTGCTCGTGATCACTATCGCACGTTGCAAGAGGCATGGAATAAAAATGACCTCGAAAAGGTACGCGAATATGTCAGCCCCGAACTGTTTGCTCAGTTGAGCGCAGAACGTGCAGAACTCAGTGGTGAGCAGCATACCGAGGTGATGTATGTGGATACCCAATTGGTACGTGCTGACTACGGTAGCGACTGGGCCCAAGTGAGCGTCCGTTTCAGTGGTCGTTATATGGATCGCCAAGAACAAGTCGAGGAAGATATCAAAGAGGTATGGCACCTTGAGCGTAATATAGCCCAGCAAGATGCGCCGTGGCATATCGTTGGTATTGAGCAGCTATAACCTAGGGATGTGAGTCGCTTAAGCTCATCTAGGTCAGCCAACGTCGCGATTCCCCCAAAATCCTCCCGATACCTGTGTCGGGGGGATTTTTCTTTGGCCATCTATGCCTGGGAGATCGGCGCCAACGGGATGATCTCTTCTCCATGACAGCAGTATCAGAGTGCCTATTCGGTGACAGTCGCGCTCACTGGTGATCCAAGCAACCTCCATAAAGGCTGCGACTATTGGCATCGTTTTCTCTTCCAATTACATGACGTGGTTCAGCAAGTCCCCTAGTTGCGTCCATCGGCAATGAAAAAACGTCATGAATGGCAGGTAATTGGCTGAGTGGTTGGAAAGTACCACGACAACACGCCAACGATAGTAAGCCGACTTTGCTTGGAAACAGTCAGCGTAGCTGACCGCTATCTGATCACCTTGCTGACTCATGGGGCGCGGACGATACAGTGGGTATCAAAGTGTAAGGCTTCGTTAGTGGGCAGCCAGTCTGTTGGGGAGCCAGCCCTAACGTGACGGCGTTAGCGCAAATCAACACGATCGCTTTTGTTATCTAGGTATTTGGCTGGGAGACAACAGAAAATTTCTCCTCGTGGGAATAGGCTCTCATTACTCCTACCGATAATTTTCCTTCTGCAAACACTCCCCCTACAGCGTTACTGCGTTTACCATAGGCATGAATTTGCCTGATGGCAGGCAGATGTAGTGAGAGGTAAATGCCGTGCCCACCCCGGACCGTCGCCCCCGCGGCCATAACCGACGAGCCCAACAGCGTCGCAAAAATGAGTCTCAAGTATCCCTGATGGATCGCATTAAAGCGGCCACACTACCGTTGTACCAGCGCATAAGTCAGATGATAACCCCGCATCGTCAACCGGCTTCCACCATACGGCAATGGCGCTCCCCGCTGCCCCGTTACCACGTAATAGGGCTAGCGGTGCTCTGTCCAGTGTGGCTACTGTTGATCGCATGGGATCCAACGCCGAGCACGCCACCTGTGCCGCCTTCTGGTTCACTAAATGTACCTTTGGCAGTACCTGCTGAAGTGCCAACCACCGGTCAGCCCGATACAGCAAAACCAGTTGAAGAGACCGTCAATGGCACTTGGCTACAACATGATGTGCTAGCCGGAGAGACGCTTTACTCTATTTTCCGCAAGTTTGAGCTGCCCGGTGCAGAACTCAGTCGCTTGATTGCGGTAGAGGGACCTGACCGTCCACTGACTAGGCTGCAATCTGGCCACTCCGTGTTTATTTTGGTCGATACCAGCCGTCGAATAAAGCGGGTTGAAATTCGTTCATATGGCCAAGCAATCTATCGTTATGACCGTCAAGGTGAATCCTTCACCCTCAAAAATTAATAAAACGGGAGGCGTCATACCTCCCGTTTTCCACAAATAGGCCCATGAGTTCACAATATTTCTAGCTGATAGCCAAAATGCTATCGGGTCAAATTGACAAGGATCGGTGCTAACGTACAATCGTTTGTGCTTTATACAGGGATTGTTCTACGTGTTACTGGGACAGAAGAGACGTGGTCAGTCATGGGCCAACCCCTGCTTGCAAGGCAAATGCGGCCCGCACAGGGCTTAGTTTCATTTTGTTATTGATAGGATTTCGCACATGTCTGATATTCGCACCGGCCAAGTAAAATGGTTCAACGAAACCAAGGGTTTTGGCTTTATCGAGCAATCCCAAGGACCGGACGTTTTCGTTCACTTCTCCTCCATCCAAAGCGCAGGTTTTAAAACCTTGGCAGAAGGCCAAAAAGTCCAGTTTACTGTGACCCAAGGCCAAAAAGGCCCGCAGGCTGAAAACGTCACACTGATCTAGTCCATGTTGATGGAGCGCTAGGAGGAGCCTAAGTCTTAATACCACTTGGCTAACGATCCATTGACCGTTCCTTTTGATGTGTGAAAATCCGAAACCTATTGATTGGTTTCGGATTTTTTATGAGCCTCATTTGGACACCCGATGCTTCTAGCTGCACCGTTGCCAAGACCACCTCGTTCCAGTCACTGCCGAGCTGACTGTAGGCCATATCTGTGCCCTTGCGTTTTCCGGCGGCACCTTGGCACTGCTGTTCCCCGGTAGCCTAAATCAACGATCGCCCATTCAAGCGACTGCCTACTAACTGACGTCGTGCCTTTGACAACTGACCTGCTACCACCAACAACAATGCCAGTCAGATTGCTCTGACTGGCATCACGCTACTTGGTTGCTATGGCTGGGGATACAGCCGGGGTTGCCCTAGTTTGAGGTAGGATCTTACTCCTGCACCTCAGACACCCCTTCCACCTTCACATCCACACGGCGGTCAGGTGCTAGGCAGACAATCAACTCACGCTTAGATTGGCTAACACACTTATCACCGGTGACTGGGGATGACTTGCCACGGCCTTCTACATTGATCTTGCTGGCCGGAATCCCTTTGCTCACCAGATAATCCGCCACAGTTTGGGCGCGTTGCTCGGAAAGCTTTTGGTTATACCCTTCTGAGCCAATCCGGTCAGTATGACCAATCACCGTTGCTACGCCGTCTTTAGGCCGCGCTTCTTTGACTTGGCTGTAGAGGGAGTCCAGTGCCTCGGAGGCTGCAGGCTTGAGGGTGGCTTTATTAAAATCAAACAGCACATCTGAGCTGAGGGTGAACTGTTTTTCTACCACTACCGGCTCAGGGGCTGGTGCGGGAGCTGGGGCTGGTGCAACGGGAGCAACCTGGCCAAAACGGTAGACCGCTGCCAGCGAGAGCAGGCCATTGTCCATCCGCAAACCAATATCATCACGGCTGCCATAGGGGCTTGAGTATTGATACTCCAGCCGTGCAGCCCAGTCACGGTTCAAGGCATACTCAGCCCCTAATGCGCCTACCACCACAAAGCGGCTATCACTGTCGAACGCTTCGCTATCAACCCAGCCATAACCGCCACCTAAACGGCCATAGAGATCAATACCGTCAGTCACTGGGAAGCCTAGCTTCAGGGTCAGCTGAGCAAGCTGCGCTTTCACCTCATCACTAAATGCTGATGCAGTGAGATTGTTCACTGCATCGTATTTGTATTTACCCAGATAGTCATAGCCCAGCTCTAGGCCGAGGTTTTGGTTGATTTGGTAGCCAGCAAATGCACCCGCTCCTAGGGCATCATTGGTTTCATTGCCAATGGTCATGCTGTTACTTTCATCAACGCCATAGAAGTTGGACCACCCCAGCTTGGCACCACCGTACCAAGTGTTGTCTTGGCCAGCAGCTTGGGCATTCGTCGCTATCAAACCGGTCACGAGTAAAGCAATTAGTGATTTTTTCATCTCTTAGCCTCTGCAACTTTATGTAGGAAGGTTGATTGATATCACTCTACCTTCTAAGCACCCACGTTAAACAATGCTAAACGCATATCAACGTTAGTCTATTTTCAAGTGTTTGATATCAATTAACAAAAAACACCATATCGTAAATTTGTTTACAAACACAGCAACAAATTTCTGAATTGAGCGTGTGGAGTTAACAAATCAATAGCCCAAATGCAGATTCGGGCGAAAACACCTCCCATTACCGATCGCTTACTTCAGGAGCGACGAGGAAGAAATTCGTAGTACTGCTCCATAAACTGAGCCACCCGCTGCCCCAACGCCTTATGTACAGTGACGGTGGGATGAACTTGATCCCAAAACATGTGCTCATTGCAGTTGGGTGCGATAGCACGGCGAGTAGCCTGAGGCTTGACCACGGTTTGCGCCAACAGCGGGTTACCCGCAATGGCTCGCTGCTCCGGCAAGGTCAATGGCAAATGAGTCGCCGTTGCGGCCGTGGTGCGCGAGAACGGGGTCCACCAGTAACTGCCGTCATAACAGGCATGTTGGGTATCACTTAAGCCAAATTGCTGCGGGTTTTGCATCATTTCATCAAACTGCTGGTCCACCGCAAACAGTTTCACAATATTCAGCGGCGCAAGTTCACGGGTGAGATTGAGCAGTCGCTGGTTATGGTAACGGCTCACTTGGCGCATCGACTCCACGATCTTCATACTCACCGCCGACGGCGTGCGTGACAGATCTGGCAGATTCAGCAGCACGATATGCTTGGCCCCATTAAGAACCAATCGATTAGCCGCTAACCGTATCGTGGTGATCACTCGATCGACATCACGGTTTTTTGTCCAGCCATAAGCCAGATAGTCATTAGCGCCAACCCAGATCACCACCACATCATCAGGACGGAATTTATCCTTGTTCAAAAACTGACTGATTTCGTAATCAAGGTTATTGATCACCTGATATTTAGGGTCCCATGCCCAAATATTGCCCCATCCTAATTTGTTATAGGCAACTGCCGTCGCTCCTCCCTCAGCCTCATTTGCCAATAGCAGCCCAGGGAAATAGTCATCACGTAAGTGCTCCAGCCAGACGGGGCCATTACTGAATCGTCCGTTGTAATAGGGGGGGCTGGAGGGCAGGTAGCCCTTCATTTTTTGATACATTTTGCCGGTATCAGAGAGGCTATCGCCAAACATCACAATCCGAGAAAAAGCCGGACGATCCACTGCCTGCACGCTCAGAGCAAACAATCCCAACAAACAGATAAGCCATTGCTTCATATCAAGTTCCTCATCTATCGAGCAGATAAAGTCGGCCAAGAGACCCGCCACTCATACCAAGATGGGCCACCTTAGTATCAGCTATCACCGTTCAAAAAAGCCCCATACGAATAACACACTATCGACCCGAGTGAAACGTGCCGCCGTCATCCAGAACAGTGCTCAACCAGCCTATTTCACATTTTTTTCACACGTGTTCCGTCACCATGATCGAATATCACAACCATAAACAGGAGCATGAAATGAACAAGGCAAGTACAAGCATCATCGGATTGTTGACCCTGATGTCAGTGTCCTCTTTCGCTATCGCAGCCTATACCGGCACTCAGGATCAAAACTCAGTCTCTGTGGCGCAGCTAAAAGACTTGGCCGATGACAGCTGGGCCACCTTGGAAGGGAAGCTAGTTAAGCATCTAGGCGGAGAAAACTACCTGTTCCGTGATGCCAGCGGAGAAGTGGAAGTGGAAGTTGATCAAAAGGTATGGCGCGGCATTGAAGTTGGGCCAGATGACCTGATCCGGATCCGTGGGGAAGTCGACCACAGCTGGAACAAAACCGAAGTTGAAGTTGACTCATTGGAGAAAGTGGGTGCAACTGCCCCCAACAAGGGTGGCTTCGTCGCCAAATAATCCCCCAGTCAACCACTGCTCAAGATAACGTGCTTGGCCAATGGATTCAGGGCGCTTGGATACAAGCGCCCTGATTTTTTTTGACCTCTGGATGATCGCGCTAGCCTGCGCGGCTGCCTCCCTGTCGCCTGAAGCCTTTTTCAGCCTGATTCACCTTGTAGAGATAGCGGCGCGCTTCCGCTTTAGGGTGCTGCTCAGTCAAGACCTGATAGACCGCTTCGGGAGAGAGCCGGTTAATCCGTCCCGGCGCCGCCTTGCGATCACGGGAGAAGGTATTGAGCACGCCGCCCGCCCCTCCGTTATAGGCTGAAATCACCGCATAGCGGCGAGACCTCGGATCTTGAATGTCGGCCAGATAGACGGTTTGCAACAGGTGTAGGTAGGCGGTCCCGACATCAATGTTATAAGCCGGATTAAACAAGTCCTCGCGAGTCGGTTGGCCATTCTTACCTTTGACCCGCACATAGACATCACGCCCTGCGGTAGCTGGGATCACCTGCATCAGACCATAGGCATTGGCATGGCTGACGGCATAAGGGTTAAAACTGCTCTCCGTTTTGATCACCGCATAGATCAAGCTCTCGGCCACCCCATACTTGCGGGATGCCTCCCGAATGAGGCTGGCGTACTTATAACCGCGCCGATCCTCATGGTTAGCCACCATCGGAATATCGACAAAGAAGATGGTACGAATACCCAAGGTGCGCTTTTTCATCGCCGTGTTGAGCAGATAGTCGGCGTAACGCTCGGCACGCCAGTCAAAGCGGATCGGCTGGCCTTGATTATCCAACACTTGGCCATACAAAAAAGGATCGCTGCCGGGCAAAATTTCCCGATCGGAATACAAGTCCACTTCGGCGGGATCATCGGGGGTCAACAGGGTTTCGATAATCGCGCGGCGCAAATGGGCACGCGGCTCCACCCCAGACACGGTCTCGACCATGATGTGGCCGCTGGTAAAATTGATGTGAGCACGACTCTTGTATTGGTCGGTGTACTTAACGTAATCAAACCGGCCAGCAAACAACGCTTCACGGCCCCATATCTCGTTCACGTTATGGGAAAGTGCACTGATCATGTGCTCAAAACCACGCACATCCTTGCCATTGACCAAACCATCATCCCCCTTACCACTCGGTTTAGGGGACGATGAGCACGCACAGAGCAGCAAGGTGCAGAGCAGCCAACAATATCGGCTCATAAGATCCTCAACTCGGGCAACAGCGCTGCCCACAATGGCGTAGCGGTTTACTGGCTGGGCGGGGTATAGCCGTCAATCTGTACTTCACCTGCCTCAAACAAGTAGTTAATCATCTCTTTTTCCAACAGCTGACGATGTTCGAGGTTCATCATGTTGAGCTTCTTTTCATTGATCAGCATTACTTGTTTTTTCTGCCAATCCAACCAAGCCTCTTGGCAAATATGGTCAAAAATCCGCTTGCCGAGCTCCCCCGGATAAAGTTGAAAAGCCAGTCCAGGGCCCTCTTTTTTCAGGCGTTGGCAAAATACGATACGACTCATCATCACCTCTTTGGTTGTAAATCTGGATACGCGAGCAAACGGGCAGTGGCTGCGGCCAGCCCCACCTCGGCAGGGTGGCGTAAGTTATACCAGAGTCGGTTATCCGCTGCCATGCACTGGGGAACTGGGGGCTGGTTTAACCCTATCAACAGCGGCGTAATATCTAGGTGAAAGTGGCTGAAAGTATGGCGAAAACCGCTGAGCTCACGGCAATCGCTAGCGCTAACGCCCAGCGCGGCCAATGCCCCCTCGACCTCAGAGACAGAGGCCACCTGAGGAAAGCAATACAGTCCGCCCCAAATACCTTGCGGCGGGCGTTGCTCCAGCAAAATCTCGTCACCATGGCGAATGATCAACATGATGCCTGTGCGGGCTGGTATCGCTTTTTTCGGCTTGCTGTGTGGATATGCGGTCGGCTCACCTTGCAACCCCCCTTGGCAGTCAGCGTGCACCGGGCAACGGGTGCAAGCAGGCTTGCTCCGAGTACAAATCGTCGCCCCGATATCCATCATGGCCTGATTGTACTGAGCAACCCCGACTCTTGGGGTGAGCCGAGTGGCAATCTCCCACAGCTGGTTTTCTACCTGCTTCTGGCCAGGCCACCCCGGCAGGGCGAGCCAACGGGTGAGCACCCGCTTGACGTTACCATCAAGGATGGCATGAGGTTGATCGAGGGCGAGCGACAACACCGCACCGGCAGTGGATCGCCCAATTCCAGGCAGGGCCATCACCTCATCAATCAGCTCGGGAAAGAGGCCGTGATAGTGATCGCGGATCTGCTGGGCCGCCTTGTGCAAATTACGCGCTCGGGCGTAATAACCCAGCCCGGTCCAGTGGTGCAGCACCTCGTCGAGCGGGGCATCGGCCAACGCGAGGACATCGGGGAAGCGGGCCATAAAGCGCTGATAGTAGGGGATCACGGTCGCAACTTGGGTCTGCTGCAACATGATCTCAGAGACCCATACCCGATAAGGCGTTTTGTCCTGCTGCCAAGGCAGGGTTTTCCGACCATGGAGCTGATACCACTCCAGCACTCGACTTGCGAAGGTTGATTGATTCACGTTGCTCTCATGTCATTCATATCACGCGCGCGCTGCGCGCTGGCGGCCCCTCTCCACCGCTCGCCACTCGATGGCGATCACTTGGCGATGAGTGGCCGACAGTAGCCCTTGATCTGGTGCGGCAGGGTAAGGCCTCACCACGGCTAAGTCAAAGCAGCGCCTCACCCTTTTTCACCCTCATGGGCTGGCAGTAAATCGGCGGCAAAGGCGATATACTCAGCGCCACATCGAGGAAGGGGGGACACCACTTGCACATTTATCTGGTTGGGGGCGCCGTGCGGGATCGCCTGCTGGGATTGCCACAAGGCGATAGGGATTATCTGGTGGTCGGCGCCACGGTAGCGCAGATGCTGGCGCAGGGTTTTAACCAAGTGGGCCGCGACTTTCCGGTCTTCCTCCACCCGCAAACCCAAGAGGAGTATGCCCTCGCCCGCACTGAGCGCAAGCAGGGGCAAGGCTATACCGGATTTACCTGCCACGCAGCCCCTGATGTCACCCTAGAGCAGGATCTGCTGCGCCGTGACCTCACCATCAATGCCATTGCCGAGGATGATCAGGGCCAGCTCCACGATCCCTACGGCGGTATTGAGGATTTAAAAAAACGGCTGCTGCGCCACGTCTCCCCCGCGTTTGCCGAAGATCCCTTGCGCATTTTGCGGGTTGCGCGCTTCGCCGCCCGCTTTCAGCAACAAGGCTTTCTGGTCGCCCCCGAGACATTGGCCCTGATGAGCGAGATGACCGCAGCCGGCGAGCTGGCCCACCTCACCCCAGAGCGGGTCTGGAAAGAGCTAGAGCGCGTGTTGCTTGGGCCAACGCCCCACGTGTTCTTTGAGGTGCTGCGTCAATGCGGCGCCCTCAAGGCACTGTTTCCTGAGCTGGATGCCCTGTTTGGGGTGCCCGCCCCAGCCAAATGGCATCCAGAAATCGATACCGGCATCCACACCATGATGGTGCTGGCACAAGCGTGTCAGCGGTCGAGCGATCTCAGCGTGCGCTTTGCCGCGCTCTGCCACGACTTTGGCAAAGGTTTGACCCCAAAAGAGTTTTGGCCAAGCCACCACGGCCACGGCCAAAAAGGGCTGCCACTGATCCGGGCGTTTTGTGAGCGCTTTCGGGTGCCTAACGAGTGCCGGGATCTGGCTCTGTTGGTGAGTGACCTGCACACCCATATCCACATCGCCTTTCAACTCAAGCCAGCCACCCTGCTCAAGGTATTTGATAAAGCAGACTGCTGGCGCAGGCCCGAGCGTTTCGCCCAGTTATTGGAGACCTGCCGCGCCGATTTTCACGGTCGGACCGGCTTTGAAGAGCGGGTCTATGCCGAACCCGACTATGTCGCCGAAGCCCTAGCGGCCGCCCAAGCAGTGCCCGTCCGTGACATTGTGGCGGCGGGATTCCAAGGGGAAGAGATTAAAGCGCAACTGGCTAAGCGGCGCACCGATGCCATCAGCCGAGTAAAAGATGAGTGGACCTTTCTCGGCGAATCCTAGCCCGCTGAGTACCCCTGGCCGAGCGGCTCAGCCTTCTTGCTGGGCAGGCTTTGCTCACCCAGATCGCACAAAAGCCCAACAGGGAATGCCTGCTGGGCTTTTTTGTGGTGCGCTTTCCATCATTGAGGCTGCACCAATCGGCTTCTTAAGTCGCCGTAAGCGAAACCACACATTAACCCCGCAAGGCAGCGCGGATGGCACAGTCAAGAGAGTGGATAGCCGCGCCAGTGGAGGACCCCAAGCTCGGCGTGTCAACTCTGGTGATTAGAAACGACGTACAAACTCACTGATCGGCAATTCCCGCACTTTACGGGCTTCCTGCATCGGGGTGCCAAGGTAGAGGAAACCCACCAGCTGATCCTGCACCGCTAATCCCAGTCCCTTGTTGATCTGCTCATCGAAAATAAACCAGCCGGAGCGCCAAATGCCGTTAAAGCCCTGTGCTTGCGCCGCCATCTGCATCGCCATCACGGCGCAGCCGGCAGAGAGCTCCTGCTCCAACTTTGGCACTTTGGGGTGATCCTGATAACGGGTGGCGACCGCAATCACCAACGGCGCTCGCAGCGGCGCCTCACGGCACTTCTTGATGCTCTCTTCATCTTCACCGCGCGCACCAGCAGCCTCAGCCAGCAGTGCTCCAAGCCGCTCTCGGCCCTCTCCCTCAAACACAATGAATTGCCAAGGGGTCAGGGTACCGTGATCCGGTGCCCGCAAACCCGCTTTGAAGATAGCGTCGAGCACTTCGCCGCGCGGGGCAGGCTCGGTGAGGCGACCACAAGAGTGGCGGTTAAGCAGCAAGGTGAGGGCATCCATGGGCAATTCCTTCTTTGGGCAATGGTGGCGTTACCTTAGCACAGCACCGAGTGAAGAAAACCCCAGAGGCTCAGGAGGTTAGTGTTGGGCCTCTGCGCTGGCGACTAGATGATGGCCGCCAGCTCAGCCCCTTGCCGAATGGCCCGCTTGGCATCTAGCTCAGCCGCTACGTCGGCACCGCCGATGATATGCACCGGTTTGCCTGCCGCCTGCAATCCGGCTTGTAGCTCGTTGAGCGGCTCTTGTCCGGCGCAGATGATCACCTGATCCACCGGTAGGCACTGTTTGGTCTCGCCCACCTGAATGTGCAAGCCTTCATCATCGATACGCAGGTATTGCACCCCACTGAGCATCTGTACTTTACGGTTTTTGAGCGCGGTGCGATGGATCCAGCCGGTGGTCTTGCCAAGACCGTCCCCGACTTTGCTCTCCTTGCGCTGGAGCAGCCAGATCTGGCGCTCTGGCTCATCAATATGGGGCGCTATCAGACCACCTCGTTCAGTAAGCTGCTTATCAATGCCCCACTCTTTAAGCCAGTGATCGCGTTGACGCGCTGCATCGGGTGCAGCTTTTTTCTCCACCAGATACTCAGCGACGTCAAAGCCAATGCCACCCGCGCCGATCACTGCCACCTTTTGCCCCACCGGCTGGTGATCCCGCAGCACATCAAGGTAATTCATCACCTTAGGATGGTTAATTCCTGGAATATTGGGGTTACGCGGGCGGATGCCAGTGGCGAGGATCACCTCGTCAAAACCGCCGCTAAGCAGGCTCTCGGCACTCTGACGTTGGCCCAAATAGAGCTCAACCCCACACCTCTCTAAGCGCTTAGCAAAATAGCGTAAGGTCTCATGGAACTCCTCCTTGCCGGGGATCTGTTTGGCGAAGTTGAACTGACCGCCGATTTCATTGGCCTGATCGAACAAACTCACCTGATGACCACGCTCGGCGGCATAACAGGCAAAGGCCAGCCCAGCGGGGCCCGCCCCCACCACCGCCAGCTTTTTGGACTGGGGCACCCGACCAAAGGTCAGCTCAGTCTCGAAGCAGGCGCGGGGATTGACCAGGCAGGAGGCTCGCTTTTGCTTAAACACATGGTCGAGGCAAGCCTGATTGCAGGCGATACAGGTGTTGATCTCGTCCGCCCGATCTTCAGCCGCCTTAATCACAAACTCAGGATCGGCCAAAAAGGGCCGCGCCATGGAGACCATGTCTGCCTCGCCGCTGGCCAGAATCCGCTCGGCCACCTCAGGGGTATTGATCCGGTTGGTAGTGATAAGCGGCACCTTGAGGTGCTTTTTCAGCTCAGCCGTCACCCAGCTGAAGGCGCCACGGGGCACGCTGGTGGCGATGGTGGGAATGCGCGCCTCGTGCCAGCCGATCCCGGTATTGATCAGGGTCACCCCCACTTGTTCCAGCTCCTGCCCCAGCGCGATCACCTCTGGCAGTGAGGAGCCCTGCTCCACCAGATCCAGCATGGAGAGGCGGAAGATGATGATGAAATCGGGGCCGACCCGCTCGCGGATGGCACGGACAATCTCCACCGGGAAGCGCATCCGATTGTCGCTGCTGCCGCCCCAGCTATCGGTGCGCTTGTTGGTGCGCTCGCAGATGAACTGGTTGATGAGATAGCCTTCCGATCCCATCACCTCGACCCCGTCGTAGCCCGCGCTCCTGGCAAGTTGTGCGGTGGCGGCGAAGTCGCGGATGGTGCCGCGGATCTGCCGCTCGCTCATGGCGCGCGGCTTGAACGGAGAGATGGGGGCCTTGAGGGCGCTCGGCGCCAGGCTGAACGGATGATAGGCGTAGCGGCCGGCATGGAGGATCTGCAGGGCGATTTTGCCCCCCTCCTGATGGACTGCCCGAGTCAGCTTTTGGTGCTTACTCACCTGCCAAGGAAAGCTCAGCTGCGAACCATGCGGCACCAAGCGCCCGCGCAAATTAGGGGCAATACCGCCGGTGACAATAAGGCCAACCCCACCGCGCGCCCGCTCAGCGTAGAAGGCAGCTAGCTTATCAAAGCCCCCTTTTTCCTCTTCGAGGCCGGTGTGCATAGAGCCCATCAGTACCCTATTGCGCAGTTGCGTAAAACCGAGATCGAGCGGGGTCAATAAGGTGGGATAACGGCTCACGAGGCCTCCGGTTAATTTTTTGTTATCAGATTGAAGCTAGAGTAAAGAATCAAAAACTCTTTTTCAAACAAATGTTTGCACAAAATTTCAGCTAACAATCGTGCCCCGAACCCGTTGCTAGGCGGTTCCCCTCGCAGGACATGGCAATTTTGCTCGCAACTGGTTAATAATGGCGCTCTTCTACCCATTAACAGGGCAATAACGCGACTATGTCTATTTTCAAAGGCCTGAGCTGGCTGTTTCGTGGCCTCTGGCGCTTGCTCAATTTCACTCGGCGGCTGCTGGTCAACTTGCTGTTTTTACTGATCGTACTAACACTCGCCGTGACCTTAAGCCAGAGCGAAACGCCGCAAGATCCCGTGGAAGGGGCACTCACCCTCAATCTTAATGGCGTGTTGGTGGAGCAGCGTTCACAAAACGATCCCACCCTTCAGCTACTGCGCCAACTGGACGCTAGCGATGAGCAACCCAGTGAAATCGTCCTCTCTGAACTGCTCTGGGCCATCACCAGCGCCAAGGATGACGAGCGCATCAAGGCGCTGGTGATCAAACCGCAAGGGCTACAGAACACCAGTTTTGCCAAGTTGCAGGAGATCACCACCGCCATCGACCAGTTCAAGGAGAGCGGTAAGCCGGTTATCGCCATGGCGGATTTCTACACTCAAGGCCAGTATCTGTTGGCGGCCCATGCCGATCATGTGCTGCTTAATCAAAGCGGCGCCGTGATGATCGAGGGGCTGGGCGTCTACCAGACTTACTTCAAGTCGGCGCTGGAGAAGTTCAACATCACCCCCCATGTGTTTAAGGTCGGCACCTACAAATCCTTCGTCGAGCCTTATACCCGTGACGAGATGTCACCTGAGAGCAAAGAGGCCAACCAGCGCTGGCTCGATCAGCTGTGGCAAGCCTATATCACTGATGTCGCGGAGCAGCGAGAGATCGAACCTGAGGCTGTGGCACCAAGCAAAGAGCACTTCCTCGCCCTGCTCGCCAAGGCTGGGGGCAATGCCGCCAACTACGCCCTCGATAATGGCTTGGTCGATGAGCTCGCTACCCGTGATGAGATGACCCAAGCAGTAATCAAAGAGGTGGGCGAGAGCGACGACCATGGTTGGAAAGGCATTGGCCTGAAAGGCTATCTGGCCGCCATTCCCGAGCAATACCCACAAAGCGGCAAAGAGGAAGTGGGTCTGGTGGTCGCCAGCGGCGCCATCATGGATGGGGTACAACCAGCCGGCACCATCGGTGGCGACAGCCTATCAGACCTGCTCGCCGATGCCCGCCGCGATGACAAGGTGAAAGCCGTGGTACTGCGGGTCGATAGCCCTGGCGGTAGCGCCTTCGCCGCCGAGCAGATCCGCGCTGAACTGCTCGCCCTCAAACAAGCGGGCAAGCCGGTGGTCATCTCGATGGGCAGCTATGCCGCCTCCGGTGGTTATTGGATTTCCGCCGATGCCGACAAGATCTTTGCCTCCCCCACGACCCTGACCGGCTCTATCGGGGTATTCGGCATGTTTGCCACCATCGATAAAGCGCTCGCGCAATATGGCGTGTACACCGACGGTATCGGCACCACTGATTACGTCGGGGTTGGCCTCACCCGTGCGCTGCCAGATCACGTCGGTCAAGCCATTCAACTCAGTGTGGAAGACACTTACCAGCGCTTTGTTAGCTTGGTGAGCAAAGGCCGTGGCCTGAGTCCAGAAGAAGCTGAAAAAGCGGCTGAAGGGCGGGTCTGGACCGGTGAAGATGCCAAGGCCCTCGGTTTGGTCGATGAATTTGGTAACCTCGATGACGCCATTGAGGCCGCCGCCGAGCTGGCCAACCTCAAAGAGTGGCAAGTGACCGCCATCGAGCCAGAGGAGTCAGCCAAAGATAAGTTCTTGCGCCAACTGTTCGACAGCAGTGCACAAGCATTGGCCCCAACGCTAGCACGGGGGTTACCAGCCAGTGTAAGCCAAGGGTTGCAAGCGCTCAGCCGCACGCTTGATCCCTTAACCCGCCTTAATGATCCAAAAGGCACCTACGCCCTCTGCCCAGTCTGCGTACCATAACGCCGCTCGGGTGATGACGTAAAAAATAACGGCGACCAATGGTCGCCGTTATTGTTAGCTCGCCTGTGGTCACACCACAGCTCACCGCCTGATTAGGGGTTAAGGCGAGTGGGTAAGCCGGTACGCTGTTCCAGCACTTGCTTCACCACGTTGGAGTCAGACTCGACATGGGCGATAAAACGGGTGGTCGCTTGAGTCATCGGCAACGGCGCGGAAGCAGTAGAGTTAAACTCCTCCTCGGTACGCGACAACGGCTCGTGCACTTCCATGTAACGCCCGCCATCTGGCTCAACGGTCGTCTTAACTGGTTGGTTAACGAACTGGACGCGGGTGCCGACCGGCACGTTGTCGAACAGATACTTGATGTCATCGGCCCGCAAACGCACACAGCCACTGCTCACCCGTAAGCCAATCCCGAAGGTGGCATTGGTGCCGTGAATGGCATAGAGGTTACCGATATAGAGAGCGTGCAGCCCCATCGGGTTATCCGGGCCTGCTGGCCACACGGCTGGCAGTGTCTTGCCTTGCGCTGCGTAGCGGCGACGAATATTTTCGGTCGGGGTCCAGGTAGGGTTAGCGCGTTTGCGCTGTACCGTGGTCACCCAGTTTTCCGGCGTATCAGCGCCAAGTTGGCCGATACCGATAGGCAGCACTTGGACCACGTTTTTGCCTTTCGGGTAGTAATAAAGACGCATCTCGGCCACGTTGATCACGATCCCTTCACGAGGCGCATTGGGCAGGATCAACTGATGGGGAATGGTGAGCGTGCTACCCGCTTTCGGTAGATACGGATCGACCCCTGGGTTGGCTTCCATGATGTTGGTCAACCCTAGTTGGAACTCAGCTGCAATCTGCTCCAAGGCGCGATTGTCCGCTGGCACCACATAGTCAATATTTTCACCGATCAAGCGGCTATCAGCCGCAGGCAGACGGTACTCAACGGCGGCAGCCTGCTGGCTAACCAACGCAAATGTGCATAAAAGCGCCGAAGCGGCGGTGCGAAGGGGATTCATAAAATTCCTGTGTGGTTTCCTGTACCCAATTGGCCAAGGGCCATCTTAATCTCGGTCTACCCATGGCGGGATCTCCCGCACCACAGGCCAATAACCGAGCGCGCATTCTTTCCTGAGTCGGCCAAAATTTCAACTTTGTTATGCGGCTTTCACCATCAAAGTCAGCTGACTAAACCAAATTCTGTGACCCATCCAGCGTGCCCCCCACAAGATGAGCAAAAGATGAATGCAGGGTCTTTTGCTACTTTTCTCTACCCAGTCACCATTTTCAGGATTAACAACTAATTTAAAGCCAAATATCAGCCATAAACTTCATAACTTGCACTGTATTCAACAAAAAACAGCATCCCATCATGAGCACTCAACAGCGCGCTAGCCACTTGGGCGAATGGCCCTAACATCTTAGCCATGCCCTGATAGGGATAGGCGCATTGGTATGTCATACCCAATGCTAACTGGAGCGTTTTTAGGTAAAACGGCTGCATTTTGTCGTTTTTCACTCCAGTGCCGCATTTATCGTACTTTCCATTTTCTTGTGCTTGATTTTTGTTTGAGAGCTTTTACAGTGGCCGAATAAACTGTCCGCTGTTGCTGTGCCTTGTTCCCACTCATGTGCCGAGCCCGTCACAATATCTGGTGCCACTGGGTGGAACCAATAGGTGAAAATCAAGATGACGGGCACAGCCCAAGGCCAAGATAGCGAGTGACACGGCCCTCATAACATGAGTGCTGAACACAGGGGCTCGTCACGGGATGTGACTGACCACAAAAAGCACAACAAGGACGAGGTACCATCATGCTGTCCTATTTTCTACGTCGGATGCTGCTAATCATCCCGACGTTTCTTGGTATCACCCTGCTGGTCTTCACCGTCACCCGTTTCGTACCGGGCGGCCCGGTCGAACGGATGCTGCTGCAGGCTCAGGTTTCCCAAAATGAATCGGTCCGATCCAGCGGCAGCAAGGGGGCGCAGGCCCTCTCCGATGAACAGATCGCGGAGCTCAACGCTTTCTATGGCCTCGACCAGCCGATGCTGGTCGCCTATTGGGCGTGGCTGCAAAAGCTGGTGGTGCTGGATCTCGGCGAATCGACCCGCTATTACGAGCCGGTGTGGGATCTCATCAAGGAGCGGCTCCCCGTCACCGCCTTCTTCGGACTGGCGACCTTTGTGCTGAGCTATGCGGTCTCCATCCCGCTCGGGGTGGCCAAGGCGCTCAGGCACAACAGCCGTTTTGATTCGCTCAGTTCCATGCTTATCTACATGGCCTATGCCCTGCCCGCCTACGTGGTGGGGATCTTCCTCATCACCGTCTTTGCGTTTCATCTGGAGTGGCTGCCGATGGGCGGGTTTCCGGGGGACGAGTTCGACTCGATGACCAGTAGCTGGGAGCAGATCCGCACCCTCTTCGCCCACGCCCTGCTGCCGCTTATCGCCTACGCCATCGGCGATTTCGCCATCCTCACCATGACCATGAAAAACAGCCTGATGGAGAACCTATCGGCCGACTATGTGCGTACCGCCGTGGCCAAGGGATTGCCGTTTCGCAAGGCGGTCACCGACCATGCCATGCGCAACAGCCTGATCCCCATCGCCAGCCACTTAGGAGCGGTGCTCACTGTCTTCTTCGGCGGCTCCTTCCTCATCGAGACCATCTTCAACATCGACGGCATCGGCCTGCTCGGCTATGAAGCCATCGTCGAGCGGGATTACCCCACCGTCATGGGCATTCTGGCCATCACCTCGATGCTGATGCTGATAGGTAATATCGTCTCCGATATCTGCGTTGCTCTTGTTGATCCGCGCGTGCGGTTTGGAGATTGACCATGAACCAGACCCCGCTTGCGATGCCGATGCTGATATCTGGCCATATCGTCTCCGATATCTGCGTCGTACCTCCTGTTGATCCCCGCGTGCGGTTTGGAGAGTCATCATGACGCTCAATCCGGTCACGGTGAAAAAACTTAAGCGCTTTAAGTCGATCAAGCGCGGTTACTACGCTTTTATCCTGTTCGCCATGCTGGTACTGCTCTCCCTACTGGCGGAGCTGCTGGTCAACAGCCGCGCCCTGATCGTGAGCTATCAGGGCCAGCTCTACTTCCCCACCTATGGCGAGGTGATCCCCGGCCAGCAGTTTGGCCTCGATTACCAGTACGAAACCAACTACCGCCAGCTCAAGGCCAACTTTGCTGCTGCGGGCAAGGGGGATTGGGTGCTGCTGGCGCTGGTGCCTTGGAACCCCTACGAGCAGGATTTCAAGGAGGATGCCTATCCACCTTACCCACCGAGCCTGAGCGAGCGCCACCTGCTTGGCACCGACACCAGCGGCCGCGATGTGCTGGCGCGGCTGGTCTACGGCTTTCGCATCGCCATCGGCTTTGCCTTTATCGCGCTAGTAGCCAGTTACACCATCGGGGTCACGCTCGGTTGTCTGATGGGGTTTCTCGGCGGCCGCTTTGACCTTATCTTGCAGCGCTTTATCGAGATCTGGTCGCAGGTGCCCTTCCTCTACGTCATCATGATCTTGGTGTCGCTCACCAAGCCGAACTTCGGCCTGTTTGTTGCCATCAACGTGCTGTTTGGCTGGATGGGGATCACCTGGTATATGCGCACCCTCACTTACAAGGAGCGAGCACGAGATTATGTGATGGCGGCGCGGGCACTGGGGGCCAGCACCGGGCGGATCATCTTCCACCACATTTTGCCCAACACCCTGATGATGATCGTCACGCTGGCGCCATTTGCCGTGGTGGGTAACATCTCCACCCTGACCGCGCTCGACTATCTGGGCTTTGGCCTCGCGCCGCCAACCCCGAGCTGGGGTGAGCTGCTGGCGCAGGGCATCAATAATTTGGAGGCTATCTGGATCGTCAGCTCAGTGGTCACTGCCGTGAGTCTGGTGCTGATCATGGTCTCCTTTATTGGCGAGGCGATCCGCGAGGCGTTCGATCCGCGGCAATTTACCCGCTATGAGTGATCCGTGATGTGCTTACTGCACGCATCACGCCCCTTACATCGACCAGCCCCCACCACGGGGCATGACTGGGAAGTCAACTATGAAGAATAAAATCAAATGGATAGGTACATTTTTAATGCTAGTGAACAGCTCGCTCGGGTGGGCAGCCACGTTGCCCTCGGATCTCAAGTGGGAAACCAACGACACCGATCCGCTGTTCGCCTCCCCTAAGGCACTGCCTGGCGGCAGCCTCACCATGTTTATCGATAGCTTTCCGCTCACCTTTCGCACCGTGGGGCACGACTCCAACGGCTCGTTTCGCTCGTTTATTTTGGATAACCAGCTGCGGCTGATCAGCTTTCACCCCAATACCGGCAACCCGATCCCATCGCTGGCCACCCACTGGGCCATCGCGCCAGATAGCCAGACCGTCTACTTCAAGCTAGACCCTCGGGCCAAGTGGTCCGATGGCAAGCCCGTCAGTGCCGACGACTACACCTTCGGCTACGAGATGATGCGCTCCAAGCACATCAAGGGGCCTTGGTTTAACAACTACTACACCACCGAAGTGGTGGCGGTAGAGAAGATCGATGACCATACCATTGTGGTCAAGGCCGGCAGCCGTAAGGCCAAGCTGGATCTGCTCAATACCACCGAGCTGTGGCCCCAGCCCAAACACTACTACAAGCTGACCCCCAACTGGGTGAAGCAGTACAACTGGGCGGTAGTGCCCACCACCGGCCCCTATGTGATCAGCGAGGTCAAAAAGGGCAAGTCGGTCACCTTTAGCAAACAGAAGGATTGGTGGGCCCAGCAGGATCGCTATAACCAGCACCGCTTTAACCTCGACACGGTCAAGGTGCAGGTGATCCGCGACCACAACATTGCATTTCGCCACTTCCTCAAAGGAGAGCTCGATACCTTCGAGATGATCCTGCCCAACTGGTGGCATGAAAAAGCAGTCACTCAGGAGTACCAAAAGGGCTATGTGCAAAAGGTGATGGCGATGACCGACACCAAACAGGGCGGCCAGGGGGTCCATCTCAACGTGGCGAATCCTAAGCTGGCTAACCTCAACGTGCGGCTCGGCATCCAGCACGCCTTAAATATCGACAAGATGATCGCCACTGTGTTGCGCGGTGACTATGACCGCGCCACCACGTTTAGTTCCGGCTTTGGTCCCTTTACCGACATCAAGCTGGCGAAGCGGGCTTACGACATCAACAAGGCGCGGGAGTACTTTGCCAAGGGCGGCTACAACAAACCGGGGCCGGACGGCATCTTGCAAAATGACAAGGGCGATCGGCTGACGCTGACGCTCACCTACACCAGTCAGGAGCACTCCAAGCGCTTGACCCTGCTCAAAGAAGAGGCCAAAAAAGCCGGTCTGGATCTGGAGCTTAATCTAGTGGATGGTGCCACTGGCTTTAAGGTGATGTTGGAGAAGAAGCATGAAGCCGCTTGGCTCGGCTGGGGCGGCGGCGGTCTTTATCCGCAATATTGGGAAGCATTCCACTCAGCCAACGCCAACAAGGTGCAGACCAACAATCTATTCAATGTGGCGGACAAAGAGCTGGACGAGCTGATCGACGCTTACGGCAACGAATTTGACATGACCAAGCGGGCTGCGTTCTCCCACCAAATCCAGCAGCGGATCTATGATCTCGCCATCTTCGTGCCTGGGGTGCAACTCAACTATGTGCGAGCCAGCAGCTGGCGCTACGTGATGCTACCCGAGGTGCCCGCCACCAAGAACACCCCAGACCAGCTCTACTGGCCGATGGATGGCTATCCCCACAGCAGCGGTGGCTTGCTCTGGATCGATCCCAAGGTGAAGGCGCAGACCCAACAAGCCAAGGAGGCAGGTGAAGCACTTACCCCCATCAACCTGCTCGACCAGACCTATGCCCCCAAGTGAACAGGGCACCGTGATGCCCAATACTCAGCAACCCCTCCTTGAGGTACGCGATCTCGAGGTGGCGTTTACCGTCGATGGCAGCCGCATCAAGGTGCTCGATGGGGTCAGCTTCAAGGTGGCTGCGGGTCAAACCTTAGGCCTCGTCGGCGAGTCCGGCTGCGGCAAGAGCGTCACCGCTCTTGCGATGATGGGGCTGCTACCCAAGCCCCACGGCCAAGTGGTGGCTGGCTCCATCCGCTTTGCGGGACAGGAGCTGCGGACCCTGGCGCCGGATCAACTGTACCGATTACGCGGCAACCGCATCTCGATGATCTTTCAGGAGCCGATGACGGCTCTTAACCCAGTGCAGACGGTGGGCGAGCAGCTGATGGAGGTGTTTCGCCTCCATCGCCCCAGCGACGATAAGGCCCAGCGTAAAGCGGCGGCCATCGCCATGCTGCAGAAGGTCGGTATCCCAGAGCCTGAGCAACGCTTTGCAGTCTATCCCCACAACCTCTCTGGCGGTATGCGCCAGCGGGTGATGATCGCCATGGCGCTGGCCTGCGAACCCGATTTGCTGATCTGCGACGAACCGACCACCGCGCTGGATGTCACCATTCAGGCCCAGATCCTCGAGCTGATGAAAGAGCTGCAAGCCCAGACTGGGATGGCCATTATTTTTATCACCCATGATCTTGGGGTGGTAGCACAGCTGTGCGATGAGGTGGTGGTGATGTACGCGGGCCGAGTGGTGGAGCAGGCGGATGTGTTCGAGCTGTTTGACCACCCGCGCCATCCCTATACCCAAGGGCTGATGAGTGCCATCCCCCGCCTTGAGGATCAACCAAAACGCCTGCTCAAGACCATCAAGGGTCAAGTCCCAGCCCTGCATGAGATGCCAGCAGGCTGCCGCTTCGCCAACCGCTGCCCTCACGCCACCGATCTTTGTCTGATGGCGGCGCCAGCGGTGGAGCAGCTAACCCCTCATCACCAGGCGGCCTGTCACTACTGGAAGGAGTTAACGCGATGACCACCCTGTTATCGGTCAGGGACCTGAAGCAGCACTTTCGGCTAGGCGGTGGCTTGCTACGCAAGCGCTATACGGTTTATGCGGTGGATGGCGTCAGCTTCGACCTAAAACAGGGGGAGACGCTGGGGCTGGTGGGGGAGTCGGGCTGTGGCAAGTCCACCCTTGGCCGCAGCTTGCTCAAGCTGATCGAGCCCACCGCAGGCACCCTTACCTTTGAGGGACGCGATATCACCACCCTTAGCGCCAACGAGATGCGTTCTCTGCGCCAAGAGATGCAGATGGTGTTCCAAGACCCCGCAGAATCCCTCAACAGCCGTCACACCGTGGGTCAGATCCTAGAAGAGCCCTTTATCATCCACGGTAAGGGCAATAGTGAGCAGCGACGAGGCTGGGTGCAGGAATTGCTGGCAAAAGTGGGCCTACCTAGCAGTGCGCTAGATCGCTACCCCCACGAGTTTTCCGGCGGCCAACGCCAGCGCATCGGCATCGCCCGCGCCATCGCCCTCAAGCCTAAGCTGCTGGTGTGCGACGAGGCGGTGTCGGCGCTGGATGTCTCGGTGCAGTCGCAAATCGTCAATCTGCTGCTCAGCCTGCAACAGGAGATGAACCTCGCCATCCTGTTCATCGCCCACGATCTGTCGGTGGTCAAACATATCTCGGATCGGATTGCGGTGATGTATTTAGGCAAAATTGTCGAGCTGGCAGAGGCTCAATCGCTCTATCTGACGCCGCACCACCCCTATACCCAGGCGTTGATCTCGGCTATTCCGGTGCCGGACCCACGGCGGCGCAGCCAGCGCATTGTACTGAGCGGCGATGTGCCCTCGCCCATCTCGCCGCCGAGCGGCTGCCACTTCCACCAGCGCTGCCCTCATGCTACCGCCATGTGCAGCACCGTGGCTCCAGCATTGGTTATGTGCGGCCATGCCGGCCATCAGGTCGCATGTCATCACCCCCTGATAAGCGCTCCGCTCGCCGTACCAGCGGCTAACGAGTGAGCCCCACGCTGCGCAAGCTGGCAGGCTCGCGCAGTGACCACCGCTGGCACGGCTCGTTTATCCTAATAAAAATAATGGCTTGGGTTGTTATCACACTCCCCAAGCCATCTTCGTTTTTTAGCTTACTAGCAAGGCAGGTAACGCCCCAGCCATCTCTAGTGGCTGATTACTGCCATGTCGCCTCGCCTCGGACTACTTTAGCACCCAGCTCCAAACCACTGGTCACGGGTAGGTCTGGGTAAGCTGACTTCATTGCCTCGACCAGGGTTGCGGTACTGCTGGTTGTCGCCAACTCTTGCTCAAAACGCATCACGTAATCGCGCGTAAAGGTAATTGCCTCGGTCCCAGCAGGGGCGTTATCTCGATAATGGCCGGGAATAACCCGGGCAGGGTTGAGCGCCAGCATGTTATTTAAGGCGGCAACCCACTCGGTGCGCTCGGCTTTGGTTGGCGTATCAGCCATCCACAGGTGTCGACCATAGCCCACTAATTCCCCCCCAAAGGCCGTTTTAAGAGAGGGTGCCCATAAGAAAGCATTCGGAGTATTAAACTCTTTGACCTCGATCCGCTCGCCTTCCAAGGTGAGGTAACTGACGTTGTATACCTCTGGCACAATCAGATTTTTGGGCGCCCCATCGCCCAAAATAGGGCCCCAATAGGCCAGTTTGCTCTCTTTGGTTTTATTAATATGATCAACCACATGCTGGCTAGCGAGGACTTTGACGTCAGGAAAGGCTTTAACCAAAGGCTCCAAACCAAAATAGTAATCAGGATCACCGCCACTGATATAAATACGGGTCAGCTTCTTGCCGCTTTTCTTAACCATGTCGACCAAGGCTTGTCCATTTTTAGTATCAAATTGGGCATCAACAAGCATCGCCTCTTTCTCGCCGTAGATCAGCTCAGATGAAACAGAGGTCACCGATTGTGAACCAGGGTTGAATACCTCTATCGTCAGGGGAGCGGCCGCAGCATAGCCAGCCATTGAGATGGTCACCGCCAACGCCAGTACATTCATTTTCATAGCTAATCCTCAATTAATAATACACGAAACAGTGTTGATTATATTTTTTGCAACACCGCCATATTGCTAATCTATGAACGAACTACTTCCCCTAAAAACGATTTAAAATATTATATTTACTTTTTATTAGTATAATTAACTTGCACAACTAAAATCCTATTTAGCCAGCGAGATATTTCAATTATTTTGCATTATAAATTGCAGCAGCAACATTGTTAAATAACGCATAAGTAAACACAAGCGCTTTTTAAAATAGCAATCTATCATCAGCAACGATATGACAGTGATTAACCAGCACTCGCCCCCATATATTGATAAATCGCCTAATTAGATAGCCCTAATCTAATTATTAGGCTATCCCCAAAACACCATCTAGGCATAATAAAATAGCTCACTACTCCGACCTTAAAATAGGTCATTTATCTCCCCTTAAAATCACAAAAATAACAACCAGTTCAGTTAGTTAACAACAGGTTTTATTGATCTTAAACAAAGGGAAAAACCGCATTTGAGGTCAGGCTGTCTCGATGTGATGACACAATAATAAGAGAGCAAAAAATGAAGCAATGTTATTTATTGTTGGTATTGGGTTTACCTGGAATGGCCGTGGCAAATGAACCTATTCAGCCGGTAGAAAAGGTGACAGTCAGCTCACCAGAAAAAGTGGAGCTAGGTAAAATGTTGTTCTTTGAACCACGCTTATCTAAATCCAATGCTATTTCCTGTAACTCCTGCCATAACCTCGCGACCGGTGGCGTCGATAATCAAGTCAGTTCCCTCGGTCATAAATGGCAAGAAGGGCCGATCAACTCACCAACGGTCCTCAATGCCAGCCTCAACTTTGTCCAATTTTGGGATGGCCGCGCCAAGGACCTCAAAGAGCAGGCCGCAGGCCCTATCGCTAACCCGTTAGAAATGGCATTTACCCATCAGTTAGCGGTCGAAACCCTGCAAACCATGGCGGAATATCGCACTCGTTTTAACACCATTTACGGTAAGCGTGATTTTGGCATCGATGAAGTGACCGATGCCATCGCCGCATTTGAAGAGACCCTGGTTACCCCCAATGCGCCCTTTGATCGCTGGCTAAAAGGCGACACAAAAGCCCTCACCGCCCAACAGCTTAATGGTTACAAGCTGTTTAAAGAGAAAGGGTGCGTCGCTTGCCATAATGGCGTCGCCATCGGCGGTAACTCCTATCAGAAGATGGGGCTGATCAAACCCTTTGCGACCCAGAACAAGGCCGAAGGTCGAGGGGCGGTGACCGGCGAGCAACAGCTGATTGGCTGGTTCAAGGTGCCCACCTTACGCAATATAGAGCTGACGGCCCCCTACTTTCACGATGGCTCAGTATGGGACTTGAAACAGGCGGTCACCATCATGGCAGACATTCAGCTTGGCCAAACATTAACCGAGCAAGAGAGCGATGACATGACGGCCTACCTCAAGAGCTTGACCGGTGACCAGCCGCAAATCGTGCTGCCAATCCTGCCACCTTCTAGCCCGACTACCCCCAAACCTGAAGTCAAAAGCTAACGCTCAGATGACACCTTGCGAGCCCCCACGACGGGGGCTCGTTATCTCGCCCCACTCAGCGGCGTGGCCATTGCCGCCACGATCCCAGTGGCCATGGCATCCGCGCCGTCAGCATTGACAGCCAGCGCCACGGGGTGCAGCATGCCGCCCCTAATACCCCCCAGCTCCCCGTTTCAGCGCAACACGAGGCACGTTTCATGAAGGTCACCATTTTTGGCACAGGCTATGTCGGGCTAGTACAGGCCGCCGTGCTGGCCGAAGTGGGCCATCAGGTCTGCTGCGTGGATGTGGATGGCGAGCGAATTGCCGCCATCAAACAGGGGCAGCTCCCCTTCTATGAGCCAGGGCTAGCCCCGCTGGTCGCACACCATCTGGCCAGTGGCCACCTCGGCGTCACGGTCGATCCCGCCATGGGTGTAGCCCACGCTGACCTGCTGTTGATCGCCGTGGGCACCCCAGCGGATCAAGATGGCTCGGCCGATCTGCAACAGGTGCTGGCGGTGGCCGATACCATAGGCCAGCTGATGGGTAACCCCAAAGTAGTGGTGACCAAAAGCACGGTGCCGGTCGGCACAGCACAGCAGGTTCGGCAGCGTATCTTGCATCGACTGGCCGAGCGAGGGCTGGATCTTGCGTGTGAGGTGGCGGCCAACCCTGAATTTCTCAAACAAGGGGCCGCCGTCATGGACTGCCTGCGGCCAGATCGCATCATCATCGGTTGTGACAGCGAGCGGGCGCTGGCCCAGCTGCGCGCCCTTTATGCCCCCTTTAACCAGGATCACGCTACGCTCAGTCACGACAAAATAGTGGTGATGGATCTGCGCAGTGCCGAACTCACCAAATACGCGGCGAATGCCATGCTGGCCACCAAGATCTCCTTTATGAACGAGATGGCCGCGCTGGCCGAGCAGCTGGGGGCCGATATCGAGGCGGTGCGCCAAGGGATCGGGGCCGACCCCCGTATTGGCTACCACTTTCTCTACCCAGGCTGCGGCTACGGTGGCTCTTGCCTCCCCAAAGATATTCAGTCGTTGCGTCATACCGCCGCCAGCGTTGGCTGCGATACCCCACTGCTAACGGCGGTCGAGCAGGTCAATCAGCGCCAGCAGCAGAAGATGGCGCACACCCTGCTGGCCCGCTTTGGCCCAGATCTGTGCGGCCGCACCTTCGCCCTGTGGGGGCTGGCCTTCAAACCCGGCACCGACGACATGCGCGACGCGCCGAGTCGCCCCTTGCTGGCCGCCATCTGGGCCGCCGGCGGTAGGGTGCAGGCGTTTGATCCCAAAGCGATGGAGCGCACGCGCCAGCTCTATGGTGAACGGCCAGATCTGCAGCTCTGCCCGACCCAAGAGGCCGCCTTGGCAGGGGCCGATGCCCTGCTGATCTGCACCGAGTGGCAACCATTTCGCACCGCTGATGTCGAGCAGATCAAAGCCCTGCTCAAGCAGCCGGTTATTATTGATGGCCGTAACCTCTACGATCCGCGCCAGCTTGGCGAGCTCGGGATTGACTATTACGCCATGGGCCGCCCCTCTTTCCCCACGGCCCAGCGCCCAGGCAAAGAGTGCCATCACCTAGAACATCAGCCAGCGCACCTGCCATGAGGTATCTGGTCACCGGCGTTGCCGGTTTTATCGGTTTTCACGTAGCCAGCGCGCTGTGCGCCGCAGGTCAGCAAGTGGTAGGGCTCGACAACCTCAACGACTACTACGAGGTGAGCCTAAAGCAGGCGCGGCTGACCCAACTGGCCCGTTTTCCCCATTTTCACTTCAAACAGGGGGATCTGGCGGATCGCGCCACCATGGCCGCCCTGTTTGCCAGCCATCCTTTCGAGCGGGTGATCCATCTGGGGGCGCAGGCGGGGGTGCGTTATTCCATCGACAACCCGTTCGCCTATGCCGACAGCAATCTCAGCGGCATGTTGACGGTACTGGAGGGGTGTCGCCAGCACGGCATCGAGCACCTGATCTACGCCTCCTCCAGCTCGGTCTATGGCCTGAATGATGCGATGCCGTACCATACCGAACAGCGCACCGATCACCCTGTCTCGCTCTATGCGGCAACCAAGAAGAGTGGCGAGCTGATGGCCCACGCCTACTCGGCGCTCTATGGTTTGCCCACCACGGGGCTGCGGTTTTTTACCGTCTACGGCCCGTGGGGTCGACCCGACATGGCCATCATCAAGTTCACCCGCGCCATTTTGGCGGACGAGCCCATCGAGGTGTACAACCACGGCGATCTGCGCCGTGACTTTACCTATATCGATGACATCGTAGCGGGCATCCTCGCCGTGGCCGACCAGCCCCCCAGTGCCCATCCCCAGTGGCAAGCGCGCACTAGCCCACCAGCCGATAGCGCCGCCCCCTACCGCCTGCTCAATATCGGCAACGGCCAACCGGTACGACTGCTCGATTTTATCGAGGCGCTGGAAGAAGCCCTCGGCAAGCCCGCCATCAAGCGAATGGTGCCGATGCAGGCAGGTGACATGCACGCCACCTGGGCCGACAGCGAGCCGCTGCACACCCTCACCGGCCTGCGTCCCGCCACCCCCCTCAAGCAGGGCATCGCCGAGTTTGTTCGCTGGTATCTTGCCTACTATCAGCCCGTCCGCTGATCCCGCTTATCGGTCATGACCCCGCGGGCTAGGCAGCAATACCATCACCACCATGGTCAGCAACACCCCCACTACCCCAACGCCTACCTGTGACCCATTCACTGTCGTCCCCGCCACCATCTCAGTCATCAGCACCAACACCGGAATAAGGTAGGTGTAGGCTGAGACCTGCTCCGGCTGCAACAACACGCTCCCCTGTTGGAATAAAAAGAAGCTGAGCGCCGTGGCAAACAGCGCCAAATAGCCCATCCCCAGCCACAGTGACCACGCGACCCCTTGCCAGTCGGTCACCAGCAAGCGGGGCGCGGTCAACAGGGTGAGCAAGCAAGTGGCGCAGATCAGGGTCCAGCAAGTGAGGTAGACAAATGGCTCACCGCGATAGCAGCGCTTCACCACAATCGGATTAACAGCCATCCCAACGCAGCCAAGCAGATAGATCAGATTGCTATTGGTTAAGCGCAACGTCGCCAGCTGACTAAGGTCGCCACGAAAAATGATCAGCGCGGCGGCCGCCATGCCGCCCAGCAGCGCCACCGCCATCAGGGCACTGATCCGGCGGCGAAACACCACCATACTGACCAGCGCACTGATCAGGGGCACCGTGGTGTAGAGCGCGCTAGCATCGAGGGCGCTGGTCTCTCGCAGCGCCACAAACATGGCGACGAAGTAGCACAGCG
>NZ_PGGC01000117.1 GCF_002795305.1 Aeromonas cavernicola
GGTACTGGATGTCACCATGGGTGAAGATGCATGCCCCATTTATCGTGGTGATGCCGTCGAGATCCTGACATGTATCAGGCATATGGCGCTGAACATGCTCAGGGCCGAGACATCACGCAAAGCAAGCATCCGGCGAAAGCAAAAGATTGCGTGCATGAGCAGTGAATATTTGGAAGCAGTCTTGACTGCAGGCATCCAGAAATTGGCTGTCAGTTAACAAAAAGTTCACGCTCTCACCCTGACCCCTCCCCTGACCCTAAACGATATCCACTAACCGGGAGAAATAGCCCCTATCGCTGGTTCCACTCATGAGAGACGGCGACATCCAGAGTCATACATTCGCCTATCAATAATCCCCTTTTAAAAAATCATATCTCGCTGTGGTGTTCGTTCCTCGGACTCCTGATCCCCCGCTACATGGAATGGCCTTGATCACCCTTTAGCACGTAATTTTTTTGTAACAAACACTGACTAGTGTATGCAGCTACTTTGAACGTCACTGAAATTTTGGTGAATTCCTCTTATTAATCATAATATTAATGGTGATAGCCTGATGCCTAATAAGATCGCGCGGTTAACGACCGACCTACTCATCAATACAACCCGGCGTAAATTATTGTTAGGCAGTGCCGGCGCGGTAGGTGCCGTGAGTTTTCTCGGAGGGGGACTCTTTAGCATCGCCAACCAAGCTCATGCTGAGAACTTACCAACCAGTCCATTACTAGGTTTTAAAGGAGTTAAAGCATCCATTGCTGATGATGTAGTGGTTGCTCAGGGTTATAAAAGCGAAGTGTTGATCTCATGGGGTGACCCACTTGTGGATAGCGCTTCAGCATTCGATCCTAACGGTGGCAATAGTGCTGCCGATCAAGAAAAACAGTTCGGTGATAATAACGATGGTATGAGTTTCTTCCCCATTGATGATAACCATGGGGTGATTGCGATTAACAACGAATATGTGAATGAGCAGTATCTGTTCTCCCATGGTGGTAGCAAGGCCACCAGTTTAGAAGATGTGCGTAAATCCCAGGCGGCACATGGGGTATCAATTGTTGCGGTAAAACGCATCGGTGAGAGCCAACGCTGGCAAGTTGAGCGGCCATCGCGTTACAACCGCCGTATCACCGCCAATAGCGAGATGCAGGTCAGTGGTCCTGCCGCCGGTCATCCACTCCTGCAAACCGCAGCAGATCCTTCAGGCCGTAAGGTGTTGGGGACCATTAATAATTGCGCTAATGGCAAAACCCCATGGGGGACCTACCTGACTTGCGAAGAGAACTTTGAAACCTATTTCGGTACCCAGCACGCCGATTATAAAACCACCCCAGAACAGCAACGCTATGGCTTGAACGCCAGAGAGCCCGAGCGCAACTGGTCTACGTTTGATGATCGCTTCGATGTGGCAAAGAACCCTAATGAGCTTAATCGGTTCGGTTGGATCGTTGAAATTGATCCGATGAACCCGCAGGCGATGCCGGTAAAACATACTGCGCTGGGGCGTTTTAAGCACGAAAACGCAGCCGTAACCGTCGCTAAAAATGGCCGCCTAGTGGTTTATATGGGGGACGATGAGCGCGGCGAGCATATCTACAAATATGTTTCTAAAAATAAAGTCGACCCCATTAATCCAGCCAACAATCACAACCTACTGGATGAAGGGACACTGTATGTTGCGCAATTTAACGCAGATGTAAATGGTGTCCCTTTGCGAGGGACCGGCCGTTGGATTGCACTTGAGTTTGGTAAAAATGGTTTAACGCCAGAGAACGGTTTTCGTGATCCAGCAGAAGTTTTAATCTTTGCCCGTAAGGCTGCATCACAGGTTGGAGCAACCAAAATGGATCGGCCGGAATGGATTGCCGTCAATCCACATGATGGTCGCCCCTATTGCACACTCACTAACAACAATAAACGTGGCGAAGCAGGCATGCCGATGAATGCAGCTAATCCACGTCCTAATAACATTTATGGTCAAATTATTCGTTGGGATGAGGGTGGTGATGCCACTGCCGAACAATTTACGTGGGATATTTATCTGTTGGCTGGTAATCCAATTGCATACCCCGAAGGCATTAACCGTGGTACGCCAAATATCACGGTAGACAATACCTTTAACAGCCCAGACGGTTTAGCTTTTGATGCGGCGGGTCGTTTGTGGATTCTGACCGATGGTAAATACAGCAATGAGGGTGATTATCAAGGGCAAGGTAATAACCAGATGCTGGTGGGTGATCCTAATAGTGGTGAAATTCGTCGCTTTATGGTTGGACCTAAATCGTGCGAATTAACGGGTATTACCTTCACGCCGGATTATAAGACGATGTTCGTCAACGTACAGCATCCTGGAGAAGAAGGAGATTCTCACTTCCCAAGTAACAGCCCACGTCCGCGCTCTTCAGTCATCATGATCACCCGTGAAGATGGCGGCATTATAGGTGGCTGAGCGAACAACGTATGAAGCCGGATAAGAAAAATAATATAAATATTAAAATACGACGTTAATTTTTATTTAACGGGCGATACCTGAGGTTATATTTTCAGTTTTTATGTATTTAAATCAACCCTTAAAACTTTATACCAGCTAGGAATTAATAATGAAATCAACGCGGATTTTCAGAAAAAAACTATTGTTATCTTCTTTTATGATTGCCGCTAGTTTTCCTAGCTATGCGTTAGATATTGTGCTGAGTAATGATGATGGTTATACCGCGAACCTCAAAGCAATATATAAGATTTTGGTTGCAAATGGCCATAGAGTGATTGCCTCTATACCTTGCGTTAACCAAAGCGGAAAGGGGGCATCGATTAATTTTTCAGAACCGCTTAAAGATCTCAAGCAGAACTGTTTGAATGGCGCAGCGATGGTGGGAGATCCTGCGATTGGTTTAGTTAGAGGGGAGACTGAAATATATTACGTCGATGGTACGCCAGTCATGTCTCTTATGTATGGCTTGGATGTGCTAGCAAAGGAAAAGTGGGGAAAAAAACCTGATTTAGTTGTATCGGGAGCTAACGAGGGGCAAAATTTGGGCTCGATTGTTAATACCTCCGGTACGGTGAGTAACGCACAATTTGCGCTTGCGCGTCAGATCCCGGCGATCGCTATCAGTGCCGATGTAAACACAACTAATAATGATGTATTAGCTGAAGAAGTTGCGGCCTTAACTTTTAAGCTGATTGACAATTTGAATGACATGAAAAAATCACAAGGACAGATACTTCCACCGGGCTATGGCTTGAATGTTAATATTCCCACATTCAGTGCTGGTGAAAGTGAAAATTTACCTTGGGTCGCGACTAAATTCGGTACTTTTAATGCTTATAACATCTACTTTACCAATGACAATGGTAACGGTGGGGCAGGCATCGGTTTTGGTATTGTAGGTAATCCCGCACCAGAGCAGGCTAATGATGAATCTGCAGCCATTCAGCGAGGGAATATTACCATGACTATGATGCAAAGTGGCTTTGAAGCTAACATCCCTGCCCTGCAATGGCTAAAAATCAATATGAAAAACCTGTCTGTTTCGCCTTCTAATAATTGAGTGACACTCATATGAGCAAGTTTTTTATTAAAAAGTGGTTACCTTTAGCTATCTCTTTATCATTGCTGTCAGCATGTAACACTCATGATGAACAAAATAATAGTGCCATTGAAAATGGCAATGAAATAAAAGTCTTGTTTCCCACTGACACCATCATTTCAGAATATAGAAGTTATCGAATTGCTATTGCGAATGATGCATCTATATTACCCATGGTAGGGACCATGCACACCGATAAAAATAATAATAAAATTATTTTTTTGCAGGATGGCAATGATGGAGATGTAAATATCATCACAGAGAGGGCTGGCATTTTTAGCAGTCTAAAAAATAGCAACGCGCCTATCACTATTTCATTGATTGAACCATTAGAAGAACACCATGAATTAAATATTGGTGATTATCTAACAAAAATAAACGCCTCGAAGATATTTAATTTTGCAGTGGATAAGAATGATTCTGTGACAGCCCTAGAGGATTGTGGTTTACAAGGTCGTGTAGAAGACGCGATCTTTCATGGGGTTAATAAACTTAATGTCACTTCGGCAAATTGTGATGGCAATGAAATCGACGGTGACCTGTATCTTGTGCACGATAGTACGAGCAAACCCGCAGCATATAGATTATTTGTTGCTCATCAAGACAGAAATATTGAAAGTAGTTATATTTTTCAAAAATCATGAGAATGAGTACAAGTCCATGCGCGGATGAACATCAAATAATAAAGGTACAGTTCTAGTTATCACCTGACACCGGCCTCACGCCGGTGTCTTTTTTACGCTGCATGAGTGCACACCTGCGTACTTCTTTCGGTATTAATATCAGACCTGTCTTGAACGCAGGAGGTTCTTCATGAAAACATCACGCTTTAGCGATGCCCACATCATCGCCATCCTCAAGCAAGCCGAGTCTGGTTCACCCGTCCCCGAGCGGTGCCGTGAGCATGGCATCAGTTCGGCCACCTTCTAGAGGTAGCACTCCACATTCGGTGGCATGGATGCCTCCTTCATGACTAGCCTCAAGAAGATGTATGCCGAGGAGCGCCTCAAGGCAGAGAGCATCGCCGAGGCCATAGCAAAAAAGGGTAACGCCATCTGCCCGCAGGAAGATGGCGACCAAAGCCGTGGTGCATTACGCCATCTCTATCTAGTTAGCTTGCAAGGTGAGCGAGTTCTGCTATCGCTATCAGCCCGTGCTCGCCGATGAAAACCAGCGCAACGGGGGAGTTGGCCTCTGCTTCCTCATACCTGCTGTTTGCTTGGATCCACAAGCGGGTCTACCAAATGGGTCAACCCATTGCTGGACTAGATACTTATCTAATTTGACCACCATGATAGGCTGTGATTTCATGATTTCTTGGTCGTGAGCCATTTTATTCCCATCGATAGCTTGATTACTTGCCTGAAATAAGATGTGCTCATAAATATCATTTCTCCGTACGTTATATACAGGGTGTACAAGGATGTTAAATAAGCAAATTAACTTTATCGTTGACAATAAAGGTAATAAGCAGGCGGCTGTTGTACCTATCGATATTTATAACGAGTTAATGACCTTACAAAAAGCGCTTGCCGATAACCAGCCTGGTGAGCGTGAGCTTTATTATTTCAATGGTAAAGGGGCGCAAGCGTATGGCTACCCTGTGGGTAATCGCAAAAATCCAGGTTTTATTGTGCTTTCTGGATCAACAACTAATGGGGAGGATGCAACATCGTTGCGTGAGGCTGTGAAAGATTTACGCAACATGTTATTAGCAAAAGGGATCATGATTGCACGAAGTGAGGGGGGATTTTTATTCGTAGCTGATCAGCTTTTTAACAGCCCTAGCCTTGCTGCTAGCTTGGTAGCTGGAAATAATCGTAGTGGATTAGATGCGTGGCAAAATAGCGTGGGTTACACCTTAAAACAATCTGGGTTTGGTAAAAAATAACACTCCCTGTGAATCGTCCTCCAGTTCCGTAGACACCTCGCAGCCTTAAAATGAGGCTTGGAGGCGTTATGACCCTTCAACGTTATCTAGAAATATTCAAAATCGAAGCTGTTAAACAAGTCACCGAGCGCGGGGGACGGCGGCTTACTGTAATGACGCAACATTGCCGGCAGGCAGTGCTCACGCCTTGCCTAGAATTCGGGCAATCGCGGGTTAATACGCGCAAGACCTAGGTGGATAAGAACACCAAGCTCAGCCAACAACCCTCTGATTTGATGAGCGTATGCCGTTTTGGCTTTGATACTGTCGGGGTGTGCGCGTCAAGCCTATGCCGATGAACCACTACGCCCACACTGTCGCCCTGAAGGGTACAGTCAAGGGTACAGTCAAGGGTACAGTCAAGGGTACGCAAGTATGGGGTTAAAAAAAACCAATAGAAAATGCCAGTCAGGCTTAACTGACTGGCATTAGGCTGATGCATTCCTTGTTACTACTAGTGCAGCACGCGGGCTGTTAGCCAGCCATTTGCTTTTCTTTGATTTCGGCAAGCGTTTTGCAATCAACACAAAGATCGGCAGTGGGGCGTGCTTCCAGACGGCGGATGCCGATCTCGATGCCACAATGTTCACAGTAGCCGAAGTCGTCGTCTTCAAGCAGTACCAAGGTCTTTTCGATTTTCTTGATCAGCTTGCGCTCACGGTCACGGGTCCGCAATTCCAGCGCGAACTCCTCTTCCTGTGCGGCGCGATCAACCGGATCTGGAAAGTTAGCAGCTTCATCCTTCATATGGTCAACGGTGCGGTCAACTTCCTGCATCAGTTGATTACGCCAAGCCCCTAGGATTTTGCGAAAATGCGCTTTCTGTTGGTCATTCATGTACTCCTCACCCAGTTTCTCCTGGTAAGGCGCGACACCCGCAATGGCCAGGGGGCCCAGAGATTTCCTGTTTTCGCCTGTTGGCATGCCCTGTCTCCTAATTCAGCACGCTACCCGTGCCATCCATAATTTGAGGGCGCTATCTATAGCAGAAGGGTAACTGGTAAGCAAATGAGCCATCCCAATAATGTTACCGATTACCATATTTAGGCACTCCCCTCGGGTAGCAGGTGGCTAGCTTCAAAAGGAATGAAATCATGAGCCACCATGCCATCCACCCCAAGGTGAGGGCGGTAGCACAAGATTTCAACCCCTGCCGCTATTGCCTGCGCAATGAGCTGACTATAGTGCGGATCGATGTGAGTTGCAGGCCGCATCCTGACAATTCCGGTATGTAGCACCATAAAAAGCAGCACTGCGCGGTGGCCTGCCGCTTTCATCGCCATTAATTCACGCAGATGTTTGGCACCACGAGTGGTCACTGCATCGGGAAAATAGCCCATGCCGGGCTGCTCGCGCTCATCGAGCAGGGTGACCGATTTGACTTCGATGTAACAATGCCCCCGCTCATCATCTGTTAGCAGCAAATCGATGCGACTGTTCTCTGCACCATATTTTACCTCGCTGCGTAGCGAGGCATAACCGGTGAGTGGAGCAAGGGCACCTTGCTCAATCAGCTCACGGGCGATCTGGTTAGCGCGGGCCGTATTGACGCAGATAAAATGGCCCGCAGGGCTTTGGGCAATCTCCCAACTGCAGGGCAGCTTGCGCTTAGGATTATCAGAGGTGGAATACCAGACTCGGGTACCCGGTTCGGCACAACCGGTCATGGCGCCGGTATTGGCGCAGTGGATGGTGATCAGCTCACCGTTATCGAGTTGCACATCGGTCAAAAAACGCTTGTAGCGGGCCACCAGCTGGCCCGATTGCAGGGGGGGATCAAAGATCACGGATTTGCCCTCCGTTCTGCTTCTTTTACCCGAGCTCGCAGCGGCCAGCAGGCAAGCGGCTCGTAGCGCACCCCGTCCGGGGCCGAGATGGATTGATAGAGGCAGAATTCATCGGCCTGCAGTAGAAAATCGGGCGCTGGCAGGGTAGCTGGTGCCTCGCCCGCTTTGCGTGACAAGGTCACGTGAGGGCGATAGCCCAACTCGCCATTACCCAGCCCCAGTTTTTCGCCATGACGACGTAGTGCCAACGCCAGCACGGTCAGCTCGTTAGGCCATGCTATCGGACCAATCCACGCCGCTTTAGCACGGTTAAACCAACCGGTCTGCTCTAACTTAATGGTCAGCGGCGGGCAGTGTTGCTGCTGCACGGCGTCGATCAAACGCTGGGTCGTCTGGTCACTGGCCTCGCCCAAAAACGCCAGGGTCAAATGAAGGTTGGCTTGCGGCACTGCTTGCCCGGGCCAGGGGCGTTGATCGCGCCAAGCGATCAGCGCGGGGGCGAGCGCCTTGACGGGCAGGGCAAAGAAGAGTTTGGCCATGTGCTGATCATGCCTTGTTCACACTCATAGAATGCGCCCATTCTATGGCAGCTGTCTGGCCATGTCTCGCCACCCTGTTATGCAATGGTGCATCCCGTCACATCTACTCACGGTGGGGGGGCGGGCTGTGGCAGAATAGGCGCCGTTTTATCAGTTGTTACAGAAGGTACCCATCGCTTTGTCCCAGCTTCCCATCGTTTCGATATTGCCCGATCTGTTTAGTGCTATCGACAGCCACGCCAGCGTGATCCTGCAGGCGCCGCCCGGCGCGGGCAAATCGACCTTGCTGCCGCTGGAGCTGGTGCGCCAGAACCGATTGCCCGGCCGCATCATCATGCTGGAACCACGGCGGCTGGCAGCGCGCAACATCGCCACTTTTCTGGCTCGCCAGCTGGGGGAGAAGGTGGGTGAGCGGATTGGCCTGCGGGTTCGTGGCGAGAGCCGCACCAGCGCAGCGACCCGGCTTGAGATAGTGACCGAAGGGGTACTGACTCGGATGTTGCAGCAAGACCCTGAGCTTAGCGGTGTCTCGCTGGTGATCTTCGATGAGTTTCACGAGCGCAGTCTGCACGCCGATACCGCGCTGGCCTTTGCCATCGAGAGCCAGCAAGGGCTGCGTGATGACCTCAAGCTGCTGGTAATGTCCGCCACCCTGGATGGCATGGCGCTCGAACGCCTGTTGCCAGATGCCCCGGTGA
This sequence comes from Aeromonas cavernicola, assembly GCF_002795305.1. Taxonomy (GTDB): domain Bacteria; phylum Pseudomonadota; class Gammaproteobacteria; order Enterobacterales; family Aeromonadaceae; genus Aeromonas; species Aeromonas cavernicola. The sequence goes on from NZ_PGGC01000117.1 coordinate 8,539, forward strand.
TCCGCTCCAAGGGGCGCGGTTTTCCCATTGATTACCACTACCGCCCTGCCAATCGCCAGCAGTGGCTGGAGCCGCAGGTCGGTGCCGTGGTGCTGGAGGCGCTGACCGCCCAGCGCGGCAGCCTGTTGGTCTTTTTACCCGGCCAAGGGGAAATCGAGCGGCTGGCGCAATGGCTGGCAGACAAACTGCCGGATGACGTGACCCTCGCCCCCCTCTACGGCCGCCTCGACATGGCGACCCAGCAGGCAGCGATCGAACCGGCGCCTGCTGGTCGCCGTAAGCTGGTGCTCACCACCAATGTGGCGGAGACCTCCCTCACCATCGAGGGGATCTCGGTGGTGATCGACAGTGGCTTGGAGCGGCGGG
>NZ_PGGC01000118.1 GCF_002795305.1 Aeromonas cavernicola
CGCTTTCAGGGCCAATATTGGGATGCGGAAACAGGGCTGCACTACAACCGCCACCGTTATTATCAACCCGATACCGGCCGCTTTATTAGCCCCGATCCGATTGGGTTAGCGGGGGGCATTAATAACTACCAATATGCGCCTAATCCGATTGGTTGGGTCGATCCGTTGGGGTTGAAAAATGTAAAAGAAAATGGGCCGAATAATATTGATGGCCACGCTAGTCAAAATACACCAAACGGTATGGAAGAGCCGCCGAGTGTGGTGGCTGCCCAAGCTAGGCAGCATAAAATGCTGTCTGATAACCAAGGCTTTAATATAAGTCCTTCTAGTTGGGACCAATATCCATCAATAGGTAGGGATGGTACGTTCGTTACAGATAAAAATGGAGTGATGAAATATTTCGGCGAGGTTGATTCCGATAGCGTCACTATATCTCAATCCACAGCTTCGATAATTGAAAAGAATATGGGGCTAAATCCAGGATCTTTATCAGAAGGTTTTAATGTAAGAAAGATAGACGGCATTTCAGAAATGAACCCTAGGAGTCCACTATCTGGTAATGATTACTTTAAAGGCCCTGGACAACATCTACCAGGCGGTGCTCCAGAGCTTGTTATCGACTCTGTACCTACATCTACACCGGTTTTTTTGAGGGTAAAAGTGAAGTGAATAAAAGACCAGATAATACAATTATTGTTACTGATATAAATAGTAACAAAATAAAATTGATAGCTAACAATGAACAGTTGGTTAGTGATATGAATAATATTGGCTTTACAGTCGATGGAGATTATATGGTGCAATCTTTTTCGACAGAAAACGATATTGTTTCAATGATTAATCGTCTAATTGACCGCGAGGTTCTATTCTTGTTTGGGTATGGATGGTACCCATCGGAAATCGTTGGTTTTTATAAAGATAGGAATATGGTAAGTAAAAGTTACAAAGTAATATCTTGGCGTGACCCAGATAATTTTGTGGTTGAGAATATCCCATCTTAGGGCCGTAGGCTCGATTAGCGTAGCGTAATCGGGCGTTCGCGGATTAATTAATATTACGTTCTTTCATAATCTGGATATTTCACAGGTCAGGAATAAATAACCTCC
>NZ_PGGC01000012.1 GCF_002795305.1 Aeromonas cavernicola
CCGACTGAGCTAACGACCCTCACCAAGGCCAAAACCAATGGCGCTAAGGCTTCGGCTCTGACGGCGGCCTATAATACGGATTTAAATTCTTGGTGCAATAGAAAGTTCGTAATTTAAATCTGTTTGCTCATTGTGCATACAAGTGATGTCACTGTTTCTGAAAACACTTATGACATCATGACACATACAAATGTTACAGTTTGCTCAAACTTTGCTTGGCCAATTGCGCCGGTGAGGTATTGGGATACCCTTTTATCACTTGCTCATAAAAAGACTTAGCTTCTGCCGTCTTTCCATCAAGCTGAGAGAGCATACCTAATTTGAATAGCGCATCAGCTCGCTTAGGTGAGTTACTGTATTTGTTAGCAACAGTCGAAAACTGAGCTGCAGCGCTAACTCTATCTCCCTTATTAAACAGCAACTGGCCAAGCCAGTAATGCGCATTTGGCACATAACCAGAGTTTGGGTACTGCGTGATGAAGCGCTCAAAAGCAGGTATAGCCTTGTCGTAGGCTTTATCTTTAAGCACCATATTTACAGCAGCATCATAGGCTTGATTCTCATCTTGGTTAGATGAGTAATTAGCAGCCGCTGCCGGCGTTGCCGCACCAGAAGGAGGAGTTATAGAGGGTGGAGGGGGTTGCTGACTACGGGTGACTTTATCAAGCTCCTGATAGAGCTGACGCTGACGCTCTTGCGATTGCTCCATTTGGTAAGTCTGTTGCTCCAACTGACCGCGTAGTTCGGAGACCTCACCTTGTAAGGAGTCGACTTGCTGTTGCAATTCTGCCTGTAAGCGTAATCTCGCATTAAATGTCCGCTCTAACAGGGCAACACGCTCCTCTAGGCTACCTGTAGGTACAATAGCGCCATTATTACCACTGAGAACAACATTCCCTCCGGAACTACCACTTAAGTCACTCACTGGCGCCGCAGCATCGACGGTAACCGCAAATAAAACGGCCATCAAGATGGCCGCCTGTCTATACATAACATTCATGTTTATCAAACCTTAATAAACTAAAACCGCGCGGCGATTCTTAGCAAAGGCATCCTCAGTATGAGACAAATCAAGCGGTTTCTCTTCGCCATAGCTAACGATAGAGAGCTGTTCAGCTTGCACACCCAATGTCTGCAAATATTTAGCCACTGCTTTAGCGCGGCGCTCACCCAATGCGATGTTATATTCTGGAGTACCGCGTTCGTCGGCATGTCCCTCAATCAATACTTTCACACTTGGACGCTCACGCAAATAGCTTGCATGAGCATCAAGCAAGTCTGCATATTGCCCTTGAATATCATAACCGTCGTACGGGAAGTAAATTACGTTATCACGCTGCAGCGCTTCGAATTTTTGACGCATCTGATCTTCTGGAGACAACAGGCCACCTGCGCCGCCAGTCTGTATGCCGCCCATGCTGCCATCAGTCATACCAGACTCTGAACCAGCAGCATCCGAATCAGAAGAGGAGCTACAAGCAGCCAAAGTGAACAGTGGTAGTGCAATGGCGAGGCCCTTGAGCAGTTTATTGAGTTGCATATTCTTTCCTTAAACCTTTATAACAAAACAAAAAACAATCGAATTATATCAATTCAAGAAGGGCGACCAAGCTGGTGCACGAATCTCACCGCTATTCGTCGGGAGCACGGCCTTGAAGCGACCATCAGTCGACACCAACGCTAAACTCTTACGACCTTGATAGATGGTGGCATAGATAATCATGCTGCCATTGGGTGCCACACTTGGCGATTCATCGAGAGCGCTCTGAGTTAATACCAGTAAAGCGCCTGTTTCCATGTCCTGGCGGGCAATTCGATATTGCCCCTGAACCCGGGTAACCATCACCATTGACTTTCCGTCAGGGGTAATTGATGCGCCTTGGTTGGATTCACCTTCCCAAGTCATGCGGCGAGTATCGCCAGTCGACAAATTTACGCTATAAATCTGGGGTTTGCCACCACGTTCAGAGGTGAATAGCAAAGTTTGCCCATCAGGCATCCAAGAAGGTTCAGTATCAATCGTGCGGTTATTCGTCACCCGTGTTAGCTGCTTACTCGCTACATCAACAACATAAAGATCTGGTTGGCCATCTTTAGATAATACAACCGCTAAACGGCGCCCATCAGGGGACCATTCAGGTGCACCATTAATGCCCCGAAAACTAGTGAGCAAGCTGCGCTGTTGGGTATAGATATCTTGAACATAAACTTCGGATTTTTGGTTTTCGAAGCTGACATAGGCTAACTTACTACCATCTGGTGACCAAGAAGGCGACATCAGCGGCTCACGAGAGCGAAGTAACGTCTTCTCGTTGTAACCATCGTAGTCAGAGATCCGCAGCTGGTAGGGGAATTGGGTTCCCTGTTGAACCGAAACATACGCAAGCCGGGTCAGGAACGCACCGCGCTCACCGGTGAGTCGCTCATAAACGATGTCAGAAATACGGTGCGCAAACTGACGCATCTGGGCGCCAGGAATGGTCGCCATTCGACTATCTAGAATATAACCATTACTCTCAGCTCCCTGCGTTTTAGCAAGCTGCCCTTTAAGAACATCCACTAACTCGAAGTTTATTTTATAAGAACCATCCCCTACGGCCGTCACCGACCCAACAACGACAGCCTCAATGCCTTGTGCGGCCCAAGGAGCAAAATTGATCTCACCACTGTTGCTCGGCGTTTGTGGCATCTGGCCACGACCAAGCGGTTTAAATTTCCCGCTACGCATCAAGTCGTTAGAAACGACCTCCGCAATATCTTGCGGCAACTGGCCATTGCCCTCCCACTTAAAAGGGGCTATTGCAATAGGCCGAGCACTATCAATACCGCCGGTGATAACAATGTCCAACGCCGCTTGAGCACTCTGGCTTAGCAATAGATAGCCCACCAAAGCAAAAAATACTTTTCTGATCATGGCTTAAATACTCGATTCCAATAAAAATGGGAGGTTACATTCCTTTCTCAGCAAAACGCAGCTCACCTGTCGATAAGCACGTTTTATCATGCCTAGATGCTCGGCTCTAACTTAAGATTAAACTCCTTCAACATCTCGAACGCTGCGGGATCTTTCGGCACCGGTAGTTGATTTGCTTTCAGCACAGCCGCCTTGCCAGAACGACACACAGCAGGATCACCTTGGCCATTATCCACTGAAATGACAAAACCAGAACTGGCAAGACGTACACCAATAGTGCATGTTTTGCCCCGCATGGTTGGGTCTAAAATCATGTAGCGTTCAACGGTTGCTTTGATGAGCGCGGCATATTTATCAACCTCACCTTTTGCTGCGGCAGATGCCGCCTGACTACGGGCATTCGCCTCCGCAGCCATTTGCTGCTGCATCATGGCTTCCATCTCTTTTTGCAACTTGGCCTCTTCGGCAGCTTTACGCTTACGCTCTGCCGCAATTTTGGCCTGTTTTTCAGCTTCGGCTTTCGCTTTTCTCTCTGCGTCAGCTTTTGCCTTTTTTGCTGCCTCTTCTTTTGCTTTCTTCTCAGCCTCAGCTTTCGCTCTCTTTTCTGCTTCTGCCTTCACCTTTTTCTCGGCCTCAACCTTTGCCTTTTGCTCTGCCTCTTGCTTAGCCTTCTTGTCTGCTTCTGCTTGTTTTGCTTTAGCGGCAGCAGCTTTGGCTTGCTCTTCTGCCTCTTTTTTCTCTTGCTCCTTTTTCTTTAAGGCCAGCGCCTTGCTCTCTGCCTCTGCAGCCTTACGTTCAGCCTCCGCCTTTTTGGCTTTTTGCTCTTCGAGTTTGCGAGCTTGCTCTGCTTTTTTTGCTTTCTCTTCGGCCTGCTTTTGCTCTGCAACCTTTTTCTGTTTTTCAGCCTCTGCTTTACGGGTAGCTGCTTCAGCTTCCTTACGCTTTACCTCGGCAATGCGCAGCCGCTCTTGCTGCATGGCCAGCTCACGCTTTGCGATATCCGTATCTTCGTTATCCTTTTCTTTCTCTACTTTCTGAGGTTTAGGCTGAGATTTCTGCTGCTGGATTTGCTTAGCCTGCTCATTGAGAAAGTTTTCATCGAGCATAACCGCATTGACAATTTCCCCCTTCGATTCGGGACGCTTCGGCTTACTAAAATCAAGCCCGACAAACAGGATGATGCCGATAATCAGGTGCAGCAGAATTGATACAATAACGTAACCGGAAATACCACGCTTCACATCCATCTCCGTCAGTTTACCGGATCTGTCATCAGGCCAACCTGAGGCACACCTGCGTTCTTAAGTGCAACCATTAACAAAATGACCTCTTCGTAACGGACCGATTTATCACCGGCAACGACGACGGGGGCATTTTGATTAATCGCCAGATATCCCATCGCTTTCTCGGTAATATACTGCTGCATGGCTTCTGGCGTGCCCGCCGGCACGGGCTCATCATCAGCCTCACCAGCTTTAATCACATACTCGCCGTCCGTATTGACACTCACGATAAAGGGCGGCTTCGCATCCTCAGGTAATTGCTCTGATTCTGCTTGTGGTAAGTCAACCTTGACGCCTTGGGTGATCACTGGTGTCACCGCCATAAAAATGATTAGTAGCACAAGCATGACATCGATATAGGGCACTACGTTTATTTCTGCTACCTTTTTGCGCCGGATCCGCTGATAGGTTTGCATTTATTTATCACCCTGTTGCGCAATTTGACGATTCAGGATCGTGGTGAACTCATCCATAAAGTTGGCGTAGGCGTTCTCTAGGCGTTCAACCTTATTTGAGAAGCGGTTATAGAAGATAACCGCAGGAATCGCGGCAAATAAGCCCATAGCCGTTGCGATCAGTGCTTCTGCAATACCCGGCGCCACCATTTGCAAGGTCGCTTGCTGCACTTGGCCTAAGGCAATAAACGCATTCATAATCCCCCATACCGTACCAAACAAGCCGATGTAGGGGCTAATCGAGCCGACAGTTGCTAATACTGGGAGGTTAGACTCTAACTCATCTACCGCACGAGAAAGAGAGACTCGCATAGCACGGTATGTACCATCCATCACCGCGTCTTGACCACGGGCCCCCGCCTTTAGCAGCCGGGCATACTCTTTGAAACCAGAGTAGAAGATATCTTCCATGCCTTCGATATCATCACGACGGGAAGATGATTCTTGATATAAGCGGTTAAGATCGACCCCTGACCAAAATCGGTCTTCAAATTGTTCAGAGGCAATATTGGCCGCCTTGATGGCTTTAGCGCGCTGAAATATCAGCGCCCAAGAGACAACAGACATTCCCATCAGGGTCAACATGACTAACTTTACCAACAGGCTGGCTTGCCAAAATAGACCAATAAACGAAATTTCAGCGTGCACTTAACAGCACTCCCTTGATGTTTTCAGGTATTGCAACAGGTTTCATTTGCGGGTGGCTGACACAGGCTATTTGGACCATAGCTGCCGTGACCAACCGCCCATCAGTTGCGAGGATTTGTTGTGAAAAACGCATGGATGCTCTTTTCACTTCACTCACTTGCGTTAAGACGGTTAATAGTTCATTAAAACGAGCGGCTGAGCGGAAGTCGATCTCTGTGCGGCTCACAACGAAGGCGTATCCCTGTTGTAGCAATATGTCTTGCTCGACACCTGCGGTGCGCAGAAACTCAGTGCGGGCTCGCTCCATGAATTTAAGATAATTTGCGTTGTAGACGATGCCCCCAGCGTCGGTATCTTCGTAGTAGACACGCACCGGAAACTCATAGCATTCCCCCATAACAATCTGTGATCCATTCGACGGTCAGATGGGTGGCTATCATAGCGCAGGGCTGAATGGGAAAGAAGCAGGGGAAGGCAGGGAAATCAGGCATTCCCCCGTTTTATGCAATGAAATATGACCGCATTAACCAGAGCCCATATAACAAACTGGGCCAAGCAAGCCAAGGGAGCAATAAGAGACGACCAACAAGGCTGCGAGGATGAAATCCCACCCCATGAATGATGCCACAACAAACCGACCACATTAGCCAAAGGCCAAGCCAATGACCATGGACGCTAGTATTAGCCGCGATCAAGTGGGGAGCCTGTAAGATCGCAACCGCTAATAAAGCCGCCAAAAATAACAGTAATCCCTGCCAAGGCTGGCGCGCCAATGGTGCAGCCAGCCAAGCGAGCCGATCATTTATCGTCATTGATCTGGCGATCCAAATTCTCAGTGTGCTCCAGCCAGAGCGCATTAATAATGCCAAACGCACAAGCCAGCAATAAGCCTAAGATCCAGGTGAAATACCACATATCAATACACCTTCTCAGTAGAGTGATTGTTGGTTGTCTTCAATATGCTGACTGGTTACTCGGCCAAACATCTTGATGTAACTCCAGATGGTATAACCCAGCACAATCGGCACAAAAATAGCAGCGGCAACCGTCATTACCTGCAAGGTGTTAAATGAAGCCGTAGCATCCCACATTGTCAAACTAAGTGACGGCGCCATGCTCGATGGCATCACAAATGGAAACATGGAGAACCCAGCAGTCAGAATGATCCCTGCAATTGCCAACGAGGAGCTGGTAAACGCTAACCAGCCGATGTTCAGTCTGGCAAATAGGGTGGTCAAAAAACTCATGGTCAGACCAAGCAGCGGCGCAATGATCATCCATGGATAGAGGCTATAGTTGTTCATCCAAGCCCCTACCTGCATCACCACTTCTTTATTCATTGGGTTGGATACGGCATCGGTCGCAGCCGCTTTGACGACCACATATCCTTCCATGCCGCTGACCCACCAACCGGCGAAGCCAAACAACACAAACGTTAGCAATGAACAAATCATCGCAGCAGTGCGCGCACGTGCTAGCACTTGTTCATCCGTTTTCATCATTAACCAAGTAGCGCCTTGGGTGACCAGCATAAATAGGCTGATCAGGCCAGCGAGGAGGCCAAACGGGTTAAGTAACCCGAAGAAATTACCGTGATAAGTGAGCATCATGAACTGGTTAAAATCAAAGGGGACGCCTTGTAGTAAATTGCCAAAGGCCACCCCGAATACGATCGGCGGAATCGCACTACCAGCAAACAGCGCCCAATCCCAGTTACTACGCCACTTTGTATCCTCACGTAGTGAACGATATTTAAAGCCAACTGGGCGGAAAAACAGCGCCATCAACGTCAGGATCATCGCAATGTAAAAGCCAGAAAATGCTGCGGCATAAACCATAGGCCAAGCAGCAAACAAGGCTCCACCAGCGGTCACTAGCCATACTTGGTTACCCTCCCAGTGCGGCCCCATCGTATTAATCATCACGCGTCTTTCTACGTCTTTCTTGCCAACAAAGGGGAGCAGTGCCCCCACTCCCATATCAAAACCGTCAGTGATGGCGAACCCTATCAGCAAGACGCCGACCAGTACCCACCAGATGACACGTAACGTTTCGTAATCAAACATGGTCACACTCCTTACGCGCTGATCTGTTCAAAATGGTACTTACCTGTCTTAAGGCTACTCGGGCCCAGACGCGCGTACTTGAACATCAAATACAACTCGATCACCAGCAATACGGTATAGAACAAGCAGATACCGATCAGAGAGAACCAGATCTCGGAGGCTGGTACATTAGAAGCAGATAAAAAGGTCGGTAATACTTCGGCAATCGTCCATGGCTGGCGACCGTATTCTGCCACTAACCAACCGCACTCAATAGCAATCCAAGGGAGTGGTATCCCCCACAGCAGCGCTTTAAGCAGCCACTTCCGTTCCCCAATACGGTGCCGAGCACTGTCATAGAATGCCAAACCAATCAGCAACAACATCAATACCCCACACGCCACCATGATACGGAACGAGAAGAACAGTGGCGCGACCTGTGGAATAGAGTCATCTACCGCAGCCTTGATCTGCGCGTCGGTCGCATCGGTCACGTTATTGGTGTAACGCTTGAGCAATAAGCCATAGCCCAAATCTTGTTTCACCTCATCAAAACGAGCGCGGGTGTCATCCGATTTATCGCCGGACTGCAACTGAGTTAATAGTTCATAAGCGGTGATGCCATTACGTACTCGCAGCTCATGTTCGCTCTTGAGATCTTTTAAACCGGTGACCTGACCATCCAGCGAACGAGTAGCGATAATTCCTAGAGCATAAGGAATTTTGATGGCGTAATCGGTACGCATCTCTTCCTGATTCGGAATACCAAACAAAGTAAAGGCTGCTGGTGCTGGCTCGGTATCCCATTCAGCCTCGATGGCCGCTAGCTTGACCTTCTGCACCTCACCAGTCTCATAGCCAGACTCATCGCCCAGAATCAATACCGAAAGAATTGAAGCCATGCCAAATGCCGCAGCAATCGCAAACGAGCGGCGAGCAAATGCCACATCACGATTCTTGAGCAAGTAATAGGATGAAATGCCTAACACAAACATGGCGCCAGTGGTGTAACCCGCAGCGACGGTGTGCACAAACTTGACTTGCGCAACTGGATTAAAAACCAGCTCAGTGAAGCTCACCATCTCCATGCGCATGGATTCGAAGTTAAACTCAGCGCCGACTGGATTTTGCATCCAGCCATTAGCCACCAAGATCCATAGCGCTGAGAGGTTAGTTCCCAATGCCATCAACCAGGTCGCGGCCAAATGTTGATGCTTGGAGAGGCGATCCCAACCAAAAAAGAACATGCCGACGAAAGTAGATTCAAGAAAAAATGCCATCAACCCTTCAATGGCGAGCGGAGCACCAAAAATGTCCCCGACATAATGGGAGTAGTAAGCCCAATTAGTGCCGAACTGGAACTCCATGGTAAGACCTGTCGTGACACCCAAAGCGAAATTGATACCAAACAACTTGCCCCAGAACTTGGTCATATCCCGGTAGACGGGGTTGTTGGTCATCACATAGACAGATTCCATGATCGCTAGAATGAAGGCCATTCCAAGCGTCAGGGGGACAAACAAGAAGTGATAAAGGGCAGTCGCAGCGAATTGAAACCGCGACAAGTCCACCACATGCTCAGCGATCATGGTACTTCCTCACCGATATTGGCACGGCTATTGATAAATTATAGGACAAGGCTTGTGTCGAAATTCATTCAACTTAATGCGCACTATTTTTCATTGTGAGTCACGCTTTCACTACAAAAGCATTAACAATGAAACCATCAAAAAGAACAAAAAAACTAATATTTAACAAACCTAAAACAACCTATCGAACTACTTAAGTGTTCAATCAGAAGGCTTAGTTTTATATCACCTTTATTTGATTGAAATCAATCTACACAATCTATCAAGACCTAACACTCAAATGAGAACAACGATGAACTATCCTGATAATTCGTGACCAAAAAATAAAAAACACTTTTAAAAACAATCATAAAACCACCAACAGCAGGTGACAAATAAATCAATTGACAATATTTTGTAAGCATCATCTTGACTCAATCTTGAGTTGTAACAGCTTGCACTCGATAAGACACAAATCTCTTTTCAAATGCAGAGAAAGCGACACCTTAATCATTAGATAAACTAATTCAAAACCTTTGTTTTTTCTTGTTTGTAGTGATACTAGCGAAACCATACACTTCGCGCCGTTATGACCCTCTTACGCACTCGCTGGTTAACGTTGCTTCGTCATTTGTGTTTTGCCAGCTTTTTACACCTGTTTACGGGAATAGATGATGAAAATGTTTATTACCAATGCCATCCGTTACTACAAACTTGCCTTTGTTCAGCTCTATCAGCTGAACAGGTTATAAAACGCAGCTGTTCGCTTACTGTTTACTCGGTCGATATTTCCCTGAAAAAACCATCTTGGATGATTATTACCACCACATCTGAAGTCGTTTTTTGGAGCCCACCCGAGATAAAAAAGCCGCCCGTAACGGTAATGCCGATCAGTTAAGG
>NZ_PGGC01000119.1 GCF_002795305.1 Aeromonas cavernicola
GGTAATCCCCAGCAGAACGCGTACATAGAGCGGTTTAACAGAACGGTGCGTTACGATTGGTTGGCTCATCACCTGTTTGGCACGCTGGAGGAGTTACAAGAATTTGCAACACAATGGCTGTGGGTTTATAACCATGAGCGGCCCAATATGGCGCTGGATGGTTATACCCCAAAGCAGCATTTGGCAAAGGCTGCATGACCTCTACTTTTGAATGCCCCTAAAAATGGGGGGATTACCATCCGGTATTAGGACCTTAGAAGGTATTTAAATTGACGTATTCTATTAATATTCTGTGCATGATTTGTTGATAGGTACTGAATGGGAGATGAGATCATCATAGCATTAATCTGTTTAACCCAAAGATATGCCCCAGCTGACAATGTCGACTGGAGCAGATTTTCTAAGCATTGATCAACTTACAGCATCCTAAAGTATCAGACGATAATGGAGGAGACTCATAACCCCTTACAACATGTATGCCGGCTGATAATTAACGAATGCAGGCAACGTTACGTCTGATGCCGTCGCCACTGTTTCCAGCCGCACCATCTAAGAAACCTATATATCTATGGCCAAGACCACCCACTGTCGATGTCCAGTAGTAAGTGGTACCTGTTGGCCAATCAAATCGTGAGTCAACAGCGGATCTCGGATAGCGATCGTAAAGAGCCCTTAACTCAGTTTCAGAAGCCAAACGCCAATCGCTAAAGCCACCGCGAACCAAGTCAGTACAGTATGTGTTCGCTTCCGACCAAGTACGGTTAGTGCCATCCGGCTTGGAGAACATCCCGAGGCCAGAGATATCAACCAAATTACCAACAGCGGAAGTTGTTTCAGTACTCCATGCACTCTGTCCTTGGGTCGCAGTAGGATACCCACGCGGAGTTACTGCTCGTACCGATACATAACGGGTAGTGAAATTAGTAAAAGTCTGAGTTGCCCCCGTCACACAAGTTCCACTACCGCCAGAACCGGTACACCATCTCACTTCATAGTTGATTGGGTCACCATCAGGGTCTGTTGATGTACCATAAGTCGCCGTGATAGGTGTATTCACAATAAAGCCGTAAACGGTCAGTGAAGAAGGCACCGTGGGGGCACCTGTACCATGGGCCTCCAAGGTATCGCCACTTTCTGCCGCACTGGCAAGCCCGAGCCAAATACAGCTAGCGAGTACGCCAAATATACGGACACTCTGTCCTATTGATTTCATTTTCAGATTACGCATCTTATTAACTCATGTGTTAGAACTGTGTACAGTAGATTGAGTAGAGCATTTTTCCAATTTCACCCTTAACCACCGTATAAGTTACTTACCGATAACTTCCACGCGGAACTTATAACCCTGATCTTCAGCTTTAACGGTATAAGTCGCACTGGTTGCCCCGGATATCGCGACTGGTGAACCGCCAACACGGCTATCAGTACGCTTCCACTGGTAATTCACATCACTTCTATCCAGTCGCTCACCTTGACCATCATTGAGGATGACAGCACTGTGCAGTACCTGTCCTACAACTGGGTTACCGCTCAAGTTATTAGAACTGCCATCCACTACGCGGATGCTGGTTACGTCTTCCAACACGTTTGTTACTGTATAACGAATATTCTTACTAGCACTGATGTTGCGAACTCTGTCACGTATAGTAACGGTGATGTCATAGACGTTATCTCTGTTGGCATCTCTCGGATTTTCATAATCCATATAGCCAACCCAAAGAAGGTTGTCCTTTGGATCTTTTGGTAAGCGGAGGGCAGCTACATCGCCAGTAAAAGTCCAATCTACGTCCGCAAGTGTGGTGCCCACATTCGAGGTGAACATTTCATTCCAACCGAACGAAAAGTTTTCGTTTGCTGTATATACCGTCGTACTGGGATTAGAAAAACTCAGCGTTGCCGCCTGAGCCGTAATAGAATTAGAAAGCACAGGATTCGAGTAACGAGTTGCCTCTGGGAAACTGGTATTTCCATCAGCAACAGCACGTAGTCTTAACTGAATCGCTTTCCCTGTATCACCAGCTTGCACTCTGTAAAGGGGAATTGCGGTGGTGCTACCCGCTAGTGCTTCGGTACCAACAGCGACACCGCCAACTATCCATTGATAATACCAGTTTACAAGTGCGTCATTATCAGCATCAGTGACACTAGGAAGTCGCGATGTGGTCATGTTGGTTGTTGCAACCCCCGAACCACTGATAGTGGGAGATCCGGTAACAACGATCTGGCGACCATGTGCAGGTAGTGTTTTTTCACTAGGGGCAGCATTAGCCAGAGGAGATAGTAAAAGGTATACCCCACTTGCAACCAATGACATCGGAAACAAACTAGGCATGCGTGAAAAACGAGCCAGATTTATGCTCATATTATTAACCCCGAGATTTACCCTTGGCAAAACCAAAGCTAAATATCAAATAATTTATTAAAACTGCATATATAAGGAAGCCCGCTTATCACGGGCTTCCCTAGCCTTATATTAGCCGATTATAGCTAATATTACTTACCGTTGGCATCGACACGGAACTCGTAGCCTTGATCTTCAGCTTTCACTGTGTAGGTCGGGCTAGTCTCGCCAGAAACAGTCATCCATTCGCCTTCGCTACCGACCACACGAGCTACACGACGTTCCCACTTGTAAGTGGCATCAGTACGGTCACGCTTCTCGCCAGCGCCATCGTTCAGAGTTACGGCAGTGTGCAGCACGTCACCCACGATCGGGTTACCAGTGATTTCAGCACCGCTTGCGTTAACTACCTTAACAGCAGTCGCAACTTCAACCACGTTAACTACTGTGATTTCCACAATAACCGTGTCGCTTGCACCAGTAGCAGGGTCGGTTACAGTCACTTCTACCACATAGGTACCATTGCCATCGGAGTCCACTGGATTCTCAGCATCCTGCGGTTTCAAGGTTAGCACGCCGTTCTCATCAACGGTGAACTGACCTGCATCAGCACCCCCTAAGCTCCACTCCAGATTAGCATCTGGGTTGCTGCTGGTGACAGAAGAGCCGATATCGACCTTGATCTCTTGGTTTTCTGGGCCTGAACCTTTGCCATCAGCATCCAAACCGATAGATCCTGGGATCTCCGGATTCGGGTCGATAGGACCTTCACCACCAATCTCCAACTCACCCGCAACCAAGGTAACAGCGTTTGATACGCTGGCGATGGAATAACGAGTGGCTTCTGGGTAGCTACGCTCATCAGCAACGGCACGCAGCTTCAGGGTCACTTTCTTGCCAGCATCAGCGGCTGTGGACTGGTAAGCTGGGATAGCAGAGATGCTACCAGCCAATTGCTCAGTGCCAACATCAACACCGTCCACTTGCCACGTGTAGTACCAGTCAACCAGAGCATCATTGTCAGCATCATCAGTACCGGGCACTGTAGGCAGAGTGACCGCCAAACCTGCAGTCTGACCTGCAATCTCGGGAGCATCGATCACTGTTATCTGACGACCATGGATTGGGCCCGCAGTGTTAGTAGAGGTAAGCGCTGTTGCACCGTGGCTCAGAAGTGCTGCCAGCAGACCTGCAGCCAGAGCAGTACGACGAAAAGCTGGACGAGTTTGGATAGACTTCTTCATTTAAATATTCCTGTTCACTTGTTTTAAAGTGTGGGCCCTAGTTGGACCCACTGGTTTTATTGCGGTATTTGCCGCGAATCACTGCATCACTGGGCGGTCACATTCACACGGAATGTAAAGCCCTGATCCGCACCTTGAGTGGTGTAGGTGTCCTGGTTGCTACCAACGTCAGTCCAAGCGACACCATCCTTACTACGCTGCCACTGATAGGTTAGGCTATTGCCATCACTCAGTTGCTCGGTTCCACGACCAGTCTTACCTGTAGCCTCACCGTCCAAGCGAACTTGAGCGTAAAGCACTGTACCTACTGGTGAACCAGCTGGTACGTCGTCGCCATTTTGATTCGTGACTTTCACACCATCTTCGGCAATCAAGCCCACCACAAAATTAACCTGTACGTTCTGGCTTACTCCCAGCAATGTTGCTGTCACAGTGGCAGTTGCAATCTGACTGCTAGTCACAGTCATGCGAGCAATACCATCAGCATCAGTCACACTGGTCGCTGCTGCCAACGTACCATCTGAAGTAGTCCAGTTAACGGTAACACCCGCTTTCGGATTGCCAGCCGCATCCACAACGGTGACCGCAACTTCGTTGCTGTCTACGTTGTTAGGCAGAGCATTGTCACGAATGACCCTGATGCTATTTTCGTCGAGCGTCATACCACCATTAAGCGGGTCGTTGACATCCAACGGGTTGCTGCCGTTGTCCACTTCGGTCTTATCGTCAATACCGTCACCGTCGGTGTCTTTCTTATCTGGGTCGGTACCAAGTTGGTTCTCTTGCCCGTTGGTCAGGCCGTCACCATCTTTGTCACCGTTCGGGTCAACAACAGGATCGTTCGGGTCAAGCGGGTTAGAGCCGTTGTCCACTTCGGTCTTGTCGTCCACACCGTCACCGTCGGTGTCTTTCTTATCTGGGTCGGTACCAAGTTGGTTCTCTTGCCCGTTGGTCAGGCCGTCACCATCTTTGTCACCGTTCGGGTCAACAACAGGATCGTTCGGGTCAAGCGGGTTAGAGCCGTTGTCCACTTCGGTCTTGTCGTCAACACCGTCACCGTCGGTGTCTTTCTTATCT
>NZ_PGGC01000120.1 GCF_002795305.1 Aeromonas cavernicola
ATTGATACAATGAGTACCTTTGAGATTCATGGCATCCATCACCGTTCACTACCCTCACTGCAACTCTGACCACGTATATCGCCACAGGAAGACCCCTGCCGGCCATGTTCGCTATCGTTGCCCCGTCTGTGTGCACGTGTTTCAGCTCACCTACACCTATGAAGCCCGCAAGCCTGGCGTCAAAGACAAGATTGTTGATATGGCCTTCAACGGCTCAGGTGTTCGTGATACTGCTCGCGTCCTCAAGATTGGCATCAACACCGTCATACGCGCCCTAAAAAACTCACCCCAAGGCAAGTAACCACCGAAAAGGTGGTGCTCGATGACGTGGCGCTTATCTGTGAACTTGATGAGCAATGGGCCTATGTCGGCAATAAACAGCATCGACATTGGCTTTGGTATGCTTTTGATACCAAGAGAAAACGAGTCGTGGCCTATACCTTTGGCCCACGCAACGATGATACATGCCGTCGGTTGCTGAGCCTGCTTTCTCCGTTCCAGATAGGCTTTATCACCAGTGATGACTGGGGAAGCTATGCCAGAGAGGTACCGAGCGAGATGCATCTGACCGGGAAGATATTCACCCAGCGTATCGAGCGTAACAACCTGACGCTCAGGACGCGCATCAAGCGATTGGCTCGCAAGACCATCTGCTTCTCTCGTTCCGTTGAGCTCCACGAGAAAGTGATTGGTGCCTTTATCGAAAGGCATCATTTCAACTGATTGGAGGCGTTACCCAATTATTTATGTGCTAATCATTGCACTGAAGTGGGGCTCTAAGAAGTCCCCAGTGAGAGATCATCGCCACATCATTTTGGCATCTGGGACGAAGCTAAGCATGAGTCACCTGTAGTGGTCAAGTAAAACTGGCCACGGTTTTATAAGCAGCCCAATACTGCAGTTAAGATTCATTTGGTGTCAAACCACCGTTGTAGTGATGGGGACGAATGTTGCTGTAATAGCCCATCAAATACTCACTGATACTCTCCCTGGCATCGACCACATTTTTGTAGCCATGCTCAGGAACCCATTCACTTTTCAAACTACGAAATAGCCGCTCCATCGGTGCGTTATCCCAGC
>NZ_PGGC01000121.1 GCF_002795305.1 Aeromonas cavernicola
TAGGACACTGCCAGGCACCCAATTTAGATTGAAAAGCCCACTCAACAGAGTGGGCTTTTTGCTATGTACATTTTTTGTCATCTGCGATGGCCTACTCGCTTAGTTTTATCTGCGGTTTTTATTTATTTCTATTTATTATCAATTGGTTAGCCACACTGGAATGTTAGTGCGTAGTAGCGTCATCACTCTTTCTTGCGTAAGGGTAAGTGGGTGCCGGTTGGTGACTGCCATCGTGAGGCGGATCCGTAGGGACGGGCCCGTAATGCTAACCAACGTAAACCGATCTGGGTGACCACAACAACGTAATGCGTTACGTGTCAGCACTGCACATCCTGCACCGTTAGCAACCAGATCCAAGATCGCGCTAATACCATCTATCTCCATCGCAATATGAGGACGCAGCCCTAGCTTGGCCAGCTCGTTCTCAAGGTACATCCGAATAGAATTTGGTCGCTGCGGTATGAGTAGGGGGAGCGTTGCAACCTCCGTGAGGGAGCTAGTCAAGGGCGGCGCTGGTTGCTTGGGCGTGATTAAAAAGAGCTCTTCCTCAAGGAGCTCAATGACTTCCACATCTGAGCTTGCAGGGGTGTTATAGAGCAGGGCTACATCAATACGGCCAGATAATAATGACTCCATCATTGTGCGTGATAGCCCCTCCGCGATGGAGAGGGTGGCATGGGGCAGGCACTGTCGAAATGCAGTGACCAGCGGTACTGCAACCGTATTAAGTAAGCTGGGGGGTAAACCCAGAATCACCTCGCCGGCAGCCGAGCCTTGCACCCGCCCTAACTCTTCCCGCGCTCGGGCGATTTGATGCAAGATCCCACGTCCATGTTCTAGCAGCAGCTTGCCCGACTCGGTGGGGGTTACTCCGCGTCCGTTACGCAGTAACAGGTGTTGTTTGAGCTCCAATTCGAGTAATCGAACTTGGCGGCTAAGTGCGGGCTGAGCCACATCGAGCAAGATGGCTGCCCGGCTAAAACTGCCCAGTTCAGCCACGCGAATAAAATACTCCAGCTGTCGTAATTCCATCTTTTTTCTTGCCTAGTGAGGTGGCTTCAAACGGTTGAGCTATAGCAGTTTGATCTAGCTGATATATCGTTATCGAAATGTTAAGTGTTTGTTAGTAATGTGACAATGCTCCTCAGGTTTTTAGATGAGCAGGCAAACATGCAGACATCCATCCCGACTCTTCTGATGCGTGGCGGCACATCGCGTGGCCCCTTCTTTTTAGAGAGTGACTTGCCTACCGACCCTGCGCTGCGAGATCAGGTACTCTTGGCCGTGATGGGGTCGCCAGACCGACGCCAGATCGATGGTCTTGGCGGTGCCCATCCTCTCACCAGTAAGGTCGGGATCGTCAGGCGCAGTGAGCAACCGGGGATCGATCTCGAATTTCTGTTTGCCCAGCTACAACCTGACGCTGACCGCGTCGATACCTCTCCTAATTGCGGCAACATGCTTGCGGCAGTTGTCCCGTTTGCCCTTGAGCGCGGACTGATTGAGGCACGCGGCGATCTCAGCTGCTATCGGGTGCTGACCAGCAATACCGGGATGGCCTGCGACATTCAGGTCCAGACCCCGGCTGGCACCCTTCGCTATGACGGCACAGCCCACATTGATGGCGTACCAGGTGCCGCCGCTCCCATCAGCATTAACTTTCTCGATACGGCCGGCTCGCTCTGTACGGGGCTGTTGCCTACCGGTCAGGTGAGTGACCGAGTGCTGCTGGCAGAGGGTGATGAGCTGGAGGTGACCTGCATTGATAACGGGATGCCACTGGTGATCCTACGGGCTAGCGACCTCGGGCTAAGCGGTTACGAAAGTGTGGCGGAGCTCAATGACCATCACTCCCTCAAGCGCCGGCTTGAGGCATTGCGGCTGGCTTGTGGCCAGTTGATGGGCCTTGGTGATGTCAGCCAAAAAAACTACCCCAAAATGACCCTGATCGCCGCTCCTCGGGCGGGAGGTAGCCTCAGCACCCGCAGTTTTATCCCCCATGTTTGTCATGACGCGATTGGCGTGCTGGCCGCCGTTACGGTAGCGACCGCGTGTGTGCTGCCTGGCTCGGTTGCGGCTGCGCTTGCCCAGGTGGCCGCTGGGCCATTAAAGCGGGTATCGGTGGAGCATCCGAGTGGTGAGTTTTCCGTTGAGCTGGCGCTGACCAATAGTGTTCCCCCCACCGTGGAGCGAGCGGCCTTGATCCGCACCGCGCGGCTGATCATGCGGGGCGAGGTGATGGTGCCGGCCCAGTTATGGCCGCGTTAACGGCAGGCCGATTCAGCGCAATTGAGATAACACGGAGAGTCTTCGATGAGTGCAAACAAGGTAGAACTACAGGCTTTTATTGATCAGCACCCTTTTTCCCCGTTCCAGTGGCGGGTGTTTGCCCTCTGTTTTGGCATCGTGCTGCTCGATGGTTTTGACACCGCTGCTATTGGCTACGTTGCACCATCACTGCTCAGCGAGTGGGGCTTAAGCAAACCGGATCTCGCGCCTGTGCTCAGTGCCGCCCTGTTTGGCTTAGCCACTGGAGCATTGCTCGCTGGGCCGCTAGCCGACCGGATTGGGCGCAAGCGGGTATTGATTGGCTCGGTACTGCTGTTGGGGCTGTTCTGTCTGGCTTCCTCCTATGCCGCTAGCCTCGACACCTTAGTGGTGCTGCGTTTTGCTACGGGTATTGGGCTCGGGGCGGCGATGCCGTGTGCGGTCACCATGATGAGTGAGTTTGCGCCCACCCAGCGGCGCGCCATGCTGACCAACGCGATGTTTTGCGGTTTTCCATTGGGTGCTGCTCTTGGCGGTTTTCTGGCCTCTTGGCTGATTCCGCTGTGGGGTTGGCGCAGTGTCCTGATGCTAGGCGGCATCGCCCCCCTCCTGCTGGTGTTAGTGCTGATCCTATTGATGCCTGAATCGGTGCGTTACATGGTGAGCCGAGGGGCGGCGTTGGTGCAGATCCGCGCGGTACTGGGTCGCATCTCTCATGCCGCTCACCACCTCACGGAGGTCACGCTGGCAGAGACATCTATTGCCACCGCCGGTCAGCAGCACGGGGTTGCCTTGGTGCTATCGAGCGCTTATCGGATGGGTTCCCTGATGTTATGGCTCAGCTATTTCATGGGCTTGGTGATTTTTTACGCCCTGATCAACTGGATGCCGTTGATGTTCAAGGAAGCAGGGATCGATCCCCAGCAAGCGGTACTGATTGCAGCCCTCTTTCCACTCGGGGGATTAGGGGCCATCGCCTGTGGCTGGTTAATGGATCGCTTCAATGCCGATCGCATCATCGCGGTGGGCTATCTGCTCACCGCCTTGGCTATTTTTGCCATCGGTCAGTCCATCAACCAGCTAGGGCTACTGGTCGTGGTGGTATTTATCGCCGGTAGCTTAATGAATACCGCCCAGTCCTCATTACCGGCCCTTGCCGCCAGTTTTTACCCCACTCAAGGGCGTGCCACCGGCGTGGCATGGATGTTAGGGATCGGCCGTTTTGGTGGCATTGCGGGCTCTTTTTTAGTGGCTGAATTACAGCGCCAGCAGCTTGCGGTGGGTGAGGTGTTTACGGTGCTGGCGGTGCCTGCCCTGCTTGCGGCGGCGGCGCTATTTATCAAGTTGTCCCTTAAGTCACCTGGCCAGTTACCACGTCATGGCGCAGCACCTAGGTCAGAGGATCGGGGGGCTCGCCCTGTGGTGACCTTTGATAACGCTGGGCTGGTGACGGTGCCGTCCACTCGCAAGGAGAAGCCTCATGATCATTGATATACATGGCCATTACACCACGGCCCCTGCATCGCTAGAGCGATGGCGTCAGCGCCAAGTTGCCAATCTAGCCAACCCCGCACAGGGCCCGAGCGTCGCCGAACTGGTGATCAGTGACGACGAGATCCGTGACAGCATCGAGGGCAATCAACTCAAGCTGATGCGAGCGCGCGGGGCAGACCTGACGATCTTCAGCCCGCGCGCGAGTTTTATGGCCCACCATATCGGTGACTTCAACACCAGTGCCACTTGGGCGGCGATCTGCAATGAGCTCTGTTACCGCGTGAGTCAGCTGTTTCCTGATCACTTTATTGGGGCGGCCATGCTCCCCCAATCGCCGGGGGTTGATCCGGCTAGCTGCATTGCTGAGCTGGAACGTTGCGTCAAGGAGTACGGCTTTGTTGGGGTCAACTTGAACCCAGATCCCTCCGGGGGGCACTGGCGTAGTCCACCCCTTTCAGACCGCCACTGGTATCCGCTCTATGAAAAGTTGGTGGAGTATGACTTGCCCGCGATGATCCACGTCTCGACCAGCTGTAACTGTGCGTTTCATACCACTGGGGCCCACTACCTCAATGCCGATACCACTGCCTTTATGCAGTGTTTGACCTCAGATCTGTTTCACGATTTCCCGACCCTTAAGTTCGTGATCCCCCATGGTGGGGGGGCGGTGCCCTATCACTGGGGGCGGTTTCGTGGGTTGGCGCAGGAGCTGAAAAAGCCGCCGTTACGGGAGCACCTGCTGGGCAATATTTTCTTTGATACCTGCGTTTATCACCAGCCGGGCATTGATCTGCTGACCCAAGTGATCCCCGTAGAGAATGTGCTGTTTGCTTCCGAAATGATCGGGGCTGTGCGCGGCATCGATCCAGAGACCGGCCACTACTACGACGACACCAAGCGCTATATCGAGGCGGCAGATCTGACCGCCGAGCAGCGTTATCTCATCTATGAAGGCAATGCGCGGCGGGTTTATCCGCGGCTGGATGCCGCCCTCAACGCCAAAACCGTGCAAGGAGCATGTTATGACACCGTCTCTTAATCAACTGGGGGTGGTGAAGCGCCACATTGTACGTGCCGACCCTGAGGTGGTTGCTCAACTGGCCAACTATGGCGTCGCTACCCTGCACGAAGCGATGGGGCGGGTGGGATTGATGAAGCCGTATCTGCGCCCTGTTTATGCGGGTGCTCGGCTCTGTGGCACGGCCGTCACCATTTTGCTCCAGCCGGGGGACAACTGGATGATGCACGTGGCCGCCGAGCAACTGCAGCCCGGCGATGTGGCGGTCGCGGCCTGTACGGCAGAGTGCGACGACGGCTTCTTTGGCGATCTGCTGGCCACCAGTTTTTTGGCCCAAGGGGCCCGTGGTTTGATCATTGACGCGGGGGTCAGGGATGTTGATGAGCTGGCCAAGATGAACTTTCCGGTCTTTAGCCGAGCCATCAGTGCCAAGGGCACCATCAAGGCCACGCCGGGGTCCGTCAACATTCCGGTGGTGTGTGCTGGGGCCTTGGTACATCCGGGGGATGTGGTGGTGGCCGACAGCGATGGCGTGGTGGTGATCCCTGCTGCCATCGCCGCCCACGTTGCAGAGGCGGCTAAGCAGCGGGAGGCCAATGAAGTCGCCAAGCGAGCTAAGTTGGCTGCCGGGGTGCTGGGGCTGGATATGTATCAAATGCGTGAGTCCCTGACCAAGGCGGGGTTGCGTTACCTCGACTAAGGCGCGCACAAGGAGTGAATAATGGCTAACGACAAGAGCCCAGGTTGGCTGGATTGGCATCCCGCCCCGAGTCGCCCCACTTTTGTTCTGCCCGCTGGGACGGTGGATGCCCACTGCCACGTATTTGGGCCAGGCGCACAATTTCCATATGCCGCTGAGCGGAAGTACACCCCGTGTGATGCCAGCAGTGATCAGCTGTTTGCCTTGCGAGACTGGCTAGGGGTGAGTCGCAACGTCATCGTCCAAGCAACCTGTCATGGCGCGGATAATCGGGCGCTATTAGCGGCCCTGCATCAGAGCGAGGGGCGGGCCCGAGGGGTGGCAACCGTCAGGCGAGAGATCAGCGATGAGGCGCTATTGGCGCTCCATCATGCTGGGGTGCGAGGGGTGCGCTTTAACTTCGTGAAACGCTTGGTTGAGGTCACTTCGCAGGCAGAATTGCGCGAGATTGCTAGCCGGATCGCACCGCTGGGTTGGCATGTGGTGGTCTACTTTGAGGCGGCTGATTTAGCCGAATTATGGGATTTTTTCAGCCAGCTACCGACCATTCTGGTGGTTGACCACATGGGGCGGCCGGATGTAAGTCAGCCGGTTGATGGGGAGGAGTTTGGCCTCTTCTTGCGCTTTATGCAGGAGCATCCGAACGTGTGGAGCAAGGTGAGCTGCCCTGAGCGGTTGAGCGAGTCTGGCCCGTTTGCCTTGGCTGGCGAGCAAGCCGCTTACCAAGATGTGGTGCCGTTTGCGCGCGAGGTCGTGACGCGCTTTCCAGACCGGGTGCTGTGGGGCACTGACTGGCCCCACCCCAATCTCAAGAGTCACATGCCAGATGACGGCCTGCTGGTGGATTTTATCCCCCATATCGCCCCCACCGCCGCCCTGCAGCAGCAGTTGTTGGTGAATAACCCGATGCGCCTCTACTGGCCAGAGCTCGTGCTGTAAGGGTATGAGCGCCAGTATTGCCGGACAATCAAAAGGAACATGGCCATGGCCTTGGACAAACCTTATCTCGATATTCCAGGTACCACGATTTTCGATGCTGAACAGAGCCGTAAAGGGTACTGGCTTAACCAATGTTGCAGCAGCCTGATGAGCGCCAGTAACCGCGCTCGCTTCAAACACGACGAACGGGCTTACCTCGATGAGTGGCCGTTGACTGAACCGCAGAAACTGGCGGTGTTGGCACGGGACCTCAACGAATGTATCCGGCTGGGAGGCAACATCTATTTCTTGGCGCGCATTGGTGCGACCGATGGCCTGACCTTCCAGCAAATGGCAGGCGCCATGACGGGGATGAGCGAGGATGCCTACCGCGCCATGATGCTTGGCGGCGGCCGCTCCATTGAGGGCAATCGTTATCTGGGTGAGGGCGGTGATGCCCAACCGCAGAGTCAGCCATCAACCAATATTCAGCGGAGTTAACCATGGCCCGCATCAGTGCATCGGTTTACTGCTCTCATGTGCCCGCGATCGGGGTTGCTATCGATCAGGGCAAGACCCAGGAGCCCTATTGGCAGCCTCTGTTTAAGGGATTTGAGACCTCGAAAGCGTGGCTAAAGGAACACACGCCAGATGTGATTTTTCTGGTGTACAACGATCACGCCACCGCGTTTAGTCTCGAGTTGATACCCACGTTCGCCTTGGGGATGGCGGCTGAATTTATGCCTGCGGACGAGGGGTGGGGGCCAAGGCCAGTGCCGGTGGTACAGGGTCATCAGGAGCTGGCGAGCCACATTGCTCAGAGTGTGATCCAGCAGGATTTTGACCTGACCTTGGTCAACCAGATGGTGGTGGATCATGGCCTGACCGTACCGCTGTCGTTGATGTTTGGCCAGCCTGCCGCGTGGCCCTGTCAGGTGATCCCGCTCCATGTCAATGTGGTGCAGTATCCCGCACCCAGTGGCCAGCGCTGTTTTCAGCTTGGTCAGGCGATTCGCCGAGCGGTTGAGAGTTTCGATCAGGATCTTAACGTGCAGATATGGGGCACGGGTGGCATGAGTCATCAGTTGCAGGGCGCCCGCGCTGGGCTCATCAACCGAGCGTGGGATAACCAATTTCTTGATCGCTTGATCGCCGACCCGGCGGGGCTTGCCAGCTTGCCCCATGTGGAATACGTCCGCGAGGCTGGCTCTGAAGGTATCGAGCTAGTGATGTGGTTGATTGCCCGTGGTGCCATGGCCGATGTGGCTGGGGGCCCCGCCCCTCGGGTCCATCACCGCTTCTATCATGTGCCAGCGTCGAATACTGGGGTGGGTCACTTGATCCTCGAAAACCCGCGTTAACGTGCCATCAGGAGAGGTAGCCAAAATGAGTCAGAGGATCAGGGTCGCGTTAGCTGGGGCTGGCGCATTTGGTATCAAACATTTGGATGCGATCAAGCAGATTGCTGGGGTGGAGGTGGTGTCACTGGTAGGCCGGACGCAGCAGGCCACCGTGGCGGTGGCCCATCAGTATCAGATCCCTCATGTCACGACCGAGCTAACCGAGGCATTGGCGCTGCCCGAGGTGGATGCGGTGATCCTCTGCACCCCCACCCAGCTACACGCAGAGCAAGCCATCGCTTGCTTGCGGGCGGGCAAACATGTGCAGGTGGAAATCCCGCTTGCCGATAGCATGGCGGGAGCCAATGCCGTGCTGGCTGCTCAGCAACAGAGTGGGCGGGTGGTCATGGTTGGCCATACCCGCCGCTTTAACCCCAGTCACCAGTATGTGCACCGGCAGATCCAAGCTGGGGCCTTCTCGCTGCTGCAGCTCGATGTGCAAACCTACTTTTTGCGGCGCAGCAACATCAATGCGCTGGGTCAGCCCCGCAGCTGGACGGATCACCTGCTGTGGCACCATGCCGCCCATACCGTGGATCTCTTTGCTTACCAATGTGGCTCCCCTATCGTGCAAGCGAATGCAATGCAGGGCCCGCTCCATCCTGAGCTGGGGATCGCGATGGACATGTCAATTCAGCTTAAGGCTGCCAACGGAGCCATTGGTACCTTGAGCCTGTCATTCAACAACGACGGGCCGTTGGGCAGCTTCTTTCGATATATCGGGGATAGTGCCACTTACCTTGCTCGCTATGACGATCTCTTCACTGGCCATGATCAGCAGATCGATGTATCGGCAGTGGATGTGTCGCTCAATGGCATTGAGCTACAAGATCGCGAATTTTTTGCTGCGATCAGGGAGGGACGTGAACCGAATGGCTCGTTGGCGCAGGTGTTGCCTTGCTACCAGATCTTGGCCCAGCTCGAACAGCAGCTTACTGCTCGTTAAGAGCGATCTATCTGCCCCTTGTGCCTAGCCATCGCATCGGCGACAAGGGACCACCTGTCACTCAGGGAGAAGGAGTCACACATGAAAACCTCGGTAGCCATCATAGGGGCAGGCCCTTCTGGCCTGCTGCTTGGGCAGCTGTTACAGCAGGCGGGTATTGATAACGTTATTTTAGAAAAACAGTCCCCCGATTATGTGCTGGGCCGGATCCGCGCCGGGGTCTTGGAACAGGGCATGGTCAAGCTGATGCGAGAAGCAGGGGTAGCCGATCGTCTAGATCGAGAAGGGCTGATCCACGAGGGGATCGAACTTATCTATCAGGGCAAACGTACTCGCATCGATCTCAAAGGGATCAGCGGTGAGAGTGTGGTGGTGTACGGCCAAACGGAAGTCACCCGCGACTTGATGGCGGCCAGAGCGAAGAGCGGTGCCCCGATCTTCTATCAGGCCCAGGATGTGGCACTGCATCAGGTTGATGGTGCGCAGCCGTATGTCACCTTTTCCCACGCCGGCCAAGCGATGCGGCTGGAGTGTGATTACATTGCGGGGTGTGATGGTTTTCACGGCGTGTCGCGCAGCGCGATTCCCGCTGAGCGTTTGACCCACTTTGAACGGGTTTATCCATTTGGTTGGCTTGGGTTGCTCTGTGATACGCCGCCGGTGAGTGAGGAGCTGATCTATGCCCAGCATGAGCGGGGCTTCGTCTTGTGTAGTCAGCGCTCCCCTACCCGCAGTCGTTACTATTTGCAGGTGCCACTGAGCGATAAGGTGGAGGAGTGGTCTGATGAACGTTTCTGGGCCGAGCTCAAACGCCGCTTACCACAAGAGGTGGCTAGCCGTTTGGTGACGGGGCCGTCGCTGGAGAAGAGCATTGCTCCGTTACGCAGCTATGTGGTGGAGCCGATGCAATATGGCCGTCTGTTTCTGGTCGGGGATGCGGCCCATATTGTCCCGCCAACGGGGGCCAAGGGGCTGAATTTGGCCGCCAGTGATGTCAACACGCTCTATCGAATCTTGCTCAAGGTGTACCGTGAAGGGAGGACGGATCTTCTCACTCGCTACTCCACGATTGCCCTGCGCCGGATCTGGAAGGCAGAGCGATTCTCTTGGTTTATGACCAATCTGCTCCATGAGTTTCCGGAGGCGAACCCGTTTGATCAGCGGATGCAGCAAACCGAGTATGACTATTTCACCAGCTCGGCGGCCGGACTTGAGACGCTGGCGGAGAACTATGTTGGGTTGGCGTACGATGAGGTCTGCTAGACGAGTCGGTCTGGCTTCGTCACTCAGTAAGCTGCGGTGTCTGGGTTGATATGTCGCGATGGCGCGCGTTTATGCCCGCTCACTGATGGCAGTGAGCGGGCAGTTGCCCCCCCTGTTTGTCAGGCAAAGAGAGGGGAGAGGCGCGAGTAATCTTGCAGCGCTTGTTTAAAATTCAAATAATATCAATGGGTTGTAACTCCCTCTTTAAATGTATAGCAAACGAATCCCATTGCTGCGCCTGTCAGTATTGACACCTCTCAGTTAGCGTAATTTGGTTAACTATCAATTGCGCTAATAACCATATGGAGATGCTCAAATGCGTAAATCTACCCTGTCCCTCATCCTGTTACTGGCAAGCTTGCCACTGTTCGTTCAGCCCGCTTTTGCTACTGCCGATAAAGCGGTATCCAAGCCGGCCGCTGCCGCTGTGCTGGCCCAAGAGAGTGGCAAGCTGGACATTAATGCGGCCACCTTGGTGGAGTTGATGACCCTCAAGGGGATCGGTGAGAAAAAGGCCCAAGCCATTGTCGACTACCGTGAAAAGCAGGGCAAATTCACCTCGGTTGATCAGCTGGCGGATGTCAATGGCATTGGCCCAGTGACCATCGAGGCCAACCGAGATTTGATTGTGGTCAAATAATGTCGAACCACGTTGTGACAAATGGGGCAGCCGGTGGCTGCCCCATTTTTCTTCGGGTATCATGGCGCCACGTCTTTATCCCGCTGGATACCTCCCCATGAAAAAAACACCTTCTGTTGTTCGCAAGGCCGTGCTACCTGTTGCTGGCCTAGGCACCCGCATGTTGCCGGCTACCAAGGCGATTCCAAAAGAGATGCTGCCTGTCGTCGATAAACCGCTGATCCAATATGTGGTGCGCGAGGCCATCGCCGCGGGGATCAAAGAAATTGTGTTGGTGACTCACTCCAGTAAAAACTCCATCGAAAACCATTTCGATAAAAGTTTTGAACTAGAAGCGACCCTCGAAAAGCGGGTTAAGCGCCAGCTGTTAGAAGAAGTGCAGCAGATTTGTCCAAAAGACGTCACCATCATGCACATCCGTCAGGGCGAAGCCAAAGGGCTGGGCCATGCGGTGTTGTGTGCACGGCCATTGATTGGCGATAACCCCTTCGCCGTGCTGTTACCAGACGTCTTGATCGATGAGGTGGCCAGCGACCTCAAGCAGGATAACTTGGCAGAAATGGTACGGATGTTCGAAGAGAACCAGATCAGCCAGATCATGGTGGAAGCGGTGCCTGAGAGCGAGGTCGATAAATACGGCGTTGCGGACATCAAAGGGGAAGCCTTAAGCGAGGGGATGTCGCTACCGATGCAAGCCATCGTTGAGAAGCCGCCCCGTGAAGAGGCCCCTTCTAACTTGGCGGTCGTCGGTCGTTACGTACTCTCTTCCAATATTTGGCCGCTGCTGGAAAAAACCCCGTCTGGAGCGGGTGATGAAATTCAGCTAACCGATGCCATTGCCATGTTGATGGAACATGAGCAGGTCAATGCCTACTTCATGAAAGGTAAAAGCCACGATTGTGGTAGCAAGCTGGGTTATATGAAGGCCAATGTGGTGTACGCCGCACGGCATGGTGAGCTGCAAGAAGAATTCATCGATTGGTTGAAGCAATTTACCAAACAGTTGTAATGGCTGAATAAATAAATTTATCTAGCATTTTTAAAGGGATATCTAGTGATATCCCTTTTTCATTTAACCAACACAAATACAATATATAAAGAACAAAAATGATATAAATCATAACGTTGTAATTTAACTACGTATAAACTATAAAGCCTTAAGCGTATTTTCGCAGTTTTATAAAAATCTTTAAAAAAGATAAAATACAGGTGGAAGTTTTCATGAATAACCCGTCGAAAGGGACCTTTTTAGGTCACCCTAAAGGACTCTTTTTGCTCTTTGGTACTGAGCTGTGGGAACGATTCTCCTATTACGGCATGCGCGCCGTATTAGTGCTTTATCTGACTGATTTGACTGCTAATGGTGGTCTGGGCTGGACACAAGCCGATGCACTCAAGCTCTATGGTATTTATACCGGTCTGATTTATATCACCCCGTTGATCGGGGGATGGCTTGCTGACACCTTCCTCGGCCAGCGTCGTGCCATCTTGATCGGGGCGGTGCTGATGGCCGCAGGCCAGTTTACGCTGGCGTTGCCCCACGCGGTGCTGCCCGATATGGTGCAGACCCTGTTTTATGCGGGGCTGGGCCTGCTCATTGCGGGCAATGGCCTGTTCAAACCGAATATCTCCACCATGGTGGGTGACCTCTATCAAGAGGGGGATCACCGGCGTGATGGGGCCTTCACCATCTTCTATATGGGGATCAATCTGGGCTCTTTGTTAGCTGGGGTTATCTGTGGCGCGGCAGCAACAGCGTATGGTTGGCAGGCTGCGTTTGTCGGGGCGGGGATCGGGATGCTGCTCTCATTGGTGATACAAGCCACCCTGGCCCAGCGCTTTTTAGGAGAGATTGGCCGCGTGCCTGCGGCCCAACGGGCGGCAGCGCTGCGCACGCAAGCCCAAAAAGCACCGCTGACCAAGGTGGAGGTGGATCGCATTAAGGTGATCTTGATTCTGGGGCTGTTCACTATCATTTTTTGGGCCGGTTTTGAACAAGCTGGTGGCCTGATGAATCTCTATACCCAAGAGTATACCGACCGGATGATCGGCAGCTTTGAAGTGCCGACCGCGTGGTTCCAGTCGCTCAATCCGTTCTTCATCATTACCTTGGCGCCCGTGGTGGCGGCTATCTGGATCAAGCTAGGGCAACGCGAGCCCAATTCACCCGTCAAATTTGCCATGGGTCTGCTGTTTCTGGCGGTCGGCTTTCTGTTTATGGTCGGTGCTGTGCTGGAACAAGGAGGCGACCCCAGCGTGAAGACGTCGATGTTCTGGCTGGTGGGCGCGTACCTGTTTCATACCCTAGGTGAGCTCTGCCTCTCCCCGATTGGCCTGTCGATGGTCACCAAACTAGCACCGCTGCGGTTGGCCTCGCTGATGATGGGGGCGTGGTTTGGTTTCGTGGCTCTTGCTAACTACATTGCCGGTTTCATTGGCTCTTTTGTGGGGGCCTCTGGCCCGATTGCGATTTTTGGTGGCATTGCCGTCGCGGCCGTCGCCAGCGCTTTGCTGCTACTGACCATGGCAAACCGCTTGGTCTATTGGATGCATGGAGCTGAAGGCCCTGCGGCTGAGGAGCCAGTTCGCTCGTAACGCTCAGGGATATGTGGTGTTGCGCTTAGCCGTGCAGCCAAGGCCACGGCGGCGGCAAGTGCGAACTAGCCCATGAACAGAGTGCCAGTTAGGTTTCTCCGACTGGCATTCATCGTTTGGTTGCCTGTTGATGATCAGATGTCCACGACTAATCAGATCAACGGGTTCAATGGTGGCGTACCTGCATACGCAACATGCTGCCACTCTCACTGTGAAATTGCAGTTCGAAGGGCTCATGCCAGCTGCGCTTATGTAACTTGTAGTGGCTGTTGGGTAATAACCCGATGGGTAACCCTCCCGAGCGCATCAACCAGTGGGGTGAGGTCATGCCAGCATTGGCGAACAATAGGCCATCCTCTTGATCAAAGAGCAGTGCCGCCATGGCAAAGGAGTGACGAACGCCAGAGTCAATTAACTGATGGTTGAGGTAGTCGAGTAGCCGATGGGGCTGACTCAACAAATAGCTTTCCTGGCGCTGAAACTGGCGGTAGGGAATATTCATCAAAGTACGCACCAAGCTGCCACAAAACGCGGCATCTGGGCCCATGATGGGCAGTTCCATCACCAGCACCAGCAGCTTATCTTCGACTTTAAAGGTATCGGGAATAAACAGTTGCCCCAAGCCTTTGAACGTGACCTGCCAAGGACCCCACTCTTGTATCCCCGGCGCTTTGAGCCCAGCTAATAAGCGGCTGGCGGCTAAGTCATGGGCCCGAAAAAATTCAATGTGACTCATCAGCTCCAGCTGCGGGGCGACCCGGGTGTTGGTGCCAAGGTGTTGGGCGATGCTGCGGTCGATCTGGGTGTAATCGTCGATGGGCTTGAGCAGATAGTCCCGTGCGCCCGCCCGTAATGCACGGGTGACGACCTCCATGGTGCTCTGTGCGGAAATCACGATTACTGGCAGTTGTGGATAGCGTGCCGCCAGACAGGCAATGACCTCATGGCCATCCATGTTGGGCATATTGAGGTCACACAGCACCACATCCGGTTGGTAAAGGGCCGCAGCGGAAAGCCCTTCAATACCATCTTCGGCTTGGAACACGGTCACTCCGTCTCGTGTCAGATAGTCCACAAGAGAGTGGCGAAAAGCGGCCTCATCCTCTACTACCAGAATCCGTAGTTCGGGGTCTGACATATTGACAAAACTCTTATTAGTCAACTGGTTATTTAAGCTTTAACACTAGCTCAATCAGCGAAAAAGAGAAAAAGAGAAAAGCCAAGTGATCTAATAAGATGATTATTTACCATCGATTAATGTGATCGAGTTATCAAGATAAGAATCCCACCCCCTTCAACAGAGCCACCATCCCGAGGCAAAGTACGAAGCCAACCGCCCCACAAATAACCCCAACCAGTGCCATTTGGCGGGTGTCGACATGGCCACTGGCGTGGGTGAGCGCGTTGGGTGGCGTGCTGATCGGTAATGCCATCCCGAGGCTGGCGGCAAAGGTGACGCTTAAGATCAGGCCCATGCTACCACCCACTGAACTCAGATCGAGGCTAGCGCCGAGCGCCGCCACCATCGGCAGTAGTAAGTTGGCGCTGGCGGTGTGGCTCATAAAATTGGCCATCAGCAAGCAGAGGGCGGTGACGCCGATCAGGATGGTGATGGGTGACCACTGGCTAAACGGAATCGCCTGCACCAAGCTTGCTGCCAGCCCTGATTTCTCCAAGCCCATGCCCAGTGCGATCCCCCCCGAAACCAGCCAAAGCACATCCCACGAGACTTTCTTTAAATCCTCTTTAGTGATCACCTGAGTCACCAAGAAGATGGTCACTGGCACCAGTCCTACCGAGTAGGAGTTAATGCCATGCCAATCGCCCGTCAGCCACAGGCCAATGGTGAGAATGAAGGTGGCATAAACCAGCAGTGCTTTGGGAGTGGTGAGAAAGCGCCCTTGAATATCGAGGCTGATCCGCTGTTGTGTACATGGGAATAAGCGGGTCAACAGTAGCCAACTAAAGCCCAGCATGACCACCACAAAGGGCACGCCGAAGCTCATCCACTCGCCGAAACTGATGCTGTCATTCCCCACCAGATATTTCAGGGCCACCGCATTCGGCGGGGTACCAATGGGGGTGCCCATCCCCCCCAGATTGGCGGCCACTGGAATGGCCAAGGCAAAGGCCACTCGACCTGGGTCTTTGGGGTCCAGCAGCGCCAGCACGGGGGTGAGGATCGAGAGCATCATGGCGGTCGTGGCGGTGTTGCTCATAAACATGGAGAAGGTCGCGGTGATCCCCATTAAGCCCAAGATCACCATATTGGGATGATGACCGAAGGGGCGCAACATTACCCGCGCCAGATTCATGTCTAAGCGGTACTTGGTGGCGGCAATAGCCAGAAAAAAACCACCCAAAAACAGCATGATAATAGGGGAGGCGAAGGTACTCATCAGATCTTTATAGCTGAGTAAGACGCCAAACTCAGCGGACGGTGTCGATGGTAACCACCCTTTCAATCCACTGTCGGAGACCAGTAGCAGCTCCAGCATGATGATCAGCACCGAGGTTGCAAAGATAGGAATAGGCTCCAGTACCCAGCACAGCGCGGCTAGAGTGAAAATCGCCAGCACCCGTTGTTCCACCACAGTGAAACCCACTAAGCCAAAGCTGTGGGTTGGCAACATCAATATCAACGCCGGTATCAACAAGGGTAAGAGGTACTTCAAGGGCTGGGGCATAATCAGGGTCCATGGGAAGCGGTGGTGCAGTCGTGCAACCAGCTTGCGCCAGCCAAATCGCAAAGTCCGTGAAGGGGATCATACTCCACTCCTTTTACTACCTATCAAGGGGTATATGCTAGCCACCCGATCCTGCAGCTTGGCCATTAATTGTCTGGGGCCCCACCATAGGGGATAATGCAGTGACACTTAGCGATGAAGTAAACCATGACCCCAGCCGAATACAGCGCCCTCGCTCACCCCAGATTGTCCCATCCGGCGCGCACGCTTTACACCTTGCAGCTGCGTCGGTTGGTACTGGAGCATCAGCCAGCGCGGCTTAACTACCCCGAGCTAGGTCGGGCATTAGCAGTGGTTGACCCCAGTGACCCCAGCGGCTTTTCGTTTCAGGTGACCGCGCGCCAGTTGACGGAGCTGTTTGATGAGCTGATGGAGGCGGGGCTGCTACACGTTGAGGTAGTGGCAGAGAGTGAGCACTACCACCAATGCTCATTTCAGTTGCCGCTGTTGACTCAGAAGGTGCGTAGCCCACTGCCGGAGCGCCCTTTTCAGATGCACCTGCAGTGGCGACCCGATGAGGAACTGCCCGCCTTGGCTCGTTTATGTGGGGTGTTGGATGCCAGTTACCATGAAGAGGAGCTGGGGGAGTTTATCGCCTATTGGTTGGGTCGCCCCGAGGTGTTTGACTCGCAGCATCAATGGATGCTCAAGTTTATCCGTACCCTGAAAACCCGCCGCTATGTGCGGCGCCAACCGATGGTGGAGCAGGGTTACCAACAGGTCACCGCTGCCCCCGCAGAGGCAGGGCCGAGCAAACGGGCCCAGCAGATGATCGAAGAGGCCAAACGGCTGGCGCAGATGTCAGCCAAACAGGAGCCGGATAATGATTGATAGCCTCCCCTCGCTGCAGGCACACTTAGTACCGATCCCATTAGGCTATTTAGCGAACCATGTTGGCCCTGCTGCATGCTCGTCATCCTCAGGTACTGCGCATATGCTGCCGGTGATGCGAGTCCAAGCGGGCCGCGCCAATCACGCCTACTGGGATAGGTTGTTAGCCCCAGCTAGCCTATTCCTGCCCACCGCAGAAGGAACCCGCCATGACTGATCCCCATGATCCCCTGCGCCAAGCGCTGGCCGAGGTCGACGCTAAGCGTCAGCAGATCGCCAAAGCCAAGCAGGACAAACGCGCCCATGACCCAGCGTTGAGTCAGCACGTCGGGGGGCTCTTGGAGCGTATTCGTCGTTTGCAGGCCCAGACCGGCGGCAGTCAGTACGACTATGAAACCCTGCGCCAAGAGTACGACGCCAAAGCTAATGCCGAGGTACGCGAACTACAAAAAACGGCGCGCCAAGAACGGATCCAGAAGCTGATTGCCCAAGCCGATCTCAACCCTGACTGGGTGTTTAGCAAAATGGATGCAAGCGATCCGACCTTGCAATACCCCATGGAGACCGCCCGTTACTTCATCAGTGGTTTTGAACATTGGGAAAAAAGCGGCGGTGGTTGCATGTTGATTTATGGTGACTACGGTACCGGTAAGTCAACCTTAGCGGGCGCCGTGGCCCATGAGCTGATCGCGTTGCACCAGAAGTCGGTGATTTTCCAGCAGTGGGCATCCATCGTTGATCGGCTGTTTTTCAACGTGATCCCCGATCAAGATGAGCGCAATCAGTATCGTCGGGCACTGGAAGAGGTGGACTTGTTGATCATCGACGAGTTGGCGGCCAACCGGGCCAAAATGGCGGAGAGCCAGTCCAGCTTCCTTGGCCACTTGCTACGCCGGCGCCGTAACTTGTCAAAAAGCGTCATTATTATCACCAACCACAGCCCACAGAGCCTGCATCAAGCGATTGGTGATTTCAGTTATGAGGCGATCAAAGCGTTTAATCCGGTGGATATTCAGTTAAGTGGGCCCAGCCGCCGACCAAGTATCGGTAACTACCAAGGGTAATGGCACAAACCACCCACAACGTAAAAAGGCCCTTATCAGGCCTTTTTACGTTGTAACGAGCAGGGCTCTGATCTCGAACCGCCCTGCTGCTGTCCATTGAGGTAGGTCTGCTCGGTAGCTGGTCAGCGCTTGCGCAGCAGGCGCAGCGCATTGGCTGTCACCAGTGCCGTGGCGCCGGTATCCGCTAACACCGCGACCCATAGCCCGGTGATGCCAAACAAGCTGGTGACTAAGAAGATCGCTTTTAGCCCCAACGCTAACGCAATATTTTGGTGGATATTGCTCAGCGCTGCGCGGGACAGCCGGATCATCGCGGCGATGCCGCCGAGCTGATTATGGGTCAGCGCCGCGTCAGCGGTCTCCAGCGCCACATCGGTGCCTCCCCCCATGGCAATACCGATGCTGGCCCGTTTCATGGCGGGCGCATCGTTAATGCCATCACCGATCATGGCGACTTTCTGCACCTTGGCGAGGGCGGCAATTTCCGCCACTTTATCTTCAGGGAGCAGACCCGCCCGAAAGGCCAGCCCCAGTTCACCGGCGATGGCAGCAGCGGCGCGGGGGTTATCCCCAGTGAGCATGATGCCCTGCAACCCTAAGTCCCGCAGTGCTTGCAGCGCTGCCGCTGCATCGGGCCGGATCTGGTCGCGCAGTGCCAACAGGGCCATCGGGGTTGGCTGTTCCGCCACCACTTGGCACAACACCACCACGGTATTGCCTTGTTGCTCCAGCGCCTCAACCTGCGTTTGCTGCTGAGGGCTGAGCGCCGGTCATGGCCAGTGAGCTGCGGGCACTGCCAGGAATGGGGGTCGAGGGGCGCCTCGATGGTGTGTTGTGGCAATTACTGACACCGAGCCGAGTGCCGGCGCTCAGCCCTCAGCAG
>NZ_PGGC01000122.1 GCF_002795305.1 Aeromonas cavernicola
CCGTTGTTTTATTAAACAAAAAACCCTTCATAAAGGGGCTAGCAAAGGTTTTACCACCTCTAGTAACTTAAGTTTCAGCTATTACCGCTATAAAGCTGATTGATCTCCTCTGCCAGAATGGCAATCCCTCGACGCACCAGATCTTCACTTTGGGAATAGTTAAGGCGAATACACTCTTGGCTATGGCGCCACTTTGGATCGTCAATACCGGGGAAGAAGTAATGACCCGGCACAATCAGTAAATTTTTCGCCTTCAAACGTTCGTACAGTGCCTGACTGTGGATCGGCAAATCCTCAAACCATAGCCAAAGGAATAGCGCTCCTTCCGGCTTATGAATATGAAAGCGCGGATCGGGAATAGCATCACGCAGCAGTGTCACCGCAAATTCAGCCTTCTGCTGATAGAACGGTTTAACTACCTGCTCGCTCAGGGTGATGATGTCGCCACTCTCGATCATCGGGATAGTAATAGCGGGGCCCAAGCTGCCTGGCGCCAAGTTAATAATGCCGCTGAGGTTAGCGATAGCATTAATGATCTTTTCATCGGCGATGACGATACCGCAGCGAGTACCCGGCAGCCCAAGCTTGGAGAGGCTCATACAGAGGATGGTGTTGCTATTCCAGAAGGGTTTCGCTTGGCTAAAAATAATACCGGGAAAAGGAACTCCATATGCATTGTCGATCAGCAGTGGGATACCCTTATCTCTGGCAATCTGATCAAGATGCTCAATCTCTTCATCAGTCAGCACGTTACCGGTCGGGTTGGTCGGGCGTGATACACAAATAACACCGATGTCATCACCCACTTGCAGGCTTTCAAAATCGACGTGGTATTTGAATTGGCCATCAGACAGCTTTTCGATCGTCGGTTTATAGGCAACAAAGTGATTCTCGGTCAGCGCTGAATCGGCATAACCGATATATTCTGGGGCCAGCGGAAATAGCACCTTTTTCTTGCGCCCATCAGCAAATTCACCGGCCAGCAGGTTAAACAAATAGAAGAACGCATTTTGGCTGCCGTTGGTCAACGCGATGTTGTTAGCGCTGATGGCCCAACCTAACTCTTTATTAAGTAGTGTTGCCAGCGCCTTGGTAAATCTATCTTTACCTTGTGGGCCATCATAGTTGGCCATGGCTTTCACCAGTTCACCGTTATCCAATAGCTGTTTAGCCTCGGTTTGGAAGCGTTCCAGCATTGCAGGGATAGGCGCAGGATTTCCCCCCCCTAGCATGATGGCATCAGGATTGGTCAACCCTTCGTTGAGGTCATCCATCAGTTGAGTGATACCGGCATGACGAGTGAATTTCTCGCCGAACAATGAAAATTCCATTCAGATTCAAACTCAGAAACGTTAAGTGAAAGCGAGCACCATAGCTCAGTTTAAAAGCGAGTGTCGATCAAAATAACGGTTACGTTCCACGTGGAACATTGCTATTTATCGTGCAGTGCTAACACCACTCTCCAAAGCTTCAGTGTAGATGACTCACTTCATCAACCATCACCAAGCAGGTAGCTGCCATGGAGATGTCTGCGGCATAATGAGGATTGCGGGTATCCCCCCCCCTCTGTTAAGGCTACATCCCCCTTTACATCGTTACATCGAAAGGAAGCTAAACCATGCGCATCGGCATCGATCTGGGCGGAACAAAAATTGAAGTTATCGCACTAGCTGATGATGGCAACGAACTGTTTCGCAAGCGAGTCGCTACCCCCCGCCATGACTATCGACAAACCCTGCAAGCTATCTGTGGGTTGGTACAAGATGCCGAGACGGCAACGGGTCAATCTGGTTCGGTCGGCATCGGCATTCCCGGCACCCTCTCCCCTATCACCAAACGGGTCAAAAATGCCAACTCGGTGTGGCTCAATGACCAACCATTAGACCAAGATCTGGCCACAGCGTTGGCTAGACCGGTGCGGATAGCTAATGACGCAAATTGCTTTGCGGTCTCAGAAGCCACAGATGGTGCTGGCGCGGGGGCCAATATCGTATTTGCAGTGATTATCGGTACCGGCTGTGGCTCAGGAATCGCGATTAACGGCAAGGCACATAGCGGGAGCAACGGCATAGCGGGGGAATTTGGTCATAATCCACTTCCTTGGTTAGAGCCAGAAGAGTGGCGTTATCAGCAAGCCACCCCCTGCTATTGTGGTAGGCATGGCTGTATTGAAACCTTTGTCTCGGGAACTGGTTTTGCCAACCACTATCGTTTCATCACCGGGATAACACGAACCAGTACCGACATCATGGCGCTCGTGGCACAGAATGACCCCCTTGCTATCCACGCTATCGAGCGTTACGAACAGCAGCTAGCCAAAGCCTTGGCTCATGCCGTTAACTTGATCGATCCCGATGTCATTGTACTTGGGGGGGGGATGAGTAACGTTGAACGCCTTTATCAGCATCTACCGACGCAGTTACGGCAATATGCTTTCGGCAGGGAATGTGACACCCTGATTTACCGAGCCAAACATGGTGATTCCAGTGGCGTACGTGGCGCAGCTTGGCTGTGGCAACCCGGTGAATATCATCTGGCCATGGCATCTAAGAACCTATCTCGATAGGCGTCATTGCTGGAGATAGTCAGTGTCAGAAGCCACTGCGTACGTGACGTGACGATTTCGAGCACAATGCAAGACCACAGTACAAATGAAACAGACCTGATGGGATAGGCGCTAAGCGTGACAGACCCCCGTGGATTAGTCATGGGCCAATCTATTGCGACCTAGCACCTAATTTCATCTCGCTACAAGCGTCGTAGGCACCACATAAAGTATGCCCCTCCTAATAAGGTGGAGACCAGCCCGACCGGCACCTCCTGCGGGAACAGGATCTGCTGGCCGACCCAATCCGCCGATACCATCAACAGGGCGCCGGAAGCGGCGGCCCCAAGCAGGTGCCAACGTGCCCGCACCAGCCCCATCAGCTTGGCCATATGTGGCGCCAACAGACCGACGAAGGAGAGCGGCCCCACCACTAGGGTGGCACTGGCGGTGAGCACGGCCACCAGCAGCAGGATGGCGAGCTGGGTGCGGTTGAGGCGAATGCCGAGTGCGGTGGCTACCGCCGCCCCCATCGGCATCAGATCGAGCCAACGGCTGATAAGCAGGCAGGCGGCCAGCATCAACAGCGCCAGCCCCACCAACCCATAGGCCACCGGCAGGGTGACGTAGTAGGTGGAGCCGGACATCCAGGAGAGCAGTTGCTGCACCCGCATGTCACCGTTGGCCAGCGCGATGGCCTGTAGCGGCTCAAACAGTGCCGTGATGGCAATGCCGGAGAGCAGGATCCGCTCCGGCTGGAAGCCGTGCTTGCGATTGACCACCACCAGCAGCAACAGGCAACCAAACGCACCGAGCAGGCCACCGACCAGCATCAGCGGCAGGGGCAATGCAGGCAGCAACAGCGCCGTGGCAATCACCCCCATAAAGGTGCCGCCGCTCACCCCCAGCAGCTCCGGGCTCGCCATCGGGTTGTTGCTG
>NZ_PGGC01000123.1 GCF_002795305.1 Aeromonas cavernicola
GTCTCTATGGTGAGATGCTCTACAGCCTCACCACGCCCCTATCATCCCTATAACGAGAAGGAAATCCGAGCCATGAATCTTGAAGGGAAACTCGTGCTGCTCACCGGTGCCAGCGGTGGCATCGGTGAAGAGCTGGCTCAAGAGCTCGCCGTCCAAGGAGCCCACCTGCTGCTGCATGGGCGCCGCGGGTCGGTGTTGGAGCGGCTGCGCAAAACTCTGTCACACCCCGAGCGTCATCAGGTGGTGGTAGCCGATCTGGCGTTCCCGCACGAGCGGGCCGCCCTATTGCAGCACCCCGCGCTGGAAGGTGGGGTCGATATTCTGATCAATAACGCGGGTTGTAATCAGTTTGCTTGGCTGGCAGATCAGAGCAGCGAACAGGTTGAGCGTCAGCTACGGCTGAACATTGAGGCTCCCATTCAACTGACCCGCACCCTGCTGCCGACCCTGCGCAAACCGGGGATCATCATGAACATGGGATCGAGCCTTGGTCGCATTGGCCACCCCGGTTACAGCGTCTACTGTGCCAGTAAATTCGCCCTGTATGGCTTTAGCGAAGCGTTAGGAAGGGAGCTGGCAGGCAGCGGCATCAAGGTGCTCCACTTTGCCCCTCGCGCCACCCGTACCACCCTCAATTCTCAAGCGGCCTATGAGATGAATGCGGCGCTTGGCACCCGCACCGATAGCCCACAGGAAGTGGCTGAACAGGCGGTACTGGCCCTGTGCCGTGAAACCCGCCGCCGCTGGCTTGGCTGGCCTGAGCAACTATTTGTGCGCCTCAATGCCTTGCTGCCGGCCCTCGTCGACAAGGCCCTGAGCAAACAATTGCCGATCATCGAACGCTACGCCCGCCACCCGCAGGGCGCCGCCGAGCATGGCAGTAACGCTGATGAGTCAGCGTCACTCGCCCGCCCCATTGCTACCCATAAGGAGCCTTAATATGGCGATTATCCGTCCATCTACACCCCGTTGTCTGATCATCGCTTTGTTGCTTGGTTCAACCACGCTACAGGCAGCCGAGGATGCCCTCGTCACCGTGCAACAGCAGTGGGCCACCTGCCAGTACCAGCAGAGCGGCAAAGAAAAAGAGCGCTGTCTGGAGACCTTGAGTAACCAAGCGGAAGCAGCCAGTGCCAAAGAGCCTTTTCGCACCGACCTGTTGATTTGGTCCGCCATCGTCAAGAGCACCTGGGCGGGCGCCAAAGGGGGGCTAGGAGCGCTCGGTTTGGTGAAGGAGGCCAAAGCCAAGCTGGAACTGGCGCTAAAACAGGACCCCAAGGCGCTGGATGGCTCGGCCTATACCAGTTTGGGCTCCCTTTACTACCAAGTGCCAGGCTGGCCAGTGGGCTTTGGCGATGATGAAAAAGCGGAGCAGCTGCTCAAACAAGCGCTGGCCATCAATCCCACAGGGATTGACCCCAACTTCTTTTATGGCGATTTTCTGCTGGATCAGGGGCGCGAGGCCGAGGCCAAAACTTACCTCGACAAGGCGCTGGCCGCCCCTGCTCGCCCCGGCCGCGAGGTGGCTGATGAAGGGCGCAAAATGGAGATCCGCGAGCGGCTAGAAAAGCTATAAACTCCAAATGGATCAAAGATCTATTTAAACTCCGCCCACCAGATTGCATACTGGTGGGCACGGTTATGACAAGGAGAGTGGCGGATGCGGATCTTGCTGGTGGAAGATGATGTGATGCTGGGGGATGGGATGCAAGATGCCCTGCGTCACAGTGGTTATACCGTGGACTGGCTGCAACGTGGGTTGCCAGCCTTGGCAGCCCTCAAAAGCGACGAGTTTGCCGCCATGATCTTGGATCTCAACTTACCTGATATCGACGGCCTCAGCCTGCTGCGCAAGCTGCGACGCGAAGGCTACCAGCTGCCGGTGCTGATCCTCACAGCCCGCGACGCCCTTGATGACAGGGTCAGCGGCCTCGATGCTGGCTCCGACGACTACATGGTCAAACCCTTTGCCCTGCAAGAGCTCAATGCCCGTCTGCGCGCCCTGGTGCGCCGCAGCAAGGGACAAGCCCAAGCCGTGTTGGAGTATGGCGAGATTCTTATCTATCCCGAATCCCAGCAGGTGACCTATCAAGGCAACGCCGTCAAGCTCACCCCCCACGAATACAAGCTACTGCAAGAGTTGATCAGCCAGAGCGGTCGAGTGTTAAGTCGTGATCAACTGCAGCAAAGCCTCTACGGCTGGGATGACGGGGCCGAGAGCAATGCGGTAGAAGTGCACATTCACCATCTGCGCAAGAAGTTCTACAGCGATCTTATCCGCAACATTCGCGGGGTGGGTTACATCATCCCTCAAGCCGATTCCGCCTCGCGAGCGCGCAACTGATGAAACGACTGCGCTCCATTCGTCGCTTTCTGCTCAGCGGCGTCCTGACGCTGGTGAGCCTGAGCCTGACTCTCAGCGCGTTTATCGGCTACCTAGAAGCGAGCCACGAGATGGAAGAGCTGTTTGATGCTCGCCTCGCTCAGTCGGCTCGCGTCACTAATCAGCTGCTGGCCCGCTACCTCGCTCAGCAGGGGGAACTCCCTGAAAATGGCACCGTCTATCAAGAGTGGGCGGCGCAACCTGACACCGCCCAACCGACGCCCAACGCAGCCGCTCGGTCAGGGGAGGAAGACGAGATCACCCCTTATGGCCACACCTTTGAACACAACCTCTATTTTCAGTTACTCAATCAGCAGGGTAACCTGCTG
Organism: Aeromonas cavernicola; assembly: GCF_002795305.1. GTDB lineage: Bacteria > Pseudomonadota > Gammaproteobacteria > Enterobacterales > Aeromonadaceae > Aeromonas > Aeromonas cavernicola. The sequence goes on from NZ_PGGC01000123.1 coordinate 2,713, forward strand.
CTGCGCTCGCCCAACGCCCCCGCTCAACCATTAGTCACCCTGACTCGCGGTTTCGATAATGTTGACCAAGCGCACCATCAGTGGCGTACCTTCACCCTCTACAACGAGGAAGAGCAGACTTGGCTGGTGGTCGCTGAGCGAGACGACGAGCGGGATGAGCTGGCCAGCAAAATGGCCACCCTTACCATGCTGCCACTGTTTATTACTCTCCCCTTCCTGCTGGCGCTGCTCTGGTGGCTGATCACCCGAGGGCTCACTCCCCTGCGCCAGCTGGTGCAAGCCATCAGTGAACGTCATCCGGCTAATTTAAGTTCGCTCAATCTTAAGGTCAGTGCGCAGGAACTAACCCCGCTGACCAACGAGATCAACCGCTTGATGCAGGCGCTGGCGGAAACCCTTGAGCGGGAGAAACAGTTCACCAACGAAGCGGCCCACGAGCTGCGCACCCCGCTGGCAGTCCTGCGTATTCACAGTGAAAATGCGCTGGATGCCCAAGATGACGAAAGCCGCCGCCAATCACTGCACAAGATGCTGCTGGCCCTTGATCGCAGTGATCGGTTGATCCGCCAACTGCTGACCCAAGCGCGTATCGACAATCAACAAGGGCTGGTACTCAACGAGCTGGAGGTGGGTCATCTGCTACAAGGTACACTGGCAACGCTGGCCCCCATCGCCCTTAAGAAGGATCAGCAGTTGTCGCTAGAAAGCAGCAGCCCCTTGCTGATCATGGGCGAAATGACCCTGCTCGATCTGCTGTTTAGTAACCTGATCGACAATGCCCTGCGCTATACCCCAGTCGGCGGCGACATCGCTGTCAACCTGCAACAGGAGGGTAACCGAGCCAGAATCGATGTGCGCGACAATGGCCCCGGCATTCCAACTACGGCGCTGCCGCGGCTGTTTGAACGCTTCTATCGGGTCAATCCCCAGCAAGGGGATGGGGTCGGATTGGGTATGGCCATCGTCGCGCGGATCGCCCAACTGCATAACGCTGACCTTGATGTCCATAACCTGCCACAAGGGGGGCTGGAAGTGAGCATTTGGCTGCCACTTGCTTACCCAAAATAGTGATGATGGCATGCTTGCCACCGCCATCTTCAGGCGTTAGCGACAGCGGGGTTGCACGGTAAAGGTGCGGCTGGCATCCACTGGCCCAAGATCGGCCAGCAAGCGGCGGCCCAGCAGTACTGGGTAGATCATCTTGCTGCGATCTCGCAGGGTGAACCACTCTTGGTACACCTGATCGCCAAGGCAAATTGACAGGGTCACGATGGGTCTTTGCTCTATGCCACCGGCACCGCGGATCGTGACACTGCGTTCAACCGGCCGCTCAAACCGCTGCGATACGGTTTTTCCACTGTTGGCATCGGTTGCCTTGAACAAAAAACTGACCCAAGGTTTGCCTTCTCGCTTAAACAAGGTGATAGCTCGGGCATCCAGCGAGGAGGTCAGGGCGCCGGTATCTAACTTCATCTTCACCGCCACCCCAGTGGGTAAAATAAGCCCCTTTTCAACCCAGCCATAGCTGGCTGCGGCCCACAGTTGCCCACTCGCCACTAACAGTAGCGCCAGCACGAGGCGGATCAGCATATTGCCTATCGTAGTGGCCGCTTGTCTGGTAGCAACAACGCGCTGTTCTCCATCCAAGAGCACGGTCTTATGAGTGCTAAATAATGAACATAAAAAGCGTGTTTTCATGACGTTATATAACCCTGGTTAGCAGTCGAATGGATGAAAAAGGGGGGCAATGGGAAAACAGATCAAGGGCGTGGCAGCCGACAATGAGCGCCAAAAAAGCCCGTCTCTGCCATCAGGTTGTGACGCCAAAGGCTATCACAATCACGTTTTTATTATCAGTCTTGTTCTGGCGGAATTTTTCCCTAGACTGCTGTAAACCGGAGGCCCCAAAAACCACCGGTTTTTTTGTGCCTGCCAACCCGTTGCGACGATCAACGTAACCTATCCAACAAGGCTCAATGAGGAATTTGTCATGCGTATCGAAGAAGACCTGAAGCTTGGATTCAAGGATGTACTGTTCCGCCCCAAGCGCTCTACGCTCAAGAGCCGCGCCCAAGTCAGTCTGACCCGCCAGTTCACCTTCAAACATACCCAGACCCAATGGCAGGGGGTGCCGGTGATCGCCGCCAACATGGACACCGTTGGTAGCTTTGCCATGGCCCGTGCTCTGGCCAGCTTCGAAATGATGACAGCGGTCCACAAGCACTACAGCTTGGAGCAGTGGCAAGCCTTCATCAATGAAACCGATCCTGCCCTGCTGGGCCATGTCATGGTCTCCACCGGTACATCCGCAGACGATTTGGCGAAAATCCGTCATATCCTCGCTATGTCGCCAGCCCTGCGCTTTATCTGCGTCGATGTGGCCAACGGCTACTCCGAGCACTTCGTCGAATTTGTGCGCAAAATTCGTGACGCCTGCCCTAACCACGTGATTCTGGCTGGCAACGTGGTCACTGGCGAGATGGTCGAAGAACTGATCCTCTCCGGCGCCGACATCGTCAAGGTCGGCATCGGCCCGGGTTCGGTCTGCACCACCCGCGTTAAGACCGGGGTGGGCTATCCGCAGCTCTCAGCCATCATCGAGTGTGCCGATGCAGCGCACGGCCTCGGCGGCCAAATCGTTGGTGATGGCGGCTGCACCTGCCCAGGCGATGTGGCCAAGGCGTTTGGCGGCGGCGCTGATTTTGTGATGCTGGGCGGTATGCTAGCCGCCCACGAGGAGTGCGGCGGAGAAGTGGTCGATGTGAACGGCGAGCCCTTCATGAAGTTCTACGGTATGAGCTCCTCCAGCGCCATGGACAAGCACGCCGGCGGCGTTGCCGAGTACCGCGCCTCCGAGGGCAAAACCGTGCTGCTGCCTTATCGCGGCCCAGTCGAGAATGCCGTGCGCGATATTCTGGGCGGCGTGCGCTCCACCTGTACCTACGTCGGTGCCAGCCAGCTGAAAGAGTTGACCAAGCGCACCACCTTTATCCGGGTGCGTGAGCAAGAAAACAACGTCTACGGTAAAGAGTAAGCGACCGCAGAGCGCCGTCCCGCGCCGACACTTAGAAGCCAGCCAACCGGTGTGCTACCCTGCGCACCGGTTTTTTGCATCTGGAACCCCGAGCCATGGCCAGCCCCCTGCCCCCGTTTGACTGGGATATCTTCTGTTGTGTTGTCGACAACTTCGGTGACATCGGCGTCACTTGGCGGCTGGCCCGCCAGTTGCGGCAGCAGGGGACGCTCCCCGGCCACAGTAACGACATACAGGTGCGGCTGTGGGTCGACGATTTGACAAGCTTTGCCCGCATCTGTCCGGCACTCGATCCGGTGCAGGATGGCCAATGGGTCGAGGGCATCTATATCCAGCACTGGCATGAGACCTTGCCAACCGACATGACCCCGGCCAAGGTGGTGATCGAGGCCTTTGCCTGCGAGCTGCCCGCCCCCTTTATTGAACGAATGGCCGAGCAGATGGCGAGCCAACCCAGACCCCCATGCTGGATCAATCTGGAGTACCTCTCGGCGGAGAGCTGGGTCGAGGATTGCCACGGCCTCGCCTCGCCCCAGCGGGTTGGCAATAAAAGCTTCAACAAATACTTCTTCTTCCCTGGCTTTACCGCTAAAACCGGTGGTCTGTTGTGCGAGCAGGGGCTCATCGCCGAGCGGGAACGGTGGCAACAGGATAAGGCAGGGCTTGCCGCCTACTGGGCCAGCCTTGACCTGCCCGCACCACGTGAGCACGAGCTGCGGATCAGCCTTTTTACCTACGAGAGTGAGGCACTGAATAGTCTGGTCAAGAGCTGGTGCCAGAGCGCCACGCCCATCACCCTGCTGTTGCCGCTGGGCCGCTCTCTCGCTGACGTGCTACGGGGGGCAGGCCTTGAACAGGCTATGACCACCGCCAAGGTGGGGGATCTGCTCCACTCTGGCAACCTCACCATCAAGCTGCTGCCGATGACCGATCAAGCGGGCTACGATCGGCTGCTGTGGAGCTGCGATCTCAATCTGGTGCGTGGGGAGGACTCCTTTGTTCGGGCCCAATGGGCTGGCCGCCCTTTCCTGTGGCACATCTATCCACAACAAGAAGAGGCTCACCTGGTTAAGCTGGAGCAATTTCTCGATCACTACTTGGCCGAGTTGCCTGATGGGGGTAGTCAGTGGCTGCGCCACGTTAATCTGGCCCTTAATCGAGGAGAAGATACGGCTCAATGGTGGGCTCAGTGGCCAGATCAGGTCGCAATATGGCAGCAGCATAGCCGCCACTGGCCAACAGGGTTGCTCAAGGAGGGGGATCTCGTCACACGATTGGTGAAATTTCTGGAAAGCCGTATATAATCTGGCAGTTTTTATCTACCCGTTTCACGAACAGGAATTTTTACATGAAAACCGCACAGGAAATCCGCGCTGGTAACGTCGTTATGATCGGCAACGAGCCGATGGTGGTCCAGAAGACTGAATTCAACAAATCTGGCCGTAACTCCGCCGTGGTCAAAATGAAGCTGAAGGGTCTGCTCAACGGCAGCGCCACTGAGACTGTCTTCAAGGCCGATGACAAGCTGGACGTGGTTCAACTGGAACGTAAAGAGTGCACCTACTCTTACTTCGCTGATCCCCTGTATGTCTTTATGGATACCGAGTACAACCAGTACGACGTCGAAAAAGACAACCTGGGTGATGCTCTCAACTACATGGTTGATGGTATGGAAGACGTGTGCGAAGTGACTTTCTATAACGAGAAAGCGATCTCCGTAGAACTGCCAACCACCATCGTGCGTGAAGTGGAGTACACCGAGCCTGCTGCCCGTGGCGATACCTCTGGTAAAGTGACCAAGCCTGCCCGCCTCAAAGGCACGACTTATGAACTGGCTGTTGCTGCTTTCGTTGAGATCGGTGACAAGATCGAGATCGACACCCGTACCGGTGAGTTCAAGCGTCGCGTTAACTAAGTGACCATGGAACAGCTTGCGGCTCGCAAGCCATCTGATATGAAGGCGCCTACGGCGCCTTCATTTTTACCAAGTCCCATTTACCTACTCCCAGCACCAAGGCTAATTCATCCCCTGCGGCTATAACCCCTTCGCAGCCAACATCTCTTTATAGCGTTGGTGCAACAGTTGAATGCGCTCAACATAAGCACGCGTCTCCGCATAGGGGGGCACTCCGCCATATTTTTCTACCGCGCCAGCGCCAGCATTGTAAGCAGCGCTGGCAAGGACAACGTTCCCGTCGTATTGCTTGAGCAGACCGGCTAAGTATTTCACACCACCAAAGATATTCTGCTCGGCCAATAACGCATTACCGACCCCCAACTCTCGCGCCGTCGCCGGCATTAACTGGGTCAGCCCCATCGCCCCTTTATGTGACACCGCAACGGGATTAAATGCTGACTCGGCATGGATCAGCGCGCGGATCAATGCGGGTTCTACTTGATAGGTGCGTGCGGCAGCCTTGATGGTGCTGGCATAGTCATAGAGGAACAGCCCGGTAGTTTGCCAATTGACATCCGAGGTTGGCTGGCAAGCAAAACAGTCATTAAATAGCAGCAGCTCGTAATGCCCCTGAGCAGGAGCCATATCGGAGTAGCTAACTACACCGTTTTTTTGTACCGATTTGTAAACCTGAACCTGATTAGGCTCAGCCAGCTGGGCAGAAGAGATCGCCCGCTCATCCGATGCAATCGTGGCAGACGCTGCGCTCTGCGCCGCCAAGATCACCACCTCAGCCGGTGGCACGGTCTGCCCACTACAGATCAGAGGCAGCCAAGACCAATAAGTGACTAGCATCCATGCTTTCAATCGCTTGCTCCTGCAAGGGCTGATTAAATTGAGTAAAACACCCGTGCCTCTTAAGGACAAGGTGCCGCCTCATGCCATGCTGAAAACACGCGCGCAGCCTGTGATCCGGTTTGCTAATGCTGACATGGCCCAGCCCCCACTCTGCAATATCAACGATCACCCATGACAGGCCTATGCGGTCGTCGCTCAGTCTTCATCAACCACCGCCGAGATAACAGAGGAACTATTCGCTTTTAGATAGACTGAAATGATATCTTGCTGGCTCATTTTTGCTCACCCCACTCGTTGTTGACGGGCTCGCGGTATGGCAATGCAGCATATGAACCCACGATAAGCAGGTCGTCATGGAGCTTAGCTTCGAAGAGTACCGTGATACGGATCTCTCGCTCATCCAAGACTATTACGAAACCACCTTCGCCCATTATGAGCCTAGCGTTGCTGAACGGATCTTTATCGTGCGTGATGCGCACTGGCTAGTCGGTGCGGTGCGGTTGCAAGATGAAGAAGGGTTCTATCACCTATGCGGATTTCAGCTCCTGCCTCACTACCAGTCACTCGGTGTAGGGTCACAGTTGCTCAAACACGCCTGCCGAGGGTTAGCAGGCAAACCGGTTGTCTGCCAAGTGTTGCCATTCGAGAAGCCATTCTACCTCCACGCCGGTTTTGCTGACCTGCCACTACAACAACTGAGTGGCCCACTGTTCTCTTTTTATGATCAGCAATGCCAGCAGGGGTATCAGATCGAGCTACTGATCTTAGATACCCCCTCATTGACTCAGCATTGAACTGCTGCGGTTATTTGGTCAGCAAGTGGATCTTGCCCGGTGATAACTCCAACCCCAGCAGATTGTCTTTCAACCAAGCTTGCTGTGGATCATTATCGTTAAGCTGGTAAACCGGCTTATTTCCTAGCCGTTTCTCTATACTTTGCAACAACATACCGAGCATAAAGCCAAATTTTTGCTCGGCAGCTTGGGGCTCTAACTTGTACTCGATTAACTTCATGTTATCGAGAAACAGGGCGCTTTGTGCCTTGTCGTAACGCGGCTTAGCCTCATAGACCATCTGCAAACGGGCGTCGTATTCGGTATTGTCTGGCAGCGCAATGTTTAACTTGCCTTTGCCATAGACACGGGCAGTATCTGGCTGCTGGCGACCAATCTGTACATCACTTTGCTCCAACCTCACCCGCGCTTTGATGATGCCAGGCAGTTCCAACTGTTTATCCACTTGCACCTGAGATTGCAGATACTGATTGATCTGTTGTTCATTAATGTCATATGAACCTTGCCCTAACATGGCGAGGCTCAGCAGCATAGATTGCAGGACCATGCACGTGACCTGATAGAATGGATGGGCCGTATAGCATACCATTCCGGCCAGATGGGATCTGCTCATCCCGTTGTTAGCCAATAAAAAGGAGTCGCCGTTGTTAAGCGGTTTGGAGTCTGACCTTCAGTTACTGTTTTCCCGTTTTTTAGGGTGGTTACTGCTGCTTTTTCACACCGTGATCGTGGCGGGCGTATCATTTCGGGTCGTGATGAAACGCCGCCCTATTGGAGTATCACTGGCTTGGCTCACTCTGATTTACACCATTCCGTTTGCGGGGGTCGGTTTCTATATTCTGTTTGGTGAGATCCGGCTCGGCCGTCGCCGTGCTGAACGGGCTCAGGCTATGTATCGTCCCTACGCAATTTGGATAAGGCAGCTGGCTCGGCTATTTCCTCAACACTGCTGTGACGTCGGTGCCAAAGCCAAGCCCCTGCATGACCTGATCCAAGGGCGATTGGCGATGCCAATGCTCTCCGGTAACCGGATGGCGTTGCTCAGCAAACCAGATGTGATCTTGCGCGAAATTGCGCAAGATATTCGCAACTCTACCCACTCTTGTTATTTGGAGTTTTATATCTGGCACCCCGGCGGGGATGCGGATGCTGTATGTGATGCCTTGACAGAGGTGGCGCAACGCGGCGTAGATTGTCGTTTGTTGCTCGATTCGGTAGGAAGCAAAGCGTTTTTTCGTTCTCACTGGCCCAACCGTCTACGTAAAGCGGGCGTGAAACTGGTCGAGGTATTACCGGTTGGAGCTTGGCGCATACCGTTCCAACGTCAAGATCTACGAATGCATCGTAAGCTGGTCGTGATCGACGATAGAGTGGGTTATACCGGCTCGATGAACATGGTTGACCCGCGCTTCTTCAAACAAGATGCAGGGGTCGGCCAGTGGGTAGACATCATGATCCGAGTCCAAGGCCCTATCGTGCCACTGATGTGGTCGATCTTCGTCTGGGATTGGGAAATGGAGACTGGCGAGCGCCTGCTCGATAGCTTGCAGCATGAGCCCGAAGTGTGGCAGCACACTAACTACCGCGCCCAGCTCATCCCCTCGGGCCCTTTCGTTGGCGGGGATTGCATTCAGCAAAGCTTGCTACTGGCCATCTACCAAGCACGCAGCCATCTGGTCCTCACCACGCCCTACTTTGTCCCCGATGATCCCTTGGCTGCGGCCTTAAGCTCAGCCGCTGCAAGGGGAGTCAAAGTACAATTGGTCTTACCCGCACGTAATGACTCGATCATGGCTAACTATGCCTGTAACGCCTTCATGGAAGAGCTGTTGGCAGCGGGAGTCGAAATCTATCGCTATGATGCTGGTTTGCTGCACACCAAGAGTGTGTTGGTGGATGACGATTTTGCCTTGGTGGGGACGGTGAACCTAGATCGACGGAGTCTCTGGCTCAACTTTGAAGTGACGCTGCTGGTAGATAATCCAACGTTTGTGGTTCAGGTAAATCAGTTAGTGCAAGGTTATATCACCGAAGCCTCTCAAATGACCCTTAAACATTGGCAAGCACGCCCATGGCATAAACGGGTAATGGAAAATATCTTCTATCTATTCAGTCCCTTGCTGTAGTCCAAGCAAGCAGAACATGGCAGGATACACCTCTCGTTAACTCCATTGTGCAAGGCACACAATCCCCAAAAGAGACATCCTATATGAAAAAAATAGCGGCCTTGACCATCGGCGTCGCACTGGTAGGAAGCAGTTTGGCCGCTTGTTGGTACACCGGCAGCCATGTTGATCAAACCATGGAAGAGCAGATCGCCAAGGTCAATCAAAATGATGGGATTGAACTGAATTGGCTGCCGAACAAGCATAATCTGTTTGCTCGAGATGGCGTTTTACAGTTGACCGTCTCCCCCGAAAAAATGGCAGTACTGAGTAGTGAGCTGGACACTCGCCAGCCTCTAACACTCAGGTTTGTCGTTACCCATCAGATTTTTCCACTCTATGTCAAAAGTCACCTGCGATTAGATACCCAACAAGGCTCACTGGCCGACATGTTTAGCACCCTAGGCATGACGCAGTGGCAGCTAGGCCTTGAGTCCGTCAGTAGCCTCTGGAGCCAAAGTAGCAGTGGCCGTTTTTGGGCAAACGAGTTCACGCTCAAACAAGCGGCTAACGAGTTTCGCTTTCTCCCCATTCATGGTGAATATCGTGGCGATCTCGGGGGCGATGCCCGCCTGACTCTGGCATGGCAAGGGATGACACTCCGCGACACCCTCAACGGACTGGATGTAGAGGTTGCAGATCTAACAGGCAGCGCCGACTTGGCCGATATAAGTGGCCTGTGGCTCTCACCGCAAAGTGAGATGAGCTTGGCGGCACTCACAGTACAGCTACCAGACAATACCAAGTGGACTCTGCAAGGTCTCACCAGTGCAACCGCAGTAACGGGTGACGACGCCCAGACACTCTCTAGTCGCTATCAAGTCAACATCACCAAGCTGGCGTTAGAGAACGAGAGCGATGCCTTAACTGCGACCGACAATAAGCTGGCGTTACGTTTAAACGGGCTTGATATAGAAGGGTATCAACAGCTTCAGGCGGCAAATGGCAGCGGAATAGAGGATGAAGCGGCTCAGCAGGCTCTCGATACACTACTCAGACGAGGAGTAAGCCTGGAACTCACCGAGCTCAGTAGCAAGCTCAATGGCGAACCTATCACCCTCTCAGGGGAAGCAACCTTGGCCTCAACGACGCTCGAACAGCTGTTTAGCCCAGGCCAAGGGATGCAAGCGTTGAGCGGCACACTTCGCGCAAACCTGAGCCGTCAATTGGGCAGTGCCGTGCCACAGCTGAACCCTCTGATAGAAGCGTGGGCACACCAAGGTTATTTGAAAACAGACTCGCAGCAGCTCAGCGCTCAGCTAGAGTTGGCGAAGGGCGCCATCACGGTGAATGATCTCCCGCTCTGAGGAATGAATAACAAAAAGGCTCTTAAAGAGCCTTTTTGTTGCCTATCACCGCTCACGCCGTTATGTGCAGACCACTTATTTGAAAACTACGGTCTTATTACCGTAGACAAAAACCCGCTCATTGAGCACCAGCTCTAACGCTCGGCTTAGTACCGATTTTTCTACGTCACGTCCCGCTTTCGCCATCTCCTCTGCACTAAAGGTATGACCAACATGGATCACATCCTGCTCAACGATGGGCCCCTCATCTAGGTCATCAGTCACAAAGTGCGCGGTCGCACCAATCAATTTGACCCCCCGATCAAACGCTTGACGATAAGGGCGGGCACCGATGAAGGCGGGCAGGAAGGAGTGGTGGATGTTGAGGATTTTACGCGGATAGGCCTCGACGAAGCTCGGGGTCAGCACCCGCATGTACTTGGCCAAGATCACATAGTCAGGCTCATAGCGATCAATAATGGCGCGAACCTGCTCTTCATGCTCGGTGCGGCTCAGATCATCGTGGCTAACGGTATGAAATGGAATATTAAACTTACCGGTCAGCTCTGCGAGGGCATCGTAGTTCCCGATCACCGCCACAATGTCCATGTCTAATGCACCGGCATAATTTTTCATCAATATATCACCAAGACAGTGAGTCTCCTTGGTGACCAGAATCACGATCCGTTTCTTGCCTGCTTTGACTAGCCGCCGTTGTGCGCCATGAGGCAACGCATCATCAAGATCGGCTAACAAGGTTTCGTCGTTAAAACGCCCTTCCAGCTCGGTACGCATAAAAAAACGGCCATTCTCATGATCTACAAACTCGTCATTTTTGATGATATTGAGCTGGTGCTTGTAACAAATATTGGTAATTTTTGCGATCAGACCCTTGGCATCAGGGCAATCCGTTAGCAATATTTTCTTTTCCATTCTTATCTTTTCCGTTTGTTATCCGAGCCCCCGGCACTAACCAGGCGCCACATTTTTGCGCACTATGCCATAAACAAATTACGGCTATAAACAAATTAAACCCATCACAGCTAAATCACTCTCGTTACTCAGCAGCAGCTCCTGTCAGGGTCATTAGCGCGGTCAATGTGGTCGCGAAGTCGCAGCGTACACAGTACGCTGCGGATTTCGAGCTCTACCCAGAACCAAGGTGGCAATTGCAACATGACTAATGACATGGGCGGCTTAACGTCGAACAGCACGTCTCCACTACGGCACGACGAAACCTTTGCTTGTGCTGGCTGATGAGAAAATTAATGAAGTGATAGGTAGTTCACCAAAAAAGCACACTGGCTTGAGTGTATTCGCGAGCAGGATGGGGATGATAAGACACAACGATCTGCGTTAAAAAAGTGTCGAGGAGGCGCCTTAATTAACAATCAGCGCATAAGACACCGAATGTAATATTGCCAATTTTTGTCAGGGAAAATGGCCTGTAGTCCATACAAAATTGTAATAGCCATGAAATTTGGTTAACCTCTGTCCGTGCTTCCACCATACAGAGCTCATTTTCGACCGAGTTAGCATAAAAAATGTTCAATCAAGGAAAAAATGAGCGTTTTAACGCATTTATCTGTGGTGGGGGCTATGCAAAGTATGATTTTTTTGTGCCATAATCACGCCGCTTGCTAAACGTCTGGCGAGTTCAAGGGAGCTTTAAAAATGAAAAAAATGTTGTTGGTAGGTGTTGTTGGTCTGTCCGCGCTGCTGGGCGGTTGTGCAAACACCAGCGAACTGGAAACTTCCGTTCAGAATCTGTCTAACAAAGTTGACCAGCTGGCTCAAGATGTTAGCGCAGTTCGTGCTGATCAGTCCAAGATCGCTGCTGATGTTGCCGAAGCCAAGCAAGAAGCTATGCGTGCTAACCAGCGCATCGACAACATGGCTACTTCTTACAAGAAGTAATCCATGCAAAAAAATGGCGCTATTATGCGCCATTTTTTTTGCCTCTTATCCAGCGATTTTACCTCATTCAGCCTCATCTAGGCAGCCTTCACCCCCATAATCACCCATCACTCTGCTTAATAAAGCAAGCTATAGAGTTTTCCTCGGTAACGTTGAGCGGCAGGTACTGCTCCCATAGTTGCCAGTATGTCGAGGTAAATTTTCCGTGCATCGCCAAATGCCAAGTCCTGCTTAAGAATGAGCAGTAACACCTCTAATGCCTCTTCTTGACGGCCCGCTTGGCTATATTGCACAGCCAGTTCTTGCGCCAACAAAAAATCATGCGGATGCTGGGCATATCGTGACTCTAAAGCCCGTAATTCGGGGCTGTCTGCCGCTTGTAATGCTAACGCGATACGAGCACTTAACGCTTGGTAATGGCTATCTTGAGCAACCATGGGTATCTGATCAAGATAGCTCTTAGCTTCATCCAATAAATTGAGGTCCAGTGCTGCCTGTATTAGCCACAGGGAGATATCGTGACGTGATGGAGCTAGTTGATGAGCTTTAACAAAATCGCTATACGCCAGACTAGGCTGCTCATCAATGAGCGCCTGTTTCCCTCGGGCCAGTAACTCATCTTCTTCTTTAGGGATAAACGCAGCAAAATAGTCGCGCAGCGTAGCCTCATCTTGTGGACCTTCAATCATCCCCTGTTCATCAGGACGTCCTTGGTGAAACATGACCAGAGCAGGCAACGCTCGCAGACCCAGTTGCCCTGCCAATGGCTGTAACTGAGGATCATTCATATCTATTTTTGCCAACGTGACCTGGGCATTAGCGGGCCCCACTAAGGCTTCGACCTGCGGCGTCATGACTTGGCACTCAGGCAGTTGCGGAACGTAGAAATAGAGGACGATCGGCTTGCTCATGGAAGCATCGATCAGCTCAGCGTGAAAGTTTTGGGGATTAATATCGACGATCATGAGTTGGACTCTTCAAATAATGTATGAATTAACATGGGGTCAATAGAATAAGAATTCAAGTTGCAATCTATATGGTACATGGACACGCTAGGCGCCATCGACGCTAGACAGAGCCACCCACTGGCGAATGGCCAGTCCTGTACATAATAGGATATGGCATCAAGCTGATTATCTAGCTGCCACGCCTTCTCCGGCATGAAGCACACCTTGTCTAAGCCAGCAGAAATACCGCCACCATGGGCTTTTAATACCGCTTCTTTACGTGACCAAAGACGATAAAAAGCACGCTCTTGTTCATCTATTGGCACCTGAGATAACCACTCATATTCGCTCGCGGTAAAAAAACGACGAGCCAAAGCAAGGCACGAATAACGCCGACCGCCTAACTCTAGGTCAACACCTACTCCGTGGTGCTGGCATAAAGCAAACACCAACCAGTCACCACTGTGACTGAGGTTAAAATGCCAATGACCGCTACTGAGCGCCGGCTTACCGTGCTCACCTGCACAAAACAGGAAACGGTTAGCAGGCTGATTCAAACGAACAGCTAGCAAATGACGTAACACGCCACGGCTCACCAGATACTCCAGACGACGTCTGTCATGACCTCTCGTTTGCCATTGATGATACTCATCAGCCGTTAGCATGGTGGCTAGCTGAGCCAACGCAGCCGCGCACATGCTGGCTGGCTTTAACAAAAATACCTCTGTCATGCTCATAACGTTCACTTAACAAAAAGGGCGGAAATAAAAAACGACTCTGCCTTGCTGATAGCGCTTATTGACGGGGATATATGCGTAGTTTTTTTGTGCAACATCACATTAATCATCAAATTAGATGCATTTATTGGCAAAAATGTGAGCTCGATATAGATTTTCACTTGCCTCGATAGAATTCTTAGATATAGTCGAGTGCTGTTGCCTTATAAATTGCCCTAAGGGGCCGTATTTTAACAAATTTACTATCTTGCGGGGATAAAGGATTGCGCCACCTGATACTGCTGGTCGCGCTCGGATTGGTCGGTTGTGCTTCTGCCCCCCAACCCGAGGTTGCGAGTAAGATCGAGGTTTCCATGATGGAACCTGTTATTGAACCAGAACCCTCGCAAACCCCTGATGTGAATGAAATTCTCACCGTCTACAAAGAATGGCGTGGTGTCCCATATCGGATGGGTGGTAGCAGCCAACGCGGCATAGATTGTTCCGCTTTTGCGCGGGAAGTGTTTCGTAATGCGGTCGGCATTGAACTCCCTCGCGATACCCGTTCACAAGTTCATGAAGGTACCCGTATTTCTAAGCAAGATCTTGTAGAAGGCGATCTGGTGTTCTTTAAAATTAACCGGCGCCTCAATCATGTTGGGATCTATGTCGGTAACGGTGAATTTATTCATGCCTCTACCCGCGTGGGCGTCACTCGCTCAAAACTGGATAGCCAATATTGGCGTGGCAAATTCTGGCAAGCGCGCCGGATTGAAATCTGATCCCACTGGCGATAAACCTGCCACACGCTTTCTATACAGAAAAACAAAACCGAGCACCTAAGTCGCTCGGTTTTTTTATTGGCAATGAATGATCGCTATCTGAATGATGAATGGCCCACCGCGATCAAGATGGCTCTGTCATGGTAGAAAAGTACAGTCCCCTAGCATGTTAAGCGAGCCGTCATAACCAGCTTGCAAGTATCCACCACAATTTATCAAAAGCTTAACCAACTCATCAGGCTACACAGCGGTATCTTTCAGGCTCTTCGCAGCGGATCACTGACGTTCGATATATAGGATCACCTCGCCAAGGTGAATCCCAAACTTACTGATTTGGGCTCGGTTGATCAGTCTATTTTCATCGAGCAGATACATCCAATCATCGAAATTAACGCGGACCACCTCACCATCAGGTAAGGCGAGATCGAGCTGATAGCGCCAGTTGAGCGCAAATCCTGCCGATTTGCCCACGGCCTCCCCGACGACATCCGAGGCGGTGCCACGCCAGTGGCCATCAGCGCCCTTCTTGAGATACCAGGTACGCGTTTGCTGGCGACCATCGTCAAAATAAAACTGCTCAAACAACTCACCTTTGCCCTCTTGCCAGCGACCTTGCATCTCAACCCGGAAGCGGCTGGTGACCTCGCCACTGCGATCTGTTACCAACCCATGAGCCACTAAGTTGCCACTGAAAAAACGAGCTAGATCCCAATTAGGCCCCTGTTCGCGATAATCATTGAGGCTCACCCCACAACCCGTTAACCACACGAGCGGCAGTAACCATAACCATCGGTAAGTATGGAAAAAAGACATCGAACACTCCGTTATCAAGGTTGACCGCGTAAGCGGCGAGTCAGGTCGGGATCTCGGCTATTTTCAGAGAGCCAAATAGCGAGAAATGCCGCTGAAAATTGGGGGTCGGCAACAGTGCCAAGGGGCTTGTCTTGCCACCAAAAGTGGCCAGCTCCCGCTTTATCAACATAAAAACGGAGGGTGTCGCCCGCGGCCACATCAGGCCAGATGGCCGCCAGTTGGCCAAGCCACTGCTGGTGCTGTGTTTGGGTACCCATGCCAAGACGTTGCCACTCTTGCTCGGTCGCACTGAGCAGATCGCTTTTATCGATGGCTCTGGCATAGGTGAGACTGATTGCTTGTGGATATTGACCATGCTGATAACGGCCCGTCTCACTGTAGAAAGCAGCATCATAGAGCTTGAACCAGAGCCACTGCATCTCCCCCTGCCCAACAGGTTGCAGCTGCGGCCAAGGGGCTGCCGCCATCACCGGCAGGGCTAACAGCACCAACCACAGCTTAATGCCACCCCATATACCAGTGCTGAGGGTCTTCCAATTCATGCCAATCCACCTCTTGTTCTTCTAAGGTATTGATGTCCTGCATCACTACCTGCACCAGCTCCCCTTGCGCATTACGCTGGCAAGCCACCACCAGATAGCAACGCTCAGTCAGCTGGAGTGGGTTCTCTTTCGTCCACTTGGAAAAAAGCAGAGTTTCGGTCGAAAAACGATTCATGCTCGCTCCCCCTCCAGTTTGACCATTGCCCATAGCAATACGGGCAACCACCCACTCCAGATCACGGCCAGCAGTAGAGCACTATTGGCCGTCCCCCAAGGTAACTGCACCGCCCCCATGGCTGCGCCGGCGAGATAGGACATCGTGCCCCCTACCGCCCCAACGAGAGCCTGCTGCCAGCGTGACATGGGCAGCAACCAGCGCATCCCATGAGCAAGGGTCAGGGCAAACCCAATCCACAGCAGCATCAACCAGAGTGGAAAACCGGCCGTAAAGTGAAACAGACCCAGTTGCCAGAGCGACAGATCCAACAGACCACCAGCAACCGCAATAGCGAGGAGCCGCCAATCCCGCTGACGGCTAGGAGAAAAAAGAAAATGGGCCAGCAGCAGCACCAACAGTGGGCCCGGCTGCTGCCATTTCACTGCGAGCAACCAATACAGGTTAAACCCCAGCAAATGAGCCCATTGCCACATGATCAGAGACCGCTTACAGGCAAATCCCCAGACCAACCTGCGGGCCCGGGCTTCGCAGCTTCTAACTGGACCAAACTGATCGCCCGCTCCCAAAACCCCCCTTCACAGTAGGCAAAATAAAAGTGCCATAGCCGAATAAAGTCTTGGCTGTAACCAAGCTTGGGCAGGTCGGGAGCCAGCGCCAAAAAGCGCTCACACCAGTGACCAAGCGTACGCGCATAGTGATGGCCATGATCATGCAGGCGTACCAGCTGCATATCCGTTTCACGGGCAAGCAGGCCCGCCATCTGGGAAACACTTGGCAAGCAACCACCAGGAAAGATGTAGCGCTGGATGAAATCAACACTTCGCAGATACTGGGCATGGCGCTGATCGGCGATAGTAATTGCTTGGATAAGCAGACGGCCATCTGGGTTAAGCAGGCGCGATAACTGACGAAAATAATCTGGCAAGAAGGCATGGCCCACCGCTTCAATCATTTCAATGGAGACCAGCTTGTCGTAAGTGCCTGTGAGATTGCGATAATCCTCCAGCAACAGCGTAATCCGATCATCTAGCCCCTCACGGGCGATCCAAGCTTTAGCATAATTATGTTGAGCTTGGGAGATGGTAGTGGTGGTCACTCGGCAGCCATAGTGGCGAGCGGCATAGACGGCCAACCCTCCCCAGCCAGTACCGATCTCCAACAGATGGTCTTGCGGACCCAATTCGAGCCGCTCACAGATAGTACGCAGCTTAGCCTGCTGCCCCTCTTCCAAGGTGGCGTCGGCCTCAGGATAAATGGCGCTCGAATACTGCATGTGACTGTCGAGAAACCCCTGATACAGGGAATTGCCAAGGTCATAATGTGCCGCGATATTGGCGCGCGAACCGGTCAAGGTATTGCGATTGAGCCAATGACGCACCTTATTGAAGGGAAACGTGAGCCAACCGAGGCGTCGCTCCAACTTATCGAGCAAGGTCATATTACGGGCTAGCAGCCGCACCAGCGCCACTAAGTCGGGGCTACTCCACATTCCTTCCACCCAGGTCTCTCCAGCGGCAATGCTGCCACCTTGCAGTAAACGACGGTAGAAGGCGGGGTCTTGCACCACCACCTCGGCCACCAGCTCATCGCCACTCACTCCAAAGGTAAAACACTCATCCCCTTCCCGGATAAGCAACTGACCATGAGAGAGGTGGCTGAGTAAATTAAGCAGCAGCTGTTTAGAACCTTTGTCGAGTAACGAAGCAGAAACAGAAGATTGCACCAGTTCCATTAGTGGGTCTCCGGATGGCAGAAGTAAAAGACGGAGAGTAAGCATTGCAACTGCAACATCAATGAGTCTCCGGATGACGAAAGATTGGGGTTCGTTTGATGAATAAGCGTAAGGCTTGCCAGTATATCCCAAACAGTACCTTAAGAGTCATCCAAGGCCATTTCACCAGCGCACTGGCCACCCCTTGGCGCGACAGCGGCTCACGGCGCAGAGTGAGGGTGGCATCAAACAGCTTGGGTTCACCAGAGACGGGGTGACTCTCGATATGGATCAAGGTCTCCTCCTCGGGGGGCCGGATCCGCCAGTGGTAGCGCATCGCCAGCCCCATAAATGGCGAGACGTGAAAATCCTTATCGTGGGGGGTCAATGCCGCCAGATCTAATAGGTAATAGTGGCGTTCGTTCCATGGGGTGTTGGACACCTCGGCCACTAGATAGCGGGCCTCCCCCTGCTGATAGCAGAAATAGAAATTAACAGGACTGAAATAGAACCCGAGACAGCGCACATTGCCCAGCAACAGTACCTTGCCAGCAGGCTCAGCAGCCCCCCCAAGCTCGGTGACTTTGTTCCATACCGCCTGTTTGAGGCTGCCTTCGCTGCCTCGTAAATAGTCCGCACGGTGAAAAGAGAGTAGCCCTGCCCGCTCAACCCCAAACCAGCGCCCTTGATCGAGCTGCGCCAACTCATCAAGGTCTAGCCCTAACATAAACAGCCGGTAAGAGAAGGCGTGAGCGCGCGGGGCAAAACGGCGATGCCGCACCGATCCTTGCCAGATCGCACTGTTTAGCTCACTCATACTGGTCATCTCGACGACCGCTCCTGCGGCGTCGTTCATAGCTCAGCCCCAAAGCGCTTGGCCACATCGAGGGCACTGCGCACCCCATCTTCATGAAAACCGTTATACCAATAGGCACCACAGAAATGGGTGTGGTTGACCCCACAGATCTCTGAGCGTTGCAGCTGTGCTTCGATAGAGGCTTGATTAAAAACCGGATGATGGTACACAAAGCGCCGTAGCACTTTACTCTCATCCACTCGACCTTGCGGATTAAGGCTGACACAGAAGGGCTCTGGTGAATTCAGCCCTTGCAAGATGTTCATGTTGTAGCTCACCAGCGGCCGCGCACCATCATCATCGCTCAGTTGATAGTTCCAGCTAGCCCACGCTTTTTGCCGGGTAGGCAAACAGGTCAGATCGGTATGCAGCCAGACATCATTAGCCTGATACGCCATGTTACCGAGAATAGTGCGTTCCCGATCACTGCCATCGCGTAGTAAGGCGAGAGCTTGATCGCTGTGGCAGGCAAAGATCACCTCATCAAACGCCTCATCCCCATACTGACTTTGAACTAACACCCCATCAGCCACTCGGCGCACCCCCTGCACTGGACAGCTCAGCCGGATCTGCTGATGCCAACTGCTCGTCAGTGGTCCGATGTATTCTCGTGAACCACCGGGAATGACGTACCACTGAGGGCGATTGGCCACCTCAAGCAACCCATGGTTGGCAAAGAAACGCAGGAAGAAACCGAGCGGAAAAGCACGCATATCGGCCAAGGTGGATGACCAGATAGCCGCCCCCATCGGCAAGATGTAGTGACGAGCAAAGTAGTCGCTAAAATTACCCGCTAATAAGAAATCCCCTAAGGTGAGAGCCGGATTGTCCACTTGGCGATAGTTACCCGCCAACCAGCTTCTCGATGCCCGATTAAACCGCAGGATCTCCGCCACAAAGCGATAAAAACGCAGGCTCAGTAAATTACGGCGCTGAGCAAATAAGGTGTCGAGATTGTGACCGTTGTACTCCAGTCCTGCTGGGCTTTTTACCGAGAAACTCATCTCGGCTGGTTGCCGCGCCACACCGGCCCGCGCTAACAAGGCTAGGAAATTGGGATAGGTCCGATCGTTAAACACGATGAATCCGGTATCAATGGCATACTCGCGCCCCGCCATATTCACATCGACCGTAGCGGTGTGCCCACCCAAGGTCGGTGCTGCTTCAAACAGGGTGATATCGTGCTGTTTATGCAGTAAAAAACCTGCGGTTAGCCCAGATATTCCGGAACCAACGATGGCAATTTTCTTCTTCATCAAGGGCGTCCTTTCGAAACAAACAGGCTGCTAAGGCGAAGCCAGATCCCAACTGGCAGGCCCCCCAGCAGACGTAGCAACCAAATAAAGCGGCGCGGAAAGTGAATATGATGATGGCCTGCGGCCAACCCAGCCATGATGGTCGATGAGGCCGCCTCCACCGAAACCAAACAAGGCATGGGAAAATCATTTTTGGCCGTGAGTGGGGTCTGGACAAAGCCGGGGCGGATCAGGGTCACGCCGATCCCTTTTGCTTGTAAATCAAGCCGTAAGGTCTCGGTCAGATAGTCTAATGCCGCTTTTGATGCGCCATAAGCCTCAGCCCTTGACAAGGGCAGCCAAGTCACTGACGAACTGACGATGGCGAGCCGTGCACCTGCCGTCAGTCGTGGTAAGAAGGCCGCCAGCACATGGCCGGTGGCGATCAGGTTGGTCTCAATCACCCGCGCGAATAGCTCACCATCAAAACCTTGCGCCAGATCCATGTACTCGCAGTGACCCGCATTGAGGATCAGCAGATCAAGGTCTGGCACATTCGCCGCCGTTGCCGCCAGTGCCGCGCGGTCACGGGCATCGAACGACAAAGGAGTGATCCCCTGCTCGGCTAACTCACCTAGCCGTGTGGCATCACGGCCACATCCCCACACCTGCCAGCCGGCACGCTGGTAATCCAGCGCCAGCTGGCGGCCAATACCGGACGTTGCCCCGGTGATCAAGACCCGTTTGCTCATGCGCCTAATCTCCCCTTGATGGTTCGTACCACAGGTCCCAGCAGCGGTAACTGCTCGTAGAGCATGGCGCCCAAATCGAAGTAGTCGCGGTGTCGTACCACCTTGCCTGCCTCATTAAACGCAAGCTGAGTGGCGCCCTCTACCGACACCGGCTTACCCTGCCCCAAGCGGGGGTGAGAGAAGGTCATCACCCAACTGAGCCAGGCTTGCTGCCCCTGTTGTTGCTGGCTGGTGATCTCGAACTGGCAGTAAGCAAGGCGCTGATAGAGAGCCGCAAAATAGTCACCCAGCGCGGTCAACCCATCAATACGATGGGCCGGATCAATAAATATCACCTGCTCGGCATACACCTCAGCCAAGCGATGAAGTTGCTGCTTGTCCAGCTGCTGATACAGGCTCACAAAACGGGCCAGCGGTTCATTCATGGGACTTCTCCAACGCGCGAAACATCTCGATGGCCGCCACCCGAGCAACGGCGTGATCCACCATGGGCGCCGGATAGTCGTGACGCCCCTTAAGCCGCAGCCAATCATGGGGCTGATGCAGATAAGCGGTCGGGGTGTCGGCCAGTTCAGTGACCCAAGTACGAATAAACTCTCCTTCTGGATCAAAGCGTTGTCCCTGAGTGGTGGGATTAAACACGCGAAAGTAAGGGGCGGCATCGGCACCGGTGCCCGCCGCCCACTGCCAGCCACCATTGTTGGCCGCTAAGTCACCATCGATCAGCTGGCTCATGAAGTAATCCTCCCCCAGCCGCCAATGGATATGCAGATCCTTGGTCAAAAAGCTCGCCACTATCATCCGTAGCCGATTATGCATCCAGCCCGTGGCATTGAGGCAGCGCATGGCCGCATCCACGATGGGATAACCGGTCCGCCCTGCGCACCAAGCAGCGAAGGCATCGGGGTCCCAGCTCCAGGGTAAAGCTGCGGTCTCAGGTTTGAACGGGCGATTCATCGAGAGGGTCGGCACCAACACCAGTAAGTGGCGATAAAACTCGCGCCAGATGAGCTCATTGAGCCAGACAAAACCGGGCTGCGCCTTCGCCTGAGGGCGATAACCCAGCCGCTGCTGCAGGGCAGCCACGCACTGGCGTGGACTGATGATCCCAGCCGCTAAATAGGGCGACAAAATAGAAGTGCCCGCTTGCGCCGGAAAATCGCGCGCCTCACCATAATCGAGGACCGCTTGTGCTAAAAAGTCATCCAGTCGTTGCTGGGCAGTAGCCTCCCCGACTGGCCAACGGGGATCGGCGCTGAGTTCACCCAGTGCATCATCACCCCAGCCGCGATCCGCTAGCGGCTGCCAGCTGAGCGGCTCGGCACGGGGAGCAGGCGCTCGGTGAATGACAAAACCATCCTCATCAAGCGCCTTTAGCCAAGCACGGCTGAACGGCGTAAAGACCTTGAACATCTCGCCAGAGCCCGTCAGCACACGACCTGGCGGCAACACACAGCAGCCGTTGAGCCAGTGACAGCTCACTCCAAGATCGCGCAAGCTGGCATGGACGGCGTGGTCACGCCGCTGTTCATCCAGCTCGATGGCTTGATTAGCATAAAGATGGGTGATGCCGAGCTGCTCGCTAAGGGTTGCCAGGGCAGCAGGCACCTCGGCGAAGGTCTCAAGTCGCAGTAACTTAAGCGGGATGCCGAGTGCAGCGAGGCTGCGGCCAAGCTCATCGACCTGCGCCAAGATAAAACGCTGACGAATAGCGGCCATCTTGTGCTGGCGCCACTGGGTGGGCGAGATAATAAAGAGAGCGGTCACCGGCTCGTTATCGCTGCCCGGATGGCCACAGCAAGCGCGCAAGGCTGGGTTGTCGGCCAAGCGCAAGTCATGTCGAAACCAGATCACCCTCATGATGATTTTTTCTCCTGCCCGCGAGTGGCGTGGTTGGGCTGGCTAGCAGCCTCATGAGTTGGGCGTGCAATGGGGAGATCGGCTTGCCAGCCGTGTGCCGTTAGCCACTCGGTAGCATAGAGCCGCCCCAGCTCCCCAAAGAGCTGACAGCCTGCGGGTAAGCTGGCGGTAACATCCTGCTTACCTAGCCCTGCCCCCAGCAATATCAGACAAGGGGTCGCCACTCGCCCTGAGACCAGCGCCAACTGACGTGGCTCGATGGACCCGACGAGTTGCACCTCATACCCCTGCAAAATCAGCTCGTAAGCCGACCATACCAGATCAAGTGGCCCTAATTGACCCCAGCTTGCCAATGTTACCGGCTCGCCTTTCTCCTGCTCAATAAGATGACGCGAAAAGTGGGCATGCAGCCACGCCAACCACACCTGCTGCAATAGCTCACCATCAGGCCGCTCACGCCATAACCCCAGCAGGAGGGCTACCAGCGGCTGCAGTACCCGCCGACGCACTAGTTCAAATGGGTAACTGGCTAACATATCGCTGAGCTGGGCCTCCGCTTTACGCTGCTGGAAGGCCAGCAGCGACTGGCACAGCAGATCCAATGTCTGCTGCCAGTGATCGGTGAACTGCTCAGGCTGGGCCGCGCTTAACAACCCTTTCACTTGACCGATGCTGACCCCGCGCTCTAGCCAACTGAGGATTTCGCCAATTTGGCGAATATCTCGCTCGCTATACAGCCGATGGCCTTTGTCGGTGCGAGCCGGCTGCACCAAGCCATAACGGCGCTGCCACGCCCGCAGAGTGACCGCATTTACCCCCGTTAACTGGGCAACCTCGCGGATGGGATAGATGCCCTCATCGGGGGCGGGGGCGGCAGCTTGCACTAAATCAACCATAACAACATCCATTTAACGTGACGCAACCGCTCCCCCAACTAAAGGGGGAGCAGTAAGACTAACGATCAGAGCCCGTAACGCAGTTTGAGCGTATCTGGGTGGGGATTGAGATAAACCTGCTCGGCGAGATAGGGATTGGGGTATTCGCGTAAGTAGTGACGGATCAAGGTCAACGGCACCAACAGCGGGAATACCCCTGTGCGGTACTTGTCGATGGTATCGGCCAGCTCTTGTTTCTGATCAGGGGTCAGTACCCGCTTGAAGTAACCTTGCAAGTGCATCAGCACATTGGTGTGGGTACGGCGGTTGGCGCGCAGAGTTAATGCGGTCATCAGCTCTTTGATGTAGCTGTCGGCCACCTCCTGCAGATTGGCCTTCCCCACATTGGCTAGCCGCTTGCCAAGAGAGCGGTAGTGACTGGTGGCGTGGGAGAGCACCAGATATTTATAGCGGGAGTGAAAGCGGATCAGTGCGGCGGCAGTTAGCCCCGCAGCACACAGCTGCTGCCAGTCGTGATAGGCGAACACCCGCAGTACAAAATTCTCCCGCAAGATGGGGTCATTGAGGCGGCCATCTTCTTCGACCGGCAACAGCGGGTTAGCCTCCATCAGCGCCTTGGCAAACAGACCAATCCCCTCTTTGGCACTGCCTTCGTTATTGGCGCCATACAATTTGACACGTTCCATGCCACAACTTGGGGATTTGGCGCACAAGATATAGCCAGAGATAAAGTCGAGTTGCCGGGCTTTTTGCTCGCTAAACGCGATCAATTTTTCGGTCACATCGAAACTGCCATTACTGGCCTCGGCGCGCACCTCACCGTTACGCTTAACCAGCCGAATCGCAGCACGCGGCGCTCCCAACCCGATGGCCATCTCAGGACACACTGGGTGGTAATCAAAATAGGCGCCGAGATCTCGGTCGCAGAAGCTGGAGCGTTTATGGCCCCCATCGAAGCGGACTTCCTGTCCTAACAAGCAAGCGCTGATACCTACTTTAATCTTATACATGATCTAGCTCCTTGTATAACCCGTGATTCAGTTATAGCAGTTATACAAAAAAAGGAAAGTTGTATAACTATTGCCAACTGATACGCGACAAGAGAGAGACGAGATCACCTAAAAAACAAAAAGCCCATGGCCTTGACCATGGGCAACATCCCAGACACGACAGGATAAAATTAGAAGCTGTATTTCACCCCTAAACTAGAGATCGAACCTTGTTGCAGATCCCAGTGGCGATAACTGTAATCGGCGGTCAGCGCCCAGTTTTGATTGAGCTTATAGGCACCACCCACTTTGAAATCATGCATTTCGTCAGTCATGTTGGCGTACCGATAGGCCGTACTGAGCTCAACGTCACCGATCTCATACCGTAAACCTACCTCGCCATACAGACTACCGCTTTGCTTACGAGCGATAGTATCCCACCCTTGATTGTTAACGTTATTAGCGAGCTCTCGCTCCAAGTCATAGCCCATCAAGCCTGTCTCACCATAAAGATTGAGTCCAGTGCTTAAAGGAGTAAATACCCCAACCCCTGCGCTGGAGAGGGACATACTGTCGTTGCCATTGCTACGAGAGGTATATTCGGAGCCAGCACGACCGTAGAAATTCGTGGCAAAACTTTTGGAGAGATCGACGCTCAAGCCACCAAAGTCACGGCGACCGGCATTGTCTTTACTGAACGCGCCATTGAGGTAATCAGATTGGGTGTGCGCCCAGGTCGCCGCCCCTTTGGCGTAACTAAAGGCATCCTGCGCCAAGGCAGATGTAGAGACAGCACCCGCTAACACCAGAAGCGATACAGCAGCTTTTTTCATAACAGTGACTCCATTTATCAACTCGTTGTTCGAGATGGAGCCATTGTGCGGGCAAGCTTGAAGCTTGCCGAGCAGCAAGCTGTTACCAAACCATGACAGATGTAACCAGATATGACAGAGGATGACCGCAGTAACACCTTGCTATGGTGTGAGGTTAACGAAAGCGAACCTCATCAATTTCGACTCGCACCAAGGGATTACCCGTAAGTCCAGCAGGACGTGGCACCACTATCGCAAGCGAGGGGCGTTGCTGCCCATGGCGTAAATAGGTCTCGGGCAAGCGGTTTTCTGCTACCCAAAAGCGCGCCTCTTGCCGCAGCAATTGCACACCCTCAGGGCTAAATAGGGTGATCCAGCCCGTGATCCCCACCACATTGCGCTTACTGCTATTACTGACCAAGAAGGTAAGTGTCAGTGATTCATGACCAGCCATATTAGCTAACTTGACCTGCACACCATCGCGGGCCGCCTGCGACAACAAATCAGGATCGGCTTTAGCCTGCGCGGTGAGCACGACAGCAGCATCCCCATTCCCCGTTTTTACCTCGGTGCTGATCTGCTCGGCAGGTTTGACGACCACATATTGCCAAGTGAAATCATCATGGAGTTGCACCAAACGACCATTTGGTAAGGTCAGCTGGGTAAGCTCAGCGGCTTGGCTCATTACGGGAACAAGGGTCAGCCCAAGGAGCAGGCTCGGTAAGTAGGTCATGGCAGGTAGCTCGATTACATCAAAAAGGGCGACAGTATAAACAGCCGCCCGAGGCTTGCCTATGACCCTTTGCGAGCCCCTAGCAAGCCTCAGTCCAGTCAAATAGCCAAGTCGTGGCGCTCTTCTGACACCATATCTAAGGTGACCAGATCAAATTCCATCCCCTTAAGAGCAGACAAAATATCTGATTGCAGATCAAACGCTCGCGCTCGCTGGTGGGCAGGAAGACGGACTCTCGCTAAGGTCATGTCATTACCACCATGGCGTTTTGCGCCATCACACAAGCTATGGAAAAAGACCTGCGCTTCATCCAGCCCCATATCCGCCAATAGCTGCTCGGCCCGATCCACCATGCGCAGATAACGCTGCTTAAGGAGGCGAGGGTTGCTAAAGCGGTGGCTCAAACAGCCATTACCGCCCTTGCCCCAACGCCCTAACTGGCGCTTGTTAAAACCATACCGCAGTTCGCGCTGGCTAAAGCCGTGATCGGCGAGCGGCCACAGCGTATTGGCAGGAGAGGAACCAAAGCGGCCAAGGTAGTCGACACGTTCCTCCGCCGAGGCTGGCATCAAAATCGGCTGCTTAGCCCACTCCGGACGTTCGGCTACATGGTCACAAATGCGGCGTACCGGATCGATAACATCCACCAGCTGGGGCAGACGATCGCAAAAAATGATCTCATCGGTTTTAATGATCCAGTGTGCAATACCATAACGCTGACAGTAACGGCGGGCCCGAGCGACCTCACTGCGGCTGCGGGTCGGGGTATCTAGGGTAATCGCACTAATCTTGGCACCGCTGGCACGGCATAAATCGATGTTGTAGCAAGATTCCAATCGCCCCGAGAAAGAGACTATCAGCGATTCATAACTGGCTAGCGTTTCAATAACCTGCTGTTCCTTGGCATCAAATGACTGATCATATCCCTGATTCAGCACAACCACATTAGCACCCATGGCAACAGCTCCAGATGGTGAACAGGTGCATTATTGTGCAGGAGATAAGCTGAATCAGCCCTTACCACACCGGCTTAAAGTCAACCACCGATGCCGACAAGGATGATTACCACCGTGGCCCTCTAGAACTAAGCACCGATCCCAGTAGGCGTGATGGGCACAGCCAGTGTGAGCTGGCATCGCGCAGAGAAACCGCAGCGTCGGCGCAGTACGTGAGGCTTTCGAGCCCAAAGCAAACCCATGATTAGCCAACTAGCCGCACGGGATAGGTGCGAAGAGCGTGGTCGCTCAACGCCAAGCGAGGCAACTGACGCAAGCTCGCTATTTACCGACTAAATGACGAGATCGAAGGCGCAAACCGCCTCACAAGCCCGTCACTTAGCCACGCCGCCTCCCCCATTTATTATTTTAAAAATGATCAATAATGTAGGATTCTTCCTCTTTCTTGTGGAAAAACGCGCTGCCCATCTTTTACGCTCACTCCTGTATATTCCTTCATAAATCACTCAGTAGCATAACCATGCCACTAAGACCGAGTGATGATAGGTCTAGATATCACTCATTGCTGATTAGCAATAATGATACATGCGCGGAAATATCAACTTAGCGCGTGATATTAATTACCCAGCAAATAATAAAAATATTTTTCCTTTCTAATTTTTATTACAGCCACCCATGAATTTTTCTGTGGTGAGTTCGGCTAAACAATCATTCGCATGCTTCGACTAATATGACGATCAACCCAGAGAGATACCATATGAATAAGAAACTATATTTTATCGTTCTGTTAAGCCCTAACCTAGCCTTTGCCAATATTATCAACACCTGTGCTGGCGAGCTTATGCCGGTAATAGAAGATAAATATAAAATAATTTGCGCCAATACCCTTGGCATTATACCTGACTCAGGCAATGACATCTCAGACGTGCTGCAAGATGCGATAACCAAAGCGAGCCTGTTAGGTGTAGGTATCTATTTACCGAGTGGTAGCTATTTACCGAGTGGTAGCTATATCATTAACAAAGATCTTAACCTCAAAAAATCAACATCACTCGTCGGCTCACCAACGGGTCAGACCCACCTGCAGAGCAATACAGAATCAGGCGTGTTAATCGGTGACATTACCTATAGCAATGAGGTAAGTAACGTATTAATAGAAAATTTAATTCTCGACAATATCACGCTAGAGTTTTATGGCCGTAAGTGGGGCAATAAAATTCGTTACAATGCCCTCGTTAACAGTAAAAAACGCAGTGGGCAACTATTTATAAGTCATTATCCCTACGAGGTGATTGGTAATGTCTTTATGAGGGGAGAGACATACCCTGGCTTAGGATTAACAACATATAAAAATACCAACACCTTGATCCAAGGCAATTATCTCGGCTCACCGAATGAATTCGCTAACGCTACCGGATATATTGATAAAAAAACGACAGCCTTAGTTACCAAACTGCAAGAAATGGTCACCAACGGTGATATTAATATTGATGGCAATCAAGGCAACTTTATTACCGGCTGGGTCGCCCCAGATGGTCTAAAAAATGTGACATTTAAGGGAAATTATTTCTCTGGCAATACATTATCTAAATTATATAATCCTCAAACGGGGGCATTTGACCTCAACCGAGATCATAACGTTTATATTAAACAGTACCAGGATGTAAATGTCATTCAGAACTATTTTTCAGGATGGCCCAAAGATGCCTCTGGCCACCTTAAATTTCGCAATGCTGAAGGGCTAACATTTGCAGCCAATTATTTGAATAGCATTTCATTTAATGCTCGACCATACGATAATAGCCCGAGCATGTTCATGAATAAGACTTATGTATTTAACAATGTGGTGAACAATGGTCAGATTAATTTTTGGCAAAACTTCACTGATGAGGCCCCGCTCAAGCAAATTGCAGTCACTGACTTTTTGGTGTTTGATAATCTGTTAACAAATACCACCGCAGCCGAAAAGAACTGCGCCATATCGAGCACTTATCGAAATACGAGCCAGCAGTTTTTTGAATCTCAGAATTACTATGATAGCGGTGAGCTCATTACGGCTTGTTATTTTAAGCGAATATCTAAAAAAGAAGTTAAAGATAAGTTACCGATAGAAAAACGGGCTTATCTTAATATCCAAGCGATTATTCCCGGCAGCGCCAACCAACAACCGAAAACCAAATAACGACTTATTTTGCAACCATAGCGGGTTGCATCAGGGTGAATGCTTGGCTGTTTTTGCCATGGTTGAGTGTGCTCACTCAGCCTAAAAAGGACCCAATCAACCCCATCTCTATGGCATATTAACGCTGGTTAACAGTGGCTTATTACTGCGGCCTAGGTACAAACCGACGGATCATAAACGCCACCCGCAAACGTTTCAACCCATCATGAAATAAACCATATTCAGCATAATTAACGCTGGTCAGCACCATTTCAATCACTACAATAGCGCCCAATTTTCTTCCCCCTCCCCCACCCAATTGAGGTACTTATGGAACAGGCAGCAACCACAGAGCCCACGCCGCATCGACGGGCACACAGTGAATTGGTTTACGGCATAGAAGATATCCCCCCCCTGCCTCAGACCTTGTTCGCCGCTTTGCAACATATGCTCGCCATGTTTGTTGCCATCATTACCCCGCCTCTGATTATCGCCAATGCCCTCGGCCTACCTGCCGCCGATACCCGCTATATCGTCTCAATGTCATTGGTGATGTCAGGTATCGCCTCGTTTATCCAGACCCGTCGCTTTGGCCCTCTTGGCTCAGGGTTACTCTCGGTACAAGGGACGAGCTTTAATTTTCTTGGCCCGATTATCGCCTCTGGCCTCGCGCTCAAGCAGGCTGCCATGCCCACTGAGGATTTACTGGGCACGCTCTTTGGCACCATGCTCGCCGCCGCCCTGACCATCGTGGTGATGAGCCGTTTTCTCCACTTGGTCAAACGAGTCATCACCCCACTGGTCACAGGCATCGTCGTACTCTTGATTGGCCTGACCCTGATCAAAGTGGGTCTGATCAGCATGGGGGGCGGCTATGGCGCCTTAGCGGATGGCAGCTTTGCCAGCCACAGTAACCTTTTCCTCTCTTTACTGGTGCTGGGCCTGATCGTCTTGCTGCAACGTAGCCGCAATCCTTGGCTGCGCCTCTCCGCGATCATGATGGCGATGTTGGTCGGTTATGCGGTTGCCCTACTCCTTGGCAAAGTCAGCGTGCCAACGTTCGAAGGGCCGCTCGTGATGGTGCCCATGCCGCTGCAATATGGGCTTGGGTTTGACTGGCAGCTCTTTGTGCCACTGGCCATCATCTTTGTCGTCACTGCACTGGAGGCCATCGGCGACATGACGGCGACCTCAGATATCTCGGGTGAGCCGTTAGCAGGCCCGATCTATATGGCGCGGATCAAAGGCGGGGTACTGGCAGATGGGGCAAACTCGATGCTAGCGGCGCTGTTCTCGACCTTCCCGATGTCTACGTTTGCCCAAAACAACGGCGTGATCCAGCTCACTGGGGTCGCCAGTCGCCATATCGGTCTCTTTATTGCAGCCATGTTGGCCCTGCTTGGGCTGTTCCCTGCGGTCGCCACCCTAGTGCAGCAGATCCCAGAACCGGTGCTAGGGGGAGCCACTATCGTGATGTTCGGCACCATTGCAGCCGCTGGGGTACGCATCATTGCCCGCGAAGAACTTGATCGCCGCGCACTGATGATCTTGGCCGTGTCACTCGCCATGGGCCTTGGCGTCGCGCAAGTACCCGAAGTGTTACAACACCTACCAGAGCTGGCCCGCAGTGTCTTATCTTACGGGGTGGCGACAGGGGGGCTGACCGCCATCATCCTCAACGTGCTCCTCCCCGAGCGCAGCAAAACCCGAGGCTAAGCCCCCCCCCCACGAATAAGTTAGCTAACCCTGAAAGCCGTCCCCCTTTCAGGGTTAGCCGTTCTATTAACCCCAATCCAACACAATCACGAAACTGAGCTGCCTGTGCGGCAGCGAGGGCGTCACCGAGTCCTGATCAATATTTTCTAAGCTGCCTGTGCGGCAGCGAGGAGGACGGCCCACGCATCAGGCGTACTGCTTACTTTCTAAGCTGCCTGTGCGGCAGCGAGGTTCCCGAACGAAATGACTTTCAAGACCGAAAATTTCTAAGCTGCCTGTGCGGCAGCGAGG
>NZ_PGGC01000124.1 GCF_002795305.1 Aeromonas cavernicola
GCGAGTCTGAAGGGATACACGGCGAGCCAGCTGAGTTTTCACATGGCGTCGGTCTATCTCATCCATGAACTGAGCTGCATGCCGTACCTGTCACCGGGGAGTATCCCGAAGCGGGTGGCGGAGCTGGATAAGCAGGCGGGGCAGTTTGTATTACCGGAGCGAAGGGAGCGGAGTTATCCCCGCAGTGTGAAGGCAAGACCACAAAAGTATGCGGTGCAAAAAGCCAATAAAAACAATGCCAGTCAGGCTTAACTGACTGGCATTAGCCCATTCAGGCTCCTTTTTTATCTGTCGAGACCGCAATCAATCGCGGACATAGATCACTTCAACACCGTCATCTTCATCATCATCCCACTCATCGTCATCAAGCGACTCATCAAACGCCTTAGACGCAGCTAATGCCTCTGCTTCCACTTTGGCCAGCTGATTTTTGTGGTAGTCATCCCACTTGAACTCGACTTGTTCGATGGCTTCTTTTGCATCTTCTGCCAGCTGACGAGGCATGTTGTCCAGCAGATCCAGAATATCGTAGCAGACCTTCTTGGTGCCTTCCTTGCTGATGGCTGTAATGGCGTATACCGGCCCTTCATGGTTGAGGGCAGCCTTCACACGATCCATCACTTCCTGCGCCTCTTCTTCCAAGATCAGGTCCATCTTGTTGAATACCAACCAGCGCGGTTTACCCGCCAGTTCAGGGCTGTACTTCTCAAGCTCCCGCACTATGGTCACGGCATTCTCGGCAGGATCGGAACCATCAATCGGGCAGATGTCCACCAGATGGATCAACACGCGGCAGCGTTCGAGGTGCTTGAGGAAGCGGATCCCAAGGCCAGCGCCTTCGGCAGCCCCCTCGATCAAACCCGGAATATCGGCAATCACGAAGGAGCGGGAGTTTTCACCACGCACCACACCCAGGTTCGGCACGAGGGTCGTGAAGGGGTAATCAGCCACTTTCGGGCGAGCCGCAGAAACGGCGCGAATAAAGGTAGATTTGCCCGCATTGGGCAGGCCCAACATGCCGACGTCGGCCAGCAGCAGTAATTCCAGCTTCAGGGTTCGCACTTCGCCCGGCGTGCCGTTGCTCTTCTGGCGGGGGGCGCGGTTAACCGAACTTTTAAAGCGGGTATTGCCAAGGCCGTGGAATCCTCCCTTAGCAACCAGCAGTCTCTGTTCGTGTTGTGTCAGATCACCCAGCAGTTCACCGGTGTCTTCATCACTAGCGCGAGTGCCGACAGGAACACGCAATACTTTGTCTTTACCGCGACGGCCAGTACAGTTGGCACTTTGACCATTTTCACCACGTTCAGCGGCATGAAAACGTTCGAAACGGTAGTCAATCAGCGTGTTGAGGTTCTCATCGGCAACCAGATAAACATCACCGCCATCACCGCCGTCACCACCGTCTGGACCACCGTTGGGAATATACTTTTCACGGCGAAAACTGACACAACCGTTACCACCGTCACCGGCATCGACTCGAATCTGAACTTCATCAACAAACTTCATAGGTAACCGTCACCTTCATTCGCAAAACCGATACGCAATTATAGTGGTACAGCCGCTACGGGCGATACGCATCTAGCTTAAGGCCAAGCTCATGCGTTCCGTTTCGTCGTAAAAAACCAAAAAGACGCCACAAAAACAAAAGCCCCGCCTGTTGGCGGGGCTTCGGATCCTTGCGGTCCGTAATTACTCAGCAACAATGCTAACGTATTTACGATTCAGCGGACCTTTAACTTCGAACAGGATCTTACCAGTCGCAGTCGCGAACAAGGTGTGATCTTTGCCTAGACCAACGTTCTCACCAGCGTGGAATTTAGTACCACGTTGACGAACGATGATGCTACCAGCAAGAACTGTTTCGCCGCCGAAACGCTTTACGCCGAGACGTTTAGCTTCAGAATCGCGACCGTTGCGGGATGAACCGCCAGCTTTTTTATGTGCCATTTATCGGACTCCTCTAATTAGGCGCTGATGCCAGTAATTTTGACTTCAGTGAACCACTGACGGTGGCCCGCCTGCTTACGGTGGTGCTTACGACGACGGAACTTGACGATAGTCACTTTCTCGCCACGGCCGTGAGCAACAACTTCAGCCACAACCTTGCCACCTTCAACGAAAGGAGCACCTACTTTAAATGTGTCGCCTGCAGCAACCATCAGCACTTCGTTGAAGTCGATGGTAGCGCCAGTCTCAACGTTCAGCTTTTCTAAGCGAACGATCTGACCTTCAGCTACACGGTGTTGTTTTCCGCCGCTTTGGAATACCGCGTACATTTGATTAACTCCGTAAAGGCATATCTTTTTGCTCGAAGCTAGATATGCGCAAAAACCTATAACAATGGGCGAGCATTCTACGCAAACCGATTTGCTCAGGCAAGACCCATTTAGCAAAAAGTTTATTTTGTGTGCACATCTGCCGCCGTGAATAAACGCCTCACTGTAACCCATTGTGAAATCGTGTAGAATCCCCGCCATTATTAAAAATCGCAGTGACTGCTGCTGTCACGTTACGAGACTTATGGACCAACAGACTATCCGTGCGCTCTGTGCCGCCGACATGACGGCGGTCAATGAACTGATCCTGGCCCGGCTCCAGTCCGACGTTAGTCTGATCAATCAGCTGGGTTTCTACATTGTCAGTGCTGGCGGCAAACGGATGCGCCCTATGCTGACCGTGATGGCAGCGCGTGCGCTGGGCTATGTAGGTGAGGACCACCTGAAACTGGCCGCCATCATCGAATTCATTCACACTTCTACCCTGCTGCATGACGACGTGGTCGATGAATCCGACCTGCGCCGTGGCCGAGAAACCGCCAATGCCCTGTTTGGCAATGCTGCAAGCGTCTTGGTTGGTGATTATCTTTACAGCCGCTCCTTCCAGATGATGAGTGAGCTCTCCAATCTGCGGGTCATGGAGATCCTCTCCGATGCCACCAACACCATCGCCGAAGGGGAAGTGTTGCAACTGATGAATTGCAACGATCCAGATACTACCGAAGAGAGCTACATGACGGTCATCTACTGCAAGACCGCCAAGCTATTTGAGGCTGCTACTCGGCTTGCGGCCGTCTTGACCCATCAGCCCGAACCTATCGAACAAGCGATGACCGATTACGGCAAATATCTGGGCACCGCGTTCCAGATCATTGATGACGTAATGGACTACTGTTCGCAAAGTGATGAGATGGGCAAAAATGTTGGTGATGATCTCGCAGAGGGTAAACCGACCTTGCCACTACTGCGCGCCATGGCGGTAGGAACGCCTGAAGAGTGCCAACGCATACGTGATGCAATTGAACACCGTGATGGCATGGAACATTTGGATCAGATTCTGGCTATTTTGGATCGTACTGGCGCGCTGGAATACGCAAGAATGCGAGCGCGCCAAGAAGCTGACAAAGCGATCAGGGCATTGGCTGTATTACCTGATTCTGAGCATAAACATGCACTCGAAGCGCTGGCGAACATGGCGGTACAACGCAGCACCTAGGCCACTAGCCCGCATCGTAAATCGATAATTGACTCAGCAGATAAGCAACAGCCCGACAATAACGATTTGTCGGGCTGCTTTATTAGGTAAACAAGCACGGTAACTCAGTGCTAGTTACTTATCATATTACACTCGAATATCAATTTTACTGCCCAACACCGAGCTAGCCGATGTTGCCGCGACGGGCGTCGCTTGCGCGGCAGACTCCAGTAATCTCAGTGCGGCCTCGCCGTCCTGAGTTTGCTGTTTTTTAGCCAAACTCGCGCCCAATAACGCCGAACCAAACGACGCTGAAGCTGAACTAGATATGTCCATGGTGTACCTCCTGTTCAAGATTTATCGACCAATAGTCGTGATACATGAACAAAAAGTATAAAAGATCACCATCTATCTCTTGCTGCGACTCATCGGCTTTATGGCTGAACCGCCCATGCCAGCGGCTCTCATTTACAGCGCTTCAAGGGCCTCAGCAAGCTTCTTGACTGGGACCACCTCCATCCCCTCTATAGGGTGTTTAGGCGCATTAGCATGGGGGACGATGGCGCGGCGAAAACCGTGCTTGGCTGCTTCTTGTAACCGCTCTTGACCAGAGGGAACAGGCCGAATCTCGCCTGAGAGGCCAACTTCACCAAACACGACCAAGTCTTTGGGCAACGCCTGATCTCGGAAGCTAGAGACCATGGCCAACAATAATGCCAAATCTGCACTGGTCTCTTCGACCTTAACTCCGCCAACCACGTTGATGAAGACATCTTGATCGGCCATCTGCAAGCCACCGTGCCGATGTAACACAGCCAGCAACATCGCCAGTCGATTATGATCCATCCCCACCGCGACCCTACGAGGATTAGCAAGCTGGGAGTAGTCCACCAGCGCCTGCAGTTCAACCAACAGCGGCCGCGTGCCTTCCCAGATCACCATCACGATAGAACCGGGAGCCTGCTCTTCACCACGACTGAGGAAGATGGCGGAAGGGTTGCTCACTTCTCGCATCCCCTGCCCCGTCATAGCAAATACGCCCAATTCATTGACGGCACCAAAACGGTTTTTGTGGGAGCGCAGGGTACGAAAGCGGGAGTCATGGCCGCCATCAAGCAGGATGGAGCAGTCGATGCAGTGTTCCAACACCTTAGGGCCCGCCAAGCTACCATCCTTGGTGACGTGTCCAACCATGAAAATGGCGACATGGTTTTGCTTAGCAAAACGAGTCAGTAACGCAGCCGCTTCACGCACTTGAGAAACAGAGCCCGGCGACGATTGCACATCCGCTACATGCATCACTTGGATGGAGTCAATCACCATGATCTGCGGTTGCTCCTGCTGAGCAATCAGACAAATCTGTTCGACACTTGTTTCTGAAAGCATCCTTAGCTTATCGGTCGGTAACCCTAGCCGGGTGGCGCGCATCGCCACCTGTTGCAGCGACTCCTCCCCGGTGACATAGAGGGTTTTCATCCGCTCTGCTAGCCCGCACATGGTTTGCAGCAGCAGGGTTGATTTACCTGCACCAGGGTTACCACCGATCAATATCGCTGAGCCCGGAACCACGCCACCGCCCAATACTCTGTCCAGCTCCTTGAAGCCTGATGAGAAGCGAGGGATCTCGGTAGTGGCGATTTCTGCCAAGGTTTGCACTTGGCTGCCGATAGCTCCTGCATAGCCAGAATAACGAGCCTGTTTACCTGCGGGGGTAGCGGTGCCGAGCCGAACTTCGGTGATAGTATTCCACTCTTTGCATTCACTGCACTGCCCTTGCCAGCGCGTGAACGCAGCACCACATTCTGAGCACACATATGCCGTTTTATTTTTAGCCATTTAGAACTCTGGGGACAGGTTGAATTGCTGCTTGATATACTTGTTTGCGACCAACAGATCAAACTTAGCATCGGAATAGTGACTTTCCGTGGCAGGGACACATGGATTTAGTAACACAACAACATATGGTTGACCAACTTATCCCTTTACTCAGAGAAAGGGATTTTGATGCGATTTTTCATCGCATGACCAAAGATCAAAACAGTGACAACTGCCTACTGATAAAGCTAGAAATCAAGCGCAGATGTAGCCCGTGTCGTCGACTGATCGACATGCGTGATGGATGGGGGGATACCTGCATGCCGCATGAATTTGGCGGCATTACCCACTTCATGCCCCCTGATGCCATTAGCCTGTTTCAATCCCAGTGCTATCTCTATCACGATCGTTACACCCTTGGGGTCTACGAGTATCTGACCTCTTGGCGCAAGCAGCCTCAAGGCCGAGTCGATAGTCAGCCATTACCTGCGCCAAACCCTTTTTTACCCTACGACGTGAATGCCATTCGGTTTGCCAGCTACTACGGCCGTCGCCAAGAACGGATGCATTTCAGCTCACAGGTGGTCATTAGGTTGGCCGATGGGGAAAAATTGTTTGCCAGAACCTCTGATCTTTCGCTGGGAGGAGCCCGAATTGCGGTTAGTCGGTTGCCAAGCTACCAAACCGGTGTGCAGGTCGAGCTATTTTTCACTGGGCTGGCACGCGATCATGCCCATCCAATACTCAATGAAGGGGTGTGTTATCAGATCCTCGGGGAAGAGAGCCGAGACGATAAATATTGGCTACGACTGATGCGGGTGGGACACCATCCTGAATTTGATGCTTTTCTCAAAAACTTTATCACTCACAACAAGATCCGCTATCGAGTCAGTGTCGATTACCTGATCTCTGCCGCCCTCATTAAGGGCTATGAACAGTTTTACCTGCCACGCATGACCGGCATGCCACTTTTTTTTAGCGTAGGGGACACGCCAACCCTCGAGGCGGCACTGCGCACCGAGAATAATCAGCATCTGTTGGAATACTGGCGAGATGAAAAAAACCGCGACACCCTGAGCCAACTGTTTTCCGCCGATAGAATGAAGCAGCTCTGTCCCGCGCCGGGTACTACGACAGAAACCGTGATTTACAGCTTCACCCATTCGGTGCGCAGCCACCTCTACTTCTTCTCTGCCACGGCGCAAGAGCTTGCTCAGAGTGGTTTAACCGAGTTGTTCTTCCATGTCGGGGCTCGGCGCCCCAGTTGGCGGGTGTTTAAATTCAGCCTAGAGGCTTGCACCCTCAACGAGGCTGATATTGGTAACCCACAGGGGCTGGAGTCATCACCTCTCCAAGATATCTTGCTGCAAGAGCGCCTAGCACAACTTGGTTATGTTGGTCTATTGCAAGAGATTAGCCTGGAATCCCAGCGCGACGATTTTGAGCAAACAGAGGGGATAGCCCATAACGCCAACGAACTACAACGCTTTGGCCACCGGCAAACGTTACACCCATTTGATATAGAGACCTTGCACTACATCCAACTGCGCAAAGAGTCGCGCTACATCCATAAAACCGCCGTCGCTATTCGCTATCACGACCAATCATTACTGGGCTGGACCCGCGACATCTCGGCTCATGGCCTCCAAGTTGAGCTAGAAAACCCTTTTGAAGGCAAGCAAGATGATGTCGTTACCATTGCGCTGCCACGGTTACAGGCGCTGGCCAAAGGTACGGATCTCCAGCATCTCTCCTACCGACTCGTCAGCCTGAATCTGACACGCACAGTGCTGCATTTACACATTGAAGGGGATTCTGATCGCCATACAGGGCGTCAATTCTTCAGTCTGCTGATCGAGAGTAATCGCAGCAAGTTGAAGGCGGTCCAAGAACAGCGGCGTTATCGTGGCTTAGCCCGAGCCTTGCGTAATATCTACAGTCACCACCTGTTCTGCTCACCGATCTATCTCAACAAGCTAAAAGGCATAACGAAACTGACTTCGATAGGCAAGAGTGCGCGTCCTCGTCACCTCGATAACCTATTACGGACTTGCGCGGAGCAAAAGGGGCAGGACAACCTCTATCCCCTCTTTCAAGAGGAGCTGTTCAACGAGCTATTGCTCAATCCGCTGCTGACGATCGAGCGAGAAGACAGACCTCACGAAGATGAA
This sequence comes from Aeromonas cavernicola, assembly GCF_002795305.1. Lineage (GTDB taxonomy): Bacteria > Pseudomonadota > Gammaproteobacteria > Enterobacterales > Aeromonadaceae > Aeromonas > Aeromonas cavernicola. The sequence goes on from NZ_PGGC01000124.1 coordinate 7,458, forward strand.
GTGTATGTCGCCCATGTCCAAGCCAACGGCGATCAGCCGCTCTTTACTAGCCGCTTAGCCAGCAGCTTTGCCAACGTGGCGGAGAAGCGTGAGTTCATTGAACAGGCATTACAGCAAGGCGCGTTCTACTCGGTGCGAGTGGGCATTTCCCGCACAGGACGGCCAGATACCAACTTTATTGCCAACGAGCTGGACTATGTCGCCAAATTCGCCATCCACAAAGCGGCCAAACTGGAAGAAGATCTCTGGAGCGTAATCGGTGTCGGCGAACTGACCGACACCACCGCTGCGACCCTGCTTCGGCTTGGTATCACTGATCCCATCATCTAGGCAGACAATGACCACTCAGAGCTCGAAAGGTATGCTGAGTGGTCAGGCCGTGGGTGTGATCAGGCGGCGGGTGTGGTCACGTGACATGGGGAGAGGCCAGCCATGGAAGGAGCTGCGGAAAGTGATCTTCGGGAGCCTGCGGCGCCGTCAACATATTGATATGGTCATAGTCACACCGATTGCCGTTATCTCGGCCAAGTTGGGTGTAACGCATCTTCGCTCCCATCTCTAGGGCAAAGCGGCGGACATCCATTGGATGGCCTAACACCTTGTCCGCCTTAGCGCAGATCATCCAAAGCGGTGGCCAGTTAAGCTGCGCCGCCGCCACATCATAAGCAAAGCCATCCAGCGGATCGTGCCAAGGCCCACCGTTGACCCAAGGAATAGTTTCTTGCAAATAGCGCACGGGTTCATCATCAGCCCCAATAGTGAGCGTGCGCGCCGCCAAAAAACCCTTACGCCGTGCGAGCAGAGGCGCAAGGCGATTCCACACAAGATCCACTTTTAACCAGCGTTCGACACCATGGACCGAGATGGCGCGTTTGCTGCCAAAAAAGGTCAGACTAGCGACCTGCTCTGCAAAAACGGGGAAACGCGCCAAGGTTGACGCCATGATGACCCCGCCCCAAGAGTGGGCGATCCAGTGCACTTGGCAGCGAGAATGGCGCTCAGCCACCCAACGCTGCAAGGTCGGCAGGTCCTCCGTAATAAGCTCATGCTGGCCATGATCAGGTTGCATGGCAATCGGCGGTCTGCTTAATCCTCTGCCACGTAGGTCTGCTACGTAGACATGAAAGCCATGCTGAGCCAAAAAACAGGCTAACCCTTTGCCCGACTCGGTATAGAAGATCCGGCCATTTTCCAACGCACCATGCAGCAGCAACACCGGCTCTCGGTGCACAGGGCGCTCCGGTTGCAGGTAACGCATATGCAGTTGATGCTCACCACAGGGGATAAACAGGGAGTGTTGTAACACGGTCATGGCAGGGGCACTCCCTGTTGCTATCTCGATTAACTTCTGGCCATATCCCAGCGGCGATCTCGGCAGGCGCTAGCCCCGATCAGGCAGAGAACCCCTTCCAAATCGTGATGGTTGAGGGTGGCGGCCGCCTGCGCCTGCACCAGTGGCTTGGCATGGATTGCAATACCTAAGCCTGCCACTGCCATCATGTTGAGATCATTCGCGCCATCGCCCACGGCCACCGTCTGGCTGGCCGCGATACCATATTGTTGTGCCAACTGCTGAAGCACCTCGGCTTTGACCGCCGCATCAACGATACGTCCATGCACCTGCCCCGTCAGCGTATCGCCATCGACCACTAATTCGTTGGCAAACACCGCATCCAACCCGAGCGCCTGCTGCAATTGCCCAGCAAAGCGGGTAAAACCACCCGAGGCAATCGCCACCTTCCACCCCGCTTGTTTGAGGGTTTTCACCATCAGGGGCAATCCCGGCATCCACGGCATATTGGCCGCTACCTCATCCAAAATGGTCACTGGGGCCCCAGCCAACAAGGCGACCCGATTGCGCAGACTGGCGGCAAACTCCAGTTTACCCTGCATCGCAGCGGCCGTGACGGCAGCCACTTGCTCCCCCACTCCCGCCAAGCGGGCAATCTCATCAATACACTCGATCTGGATCGCAGTGGAATCCATGTCCATCACCAGCAACCCGGGCTCATTGAGGGTCGGTAAGGCTGGCAGGTGGCAAATATCGATATCCCATTGCTCCCTTTTCAACTGCGCCACCAGCTCGTCAGAAAAGGTGTCGGTGCCGAGCAGCAGCAGCGGCACCTCAGCCACCTCGGTGGTGGGGTAGAGGGTGGCAACGACCCCCAACCCGGTGAGGGTATCTGCCAGCTTGGCCAAGTGCGCCACCTGCAATGATCGGCCAAACAGCACCAGCCACCCAGCAGACAAAGGGGCGCTAACGGGATGAAGCGCAGCTGAGTGCAGCTGCCACCAAGGGGCGTGCGACAAACTGCGAGACCAATCAGACAGTGAGGGGGGGAGCTCAGACAACAACATAGGAATCTTCTCTTCCTTGGTGATCATAGGGTTAACAAAACGGCCCAGAGTAGCGTATTGCTTTTTACCCAAGCAAGCGCCAAGATCCTGCCTCCTCTTATGAGCATGAGGCTTGCCTGTTTGCGTCATCTTCCCATTAAGCGTGCCCTCAGCCTAGGGGCTGGTATCCTGCTCGGGCTGTGGGTGGTCAGCATGCTTATCTACATGCAGAGCGAAGGGCAGAGTGCACTGCGTAGTGAAGCCCGTCTGCGCGCTGAGGCCCTCGTCTCCTACGCTAGCCGTGACCTTGCCCGCTGGCTAAAAGAGGATAACCAGAGTGAACTTGCCCGCTTGGCGCAAGACCTAGCCAGTGACCCCAATATTTTTGATGTCACCATTTACGATGAGCGGGGCGTCCCCCTTGCGCAGTCAGAGCAAGGGGTTCCCTTAGAAAGCCTGCTCCCCATCGGCAGCGATAACCGCACCGTGCCAGCCTTAGGTAAAGGGCGTAGCCCCTTTGTCCAGGAGATCCTCGACGGGCCACAGACGTTGGGCTATCTGCGTATCACCCTAGAAGAGCAGCAGCTGCTGGCCGCCAAACAGGCGCGACTCAATGCGCTACAAGAAAAACAGCGGCTACTGTTGCTGGTCGCCTTGCTGGCGGGCTTGTTTATCTCATATGGCGTGCGTCGTAACTATCTGCGCGTCCGCAAGCACCAGCCACAAAGTAAAAGCCAATCCCTGTAGACGTCATTGACCCAGGCTAGGTGGTCGCCCATCGCGCGCCACAGCCGCAGCGAACATGGCACATTAACTAGCCTTGCGGGTGAAGTGATGAGGTTCTCGGCTCGCCCTCCCGCCAACGTCACCTAAAAGCGGCAAACAAAAACGGCGACCATCATGGTCGCCGCTAAGTATTGGCTAGTAGCTCACGATCACTTATCGCCTAACAACACGGAATCGAGCGCGATTTCGATCATGTCGTTAAACGTCAGCTGACGCTCTTCGGAGGTGGTCTGCTCACCGGTACGGATATGATCAGAGACGGTGCAGATGGTCAGCGCCTTGGCACCAAACTCAGCAGCGACACCGTAAATCCCCGCCGCTTCCATCTCAACGCCTAAAATGCCGTACTTTTCCATCACATCGAACATGGTCGGATCGGGGGAGTAGAACAAGTCAGCAGAGAAGATATTACCGACGCGCACCGCCACCCCTTTGTTCTTGGCTGCTTGCACCGCATTGGCCACCAGATCGAAGTCAGCGATCGCGGCGAAGTCGTGATCTTTGAAGCGCATACGGTTGACCTTGGAGTCGGTGCACGCCCCCATGCCGATCACCACGTCACGCAGTTTGACATCTGCCCGCACCGCCCCACAGGAGCCGACCCGGATCAGGGTCTTCACACCATAATCAGTGATCAGTTCTTTAGCATAAATAGAGCAAGAGGGGATACCCATGCCATGGCCCATCACAGAGATGCGACGGCCCTTGTAGGTCCCGGTGAAACCAAACATGTTGCGCACGTCACACACCTGCTCAACGTTCTCCAGAAAGGTTTCCGCAATGTATTTGGCACGCAGCGGATCGCCTGGCATCAGCACGACGTCAGCAAAGGCGCCATCTTTCGCATTAATATGGGGAGTTGCCATTCTGTTGATTCCTTCACACTAGGTTGAGTTTGATTGTCGTCATGACAGGGCCCACCACAGTACGGGTGGGCCGATAAACAGTTAACAACGTGACTGGCCCGTCACGCTTACAGGAAACTGGTGCCGTACTGCAACGCAGGCAGGCCATGGTAAGCCGCAATGCTCTGACCGATGTCGGCAAACGTGGCGCGGCGACCGACCGAACCCGGCTTGACCGGCTTACCGTAAAACAGCACCGGAATGTATTCACGGGTGTGGTCGGTGCCACTCCAGGTTGGGTCGCAACCGTGATCTGCGGTCAGCACCACCACATCGCCATCTTGCAGCAGTGCAAACAGCTCCGGCAGACGGGAGTCGAAATACTCCAGCGCATCGGCATAGCCTTTCACATCGCGGCGATGGCCATAGGAGGAGTCAAAATCGACGAAGTTGGTAAAGACGATGGTATTGTTGCCAGCGGCCTGCACCTCTTCCAAGGTGCGATCCCACAACTCGGCCAAACCGGTCCCTTTCACCTGTTTGGTGATCCCTTGATTGGCATAGATATCAGCAATCTTACCGATGGAGACCACCTGCCCCCCCGCCTCTTTCATGTAGTCCAGCACCGTAGGCGCTGGCGGCAGTACGGAGTAGTCGTGGCGGTTACCGGTGCGCTTAAAATCACCCTTGCCGCTGCCGACAAACGGGCGCGCAATCACTCGGCCAATGTTATAAGGCTCCAACAGCTCGCGCACGATGTGGCACAGCTCATAGAGCTTCTCAAGGCCATAGGTCTCTTCGTGGCAGGCAATCTGAAACACCGAGTCGGCAGAGGTGTAGAGGATCGGCTTACCGGTCCGCATATGCTCTTCGCCCAAATCGTCCAGCACCTGAGTACCGGAGGCGTGGCAGTTGCCAAGGTAACCCGGCAGGCCCGCTTGCTCGACAATGGCATCCAGTAGCTCCTGCGGGAAGCTGTGGGTGTGATCCTTGAAATAGCCCCACTCAAACAGCACCGGCACTCCGGCAATTTCCCAGTGGCCGGACGGGGTATCTTTGCCAGAAGAGAGCTCCTGAGCACAACCGTACGCGCCGATCACCTCGATCTCTTTATCCAAACCGGCAGGAAAGTAGCCAGAGGCCAGCTCCCCCGCATGACCCAGCCCCAACTTATTGAGGTTGGGCAGGTGGAGCGGGCCACGGCCAGCAATCTCACCGGCGGCGCAAGCCTTGGCGATGTGGCCAAGGGTATTGGCCCCGACGTCGCCAAATTTATCGGCATCCGCCGCAGCGCCAATACCGAAAGAGTCCATCATCAAAATAAAGGTACGTTTCATGGGTCTTCCCCTTGTTACAAATCAGCCAGGGTGATACGGCGGTATACCTCAGGCAGCGCCGCAGGTCGGGTATCACCGATCGTCACGGCTGCCTGCACCATGCGGGCGGCCTCGGCAAATTGGTCTTCCGTTTGCGCGTGGATCAGGGCCAGCGGCGTCTGGGCATCGACCGCCTCTCCTAGCCGGATCATCTCCGTCAGGCCCACCGCGTAATCGAGTCGATCAGCGGCGGCGCGGCGTCCTCCGCCCATCGCGACCACCGCCAACCCGAGATCGCGAGTATTCATGGTCGTGACGACACCGCCGTGGGCGGCATAGACCGGGCGAATGATGGCCGCGCTCGGTAAATAGTGATCATAACGTTCAATAAAGTCGGATGGACCACCTAGCTGAGCCACCATCCGCCCAAAGGTGTCGGCCGCCTTACCGCTATCGAGTACCACTTGCAGCTTACTGCGGGCCTCGCCCTCGTCACTGGCCAAGCCAGCCGAGATCAGCATCTCGGCGCACAGGGCCATGGTGACGGCATGCAGACGCGGATTCTGGTACTCGCCATTTAAATAGCGCACCGCTTCCCGTACTTCTACCCCATTACCAGCACTGGAGGCCAGCACCTGATTCATGTCGGTTAACAGCGCGGAGGTGCGACAACCCGCCCCGTTGGCCACTGCCACAATGCTTTTTGCCAGCGCTTCAGACGCCTCAAAAGTCGGCATAAAGGCTCCCGAGCCCACCTTAACGTCCATCACCAGAGCCTCTAGCCCAGAGGCCAGTTTCTTGGAGAGGATAGAGCCCGTGATCATGGCAATGGATTCAACAGTGGCGGTGATGTCACGCACGGCGTAAATCCGCTTGTCAGCCGGCGCCAGATCGCCTGTCTGGCCAATAATGGCGACCCCAGCGTCTTGCACCACGCGCAGGAAACGCGCGTTGTCGACGGTGGTTTGATAGCCGGGAATGGCATCGAGTTTATCCAAGGTGCCCCCGGTATGGCCCAGGCCACGCCCAGAGATCATCGGCACAAAACCACCACAGGCAGCGACCATGGGCCCCAACATCAGGGACACCATATCCCCGACCCCACCGGTGGAGTGCTTATCAACAATGGGGCCATCTAACTCAAGATGCGCCCAACTCAGGACGGTGCCTGAGTCACGCATGGCACAGGTCAGGGCAACGCGCTCAGCCATGGTCATGTCTTGGAAATAGACCGCCATCGCTAGGGCGGCGATCTGGCCATCACCGATGGTGTTATTGGTAATGCCCTGCACGAAGAATTGGATCTCTTGGGCCGTGAGCGCTTCGCCATTGCGCTTTTTACGAATAATTTCTTGCGGCAAAAACATCGTCTTTTTCTCCACCGTCGCGCTTCCCTCTCACCGGGATCACGCCAGCCTACCTCTGCTATGCCCGCTCAGATCAGCGCGGGGGACAACGGGCGGACTGAGCCGCCCCTTCACCTATGTTGGTATCCAGCGCTCCTGCGCTCAGTAACCGCTGGTATTAGCCGGTTTATCACCATGGCCCAAGGTAGCCAGCAGGCTAGCTAACAAGCTGGAGGCACCAAACCGGAAAGTACGGGTGGATACCCAGTCGTTGCCAAGGATCGCTTCGGCCATAGCCAGGTACTGCCCAGCAACCGCTGCATCTTTCACCCCACCAGCAGGCTTAAAGCCGACGCGCGGGTTACGGGCTTTGATCACTTCCAACATGATCTGCGCCGCTTCCGGCGTCGCATTCACGGGCACCTTACCGGTGGAGGTTTTGATAAAATCAGCGCCTGCCTCAATGGCTAGCTCAGACGCGCGACGGATCAGCGCGGCTTGCTGCAATTCGCCCGTCTCAATGATCACCTTCAGTAGCACCTGGCTACCACAGGCTTCTTTACACGCTTTGACCAGCTCGAAGCCAACTTGTTCATTACCGGCGATCAAGGCGCGGTAAGGGAAAACCACGTCTACCTCGTCGGCACCATAGGCGACGGCCGCCCGAGTCTCAGCCACGGCAATCTCTATATCATCGTTGCCATGGGGGAAATTAGTTACGGTGGCAATCCGTACTTCAGCTGCGCCGATCTCACGCAGCGTCTTACGCGCAATCGGGATAAAACGCGGATAGATGCACACGGCTGCGGTCAAGCCGGCCGGTGACTTGGCCTTATGGCACAGATCAATCACCTTCTGATCGGTATCGTCATCGTTCAGGGTGGTCAAATCCATCAGATTCAGGGCGCGCTGGGCGGCCAGTTTCAGATCACTCATTCTGTTCTCCAACGTCTTGGTGGTTAGTGAGATAACACGTCGCATCTTGCGACACTAGCCCGCGATGCGGGAATGACATGACGGCAGTTAAACCCTCAACCATATACCAAACTTCCCTCTCGCCGGCCCAAGGTTCAGGTGTTAGTGCGGATCAGGAAAGTAGGTAGGAAAACGGTTGCCAGCCCCCCAGACAACAACGCCACAGCAGATGCCGTGGCGTTGTTGTTATCTCTTGTCAGCTAAACACCATTACATGGCAGAGAGCGACAAGAAGAAACCAGCGATAGTGGCAGACATCAGGTTCGACAGCGAACCGGCCAATACCGCCTTCAAGCCAAAGCGCGCGATGGTGCTACGGCGACTCGGCGCCATCGAGCCCAAGCCACCTAGCAAAATGGCAACAGACGAGAGGTTGGCAAAGCCACACAGGGCAAAAGAGATGATCGCCTTGGTGTGCTCAGACATGGCCACGCCATTGACCAGCGCTTCATCCTTCAGATAAGGGGCGAAGTTGAGGTAAGCCACAAACTCGTTGACTACCAACTTCTGACCGATAAAGGAGCCCGCTACCACGGCCTCGCTCCACGGCACCCCGATCAGGAACGCCAGCGGCGAGAACAGCCAGCCCAGAATCAGCTCCAAGGAGAGCTCTGGCATCCCAAACCAACCACCTACACCGGAGAAGATGCCGTTGATCAATGCGATCAAACCGATAAACGCCAGCAGCATTGCCCCAACGTTCAGCGCCAGTTGCAGGCCTGCCGCAGCCCCAGCGGCTGCCGCATCGATCACGTTAGCCGGTTTATCTTCAACCGCATCATCCGCAGAGCCAGTGTCGTAGTTAGGTGCCTCAGTTTCTGGTACCAGCAACTTAGCAAACAGCAAGCCACCGGGCGCCGCCATGAAAGAGGCAGCAATCAGGTACTCCATCTTAACGCCCATGGAGGCGTAACCCGCCAGCACAGAACCTGCCACCGAGGCCAAGCCACCACACATGACCGCAAACAACTCAGAATCGGTCATCTTAGCGATGAAAGGACGCACCACCAGTGGCGCTTCGGTTTGACCAACGAAGATGTTAGCCGTGGCAGAGAGGGACTCGGTACGGGAAGTCCCCAGCACTTTTTGCAGACCACCACCAAGCACTTTAATGACCAGCTGCATGATACCGAGGTAATAAAGGACAGCGATCAAGGAGGAGAAGAAAATGATGACGGGTAACACGCGGAAGGCAAAAATAAAGCCACCGCCACCAAACACCTCGAACATTTTGTTGTCGACTAAACCGCCGAACAGAAAGCTGATGCCGTTATTGCCATAGCCAATCACGCTAGACACCGCATCAGATACACTGACCAAAATATCGCGCCCGACTGGCACGTACAGCACAAACGCCCCCAGACCTGCCTGGATGGCGAAGGCACCCGCCACGGTGCGAATATTGATTGCTTTGCGATTGCTGGAAAACAGCACTGCGATAAGGACGAGCGTCGCCATCCCCACCAGACTCATGGTTAAACTCATTTTATCTTCCTTTAGTAGCACCTGACTTGTTAACGACTTGTAGCCTCAAGCAGTCAATCAAGGGGTGCGCATTATACTAACTCGCGCTTGATAAAATAGAATCTTGGTCACAATTTCTCGCCAGCAAAACGGACAAGTGCCACAAAATTAGACAGCAAACGATTTTTAGGTCAGTTCTTTTTCCAATCGCAACCTACTTATGTTACGAGCTTGTTTTATATCGGATCGGCCAGCTGAAATAACTGGCGAGTAGAGTCACATAACACCTTAGCAACATCCATGATCGGCTCATCCCGTAGTTCAGCCAAGAGGGTTACTAGCGGGAGCAAGGCAGCTGGGGTGTTGATCGCCCCTTGCTGTCCTTGTAGCGGCATATCTGGCGCGTCAGTCTCCAGCACCAAGGCTTCTAGGGGCATTGCCCGCAAGGCCTCACGGGTTTTGTTGGCACGCTCATAGCTGATCACCCCACCCACCCCTAACCGAAAGCCCAATTGCCAAAATGCCTGGGCCTGCTGCAACGAGCCACTAAACGCGTGGATCACCCCACCGCAAGGGGGCTTAGCCCGACGTAACATCTTGGCGACCGTGTCATTGGCCCGCACCGAGTGCACGATTAACGGCAATTGATGCTCAATGGCCATGCCGATCTGCGCCTCGAACCATTCAATCTGCCCAGCCTGCGGTACTTGCGAGCGTAAATCCAAACCACACTCGCCCACCGCCACGAGTCCAGCTGGGCGCGCTGCGAGGTGCTGGCGCAAATTAGCCATGGCGTTGGAGGACTGATCGCCGACATACCACGGATGAACCCCAAGGCTATAGCTGATGCCTTGATGAACCTCGGCCAATGCCATCACCTTGGCCCAGTTGACCTCCCCGATTGCGGGCACCACCATGTGGCACACCCCAAGGCGCCGCCACTGCTGCAACAAGGCCTCGCGCTGCGGGTCAAAGACGGCAAAATCGAGGTGACAGTGGGAGTCAATCAGTTGCATCTTGGTGCCGCTCAGCCGTTCTAACCAAGGTTTGGTAATCCGCCAAGATCGGCAACCCTTGCAGATGACGACGCAGCATATCGAGGGCTGCAAACGCGAGGATATGTCGCACACTCTCTGGATCGGGATGGCTCACTGCTAGGGTTTGACCAATCCATACTCCATCGACCCCTAGGAGGAGCGGCACGCCAGCTGGCCCAGCCGTACCTATGGTCAAACTAAGCCCGTTGGCTGGGCTGCTCAGTTGGTCGAGATCGGCGGCTAAGGTATGGCAAAAATGGGCCTCAAGCGCCGGATAGTCATGACAATAGGCGAGCAACGCCCCACGGCTTGCCCCTTCATATAAGGTCAGCGGCCGAGGAGCCAAGAGCGCCAAGATCTGCTGCGTAGGCGCCAGATCTCCCTGCCCCACTAACCAAGGGTGGATCTCGGCAAGCAGCCGGGCTTGCGCGGCGTCCATGTCGGCAAAGGTCGCGCCATGGCCAATCAGCTTTAGCTCGATGAACGGCATCGCGGAGCGATAACCCAGCTCAATCCCTGGCGGCCACGGCGCCTGATCTAACTTGTCAGAGAGCGCTGACTCTGCAATGCCAAACGTGTAAAAACGGCGTAATTCGGTATCAACGTGAGCCCCTGCTCGCTGCTTGATACGCGGTAGCACCTGCTCGTGCACCATTTGTTTGAACTCAAAAGGAACGCCTGGCGTGAAAAACAGCTGGCACTGGCCGTGACTGGCTGGGTGGTGAACCACAAAACCACAGGCCGTTCCCACCGGATTATCGAGGATCGCACAAGCAGTTGGCAGCCAAGCTTGCTTGGCATTGCTGTGGGCCATCGCACGGCCACGGCTGGCATAGCGAGCTTCAATGGTGGCAAGCCATTCAGGGAATAGCGCCAAGGGTTGGTCAAACGCTAACGCGGCAGCCGCAGCGGTGAGGTCATCTGCCGTCGGCCCCAGCCCGCCGCACACCACCACTACGTCGGCGCGATGGGCACTCTCTTGCAGGGCCTGTTTGATGTCGCTGAGGCTATCCCCTACGGTGACCCGGCGACTCACTTGCCAGCCCTGCTCTAGCAGCAGCGCACTGAGCCAAGCGGCATTGGTATCCACCACCAGCCCTGTCACTATTTCATCTCCGGTGCTAATTATCTCGATACGCATCGCGGGCTCCTTAAGGCGGGAAAATCGGCGCACCTGGCCCCACGGGCCGAGGGTTCAATGGGTGTGATGTTCGAAGTAATAACTGATCCGAGTGCGGGGATGAAGGTACTCAAACACGGCAGGGGGTAACCGCTTGGGGTCCATGACCTTGGCAATCCTCAGCTCTGCCTGCTGCAAATCAATAATGACCGCCTCTTGGCGCGGTATCCGTGCGTCATACACCAGTACCGAGGGATAGAGTAAACGTGCAGTATTGACTGACATCACTAGGCCAATCTGACCATCGGATAACTGCACCACGCTACCGGGGGGGTAGACTCCTATCAACCGGATCAACATGTTGAGATATTTCTGATTAAATTGCCCCTTACGCTGCTTATAGAGATGGCCCAGTGCCACATAGGGCATCTTGGCCTGCACATGGCACAGATTATCGTACGCGTTGATAAGCGACACGATCTGCACCAAGGGGCCAAGTTGGCTTTGCTTTAATCCTTCCGGTCCGCAGCCATCGAGAAACTCATGGTGGTAACGCACCACATCTTTGGCCGGCTCAGGAAAATCAGGGGCAAGATTGAGCAGCGCTAAGCCATAGCGTGGATGCTGAGCGAGTAAGTGCTGCTCCGCCATGGTCAGGGGCTCGCGCTTACGCAGGACTTGGCTTGGGATCTTTAGCTTGCCAATATCGTGAAACAAGGCCCCCATCCCGATATGGCGGATCTGCTCAGCAGACATCTTGCACTCTTTGGCCAGCAACATGCTGAGCACGCTGACATTGAGGGAGTGAAAGTGCAGATTACTGCTCTCCTCTTTGTCCGAGACCAAGTGCAGCACCATCTCATCCACCGAGAGCAGCTGTTCGGTCATGGCGTTGACCAACTCCCGCGCATGACCAATGGCATCGAGCGGGCGAGCCTGGATCTTGCTCATCACACTACGAACCTGCGCCAATGATTGCTGAAACTGCTTTTCACACTGCTGCAAATTACGGCGATACCGCTGCAGTCGCTCGATCCGCTGGGCCTTTTCTTGCTGCATCTGCGCTTGCAGCTGTGCCAGATCAGGTGGTGTCGCAACAGGCTCGACGCCTAGCGGCGCTGGTTTAACTGGGGTATCACTCTTATCGGGAATCAGGGTTACCGAGGTGAGGCCAAGCCGACGGATCAGCTCAATTTCCTCTTCATTTTTCAGTTTGAAACTGGAAAACAGAAACGGGTGCTCACGCCAACCCAGTGGCAAGGAGACGTAATGACCGACTTGCAGCCGGTCCACTGAAATCGTGATACCCGTCATGGCGTTGGCACAAAGAGAGCGAAATGAACCGTATGCTAGAACAAAGGGGACGGTGAATACAAAAGGTATCTGATGACAGGATTAGCGCTTTATTATAGGCTTCTGGATGTCCAGACATATTTACTGATGCAGTACAGGGAGTAAGCATGCCGATCAAGATCCCGGACCAGTTACCTGCCGCCCAAGTGTTAGGGCAGGAGAACATCTTCGTAATGACGGAGTCCCGGGCCGTTACCCAAAATATCCGCCCACTGCGGGTGCTCATTCTTAATCTAATGCCCAAAAAGATTGAGACTGAAATCCAGTTGATGCGGATGCTCTCTAACTCGCCATTGCAAGTGGATGTCGACCTGCTGCGCATTGACGATCGAGAATCCAAAAATACCCCGCAAGCGCACCTCGAAAACTTTTATCACGACTTTGAGCAAGTGCGGGGCAACAACTACGACGGCATGATCATCACAGGGGCCCCCCTTGGCTTAGTGGAGTTCGAAGAGGTTATCTATTGGCCACGGATCGTTGAGATCATTGAGTGGTCCCACCAACATGTGACGTCAACCTTGTTTCTATGTTGGGCCGTGCAAGCTGCGCTCAAGGCGCTCTATGGCATGGAAAAACAGACCCACGGCGAGAAACTCTCCGGTGTCTACCGCCATCATCGTCTTGATGAAAACGAGCCGCTGCTACGTGGGTTTGATGATGAATTTGTCGCCCCTCACTCCCGTTATGCCGCCTTTGATGGCGACCTGATCCGCGCCCACACTGACTTGCAGATCTTTGCTGAATCGGCCGAGGCGGGGGTCTACTTGGCTGCCACCAAGGATTGCCGCCAAGTATTCGTCACCGGCCATCCGGAATACGATGTCTTGACCCTCGACGGCGAATATCAACGGGACTTGGCCGCCGGACTGGCCCCCACGATGCCAGTTAACTACTACCCCAATAACGACCCGAGCCAAGCTCCGCGTGCCACGTGGCGCAGCCATGGTCATCTGCTGTTTGCCAACTGGCTCAACTATTACGTGTACCAGCTCACCAGCTATCGGCTAGAAGACATTGGTCGGGTATTTACCTACAACCAACACACCACTTAATCGGCAAGGGCTATCCCCCCTAGGGACTGCCTATGCAGCCACTGCAGATGAGTTGCCAGCGTCAATGCCTTGGGCCGAATCGCCTTGACCATTGCGATGGCTTCAAGCGGTGGTTGTCCCAATGTCAACAAGATGGTCGCAGCCACCAAGCCAGTACGCCCACTGCCGCCTCGACAATGAATGGCGACATGTTTGCCATCTTGCAGCAGGTCGAGGAGGGATGGCAGCACCTGCTGCCACCTCACATCAAACTCAGCGTCAGGAGCGCGGTCGTCGCTAATTGGCAACTGAAACCAGCGCATCCCCGCTTGGGTAACTTGCTGACCGAGTTGCGTTAACTCAAATTTTTCCAGCTCTGTTGTGGTCATCAAGGTGATGACCCCGTGTGCACCAGCCAATCTGAGCTGTTCCAATGCTTGGCTGAGCGCAACCTGTTGAGTGCCTGGGCAGGGTGTCAGTAACAATTGACCATCGACCCGCGGTAGTTCAAGACTCCAGAAAGGATGAAAGGGACGCATCGTAAAACCTCTGGTATGGCTGGGCAGCCCACGGTAGATGGTTGCTCAGCATAGGGGGGTGAGGGGTGAAGTCAATGTCCGTTGTATTTGTGCTGGCTTGCGGGCAGAGTCTAAAACATGAGGTTATTCAAGGAGTGAAGATGAGAAACTTAGATCAGCTAGATCTTGAGATCTTGGCCCACCTGTTTCGTGATGCGGGCATGACCAACAAAGATCTCGCGGCGTTGGTCGGTGTTGCGCCTTCTACGTGCCTTGAACGGGTGCGTAAATTACAGCAAGAAGGTGTGCTCAAGGGAGCACATTGCGACGTCGACTACCAAGCATTGGGGGGACACATTCAAGCCATGGTCTCTTTGCAACTGGCACGCCATAGCCGCCAGATCATTGATGCGTTCCGCGATGCGATTTTAGCCCTGCCTGAGGTGATAAGCCTGTTTCATATGGGCGGGAAAGATGATTTTTTAGTCCATTTGTGCGTGGCTGACACCGAACATTTGCGCAATTTTGTGTTCGATCACTTCACCTCTCGCGAAGAAGTGGTGCGTCTTGAAACCTCGCTGGTGTTTGAGCATAAATTTAGCCGCACTATTCCCCATTTTAGCCAGAGCTAACCCATCGGCTATTCCCTGAGTGGACCCTATGAGACAGATAAAAAATCCGACGTCACAGACGTCGGATTTTTGATCATGGGCACCGAGCCGACGGCAATTAACCCGCCAGCTTGGCGAAGCTGCGCTCGGCGGCGGCCAAAGTGTGTTCAATCTCCTTGTCGCCGTGAGCCAGCGACAGGAATCCCGCCTCGTAAGCGCTTGGCGCCAGATAGACGCCCTCTTCCAGCATGAGATGGTAAAACCGCTTGAAGCGTTCCATGTCGCAGCGGGTCACCTGCTCGTAGCGGGTGATGTCAGACTCTTCGGTAAAGAAGAAGCCAAACATGCCGCCGACATAGGTGATGGCCAGTGGGATACCGTGTTTGGTGGCGGCGGCTTTCAGTCCCTCGGCAACCCGCGCTGTCTTGGCGCTCAGCTGCTCATAGAGGCCCGGCTCCAGCAGCAGCTCCAGCATGGTCAGACCGGCAGCCATGGCCACTGGGTTGCCGGAGAGGGTACCCGCCTGATAGACCGGGCCGGTCGGGGCGATGTGCTGCATCACCTTCTTCTTACCGCCGAAGGCACCGACCGGCATCCCAGCCCCGATGATCTTGCCAAGGGTGGTGAGATCCGGCTCGATGTTGTAGTGGCCCTGAGCGCCGCGCAGGGAAACCCGGAAGCCCGTCATCACCTCGTCCAAGATCAACAGGGAGCCAAACTCGTCACAGATGGCGCGCAGCCCTTCCAAAAAGCCCGGCACTGGCGGGATGCAGTTCATGTTGCCAGCGACCGGCTCGACGATAATACAGGCGATCTCGTTGCCGTACTGGATGAAGGCTTCGCGCACCGAGTCCAGATCGTTGAACACGCAGGTCAGGGTGTGCTTGGCGAAATCGGCCGGCACGCCCGGGCTGTTGGGCTGACCCAGGGTCAGGGCGCCGGAACCGGCTTTGACCAGCAAGGAGTCGGCGTGACCGTGGTAGCAGCCCTCGAATTTGACGATCTTGTCGCGGCCAGTGTAGCCACGGGCTAGCCGGATAGCGCTCATGGTCGCTTCGGTGCCGGAATTGACCATCCGAACCTGCTCCATGGAGGGGACAATCTGGCGAACTTTCTCGGCCATCAGCACTTCGATCTCGGTCGGCGCACCGTAGCTCAGCCCTTTCTCAACGGCCTTGATGACGGCGGCCTTGATGGCGGGGTGGTTGTGACCCAGCAGCATGGGGCCCCACGAGCCGATGTAATCCACGTAGGCTTGCCCATCCACATCATAGAGGTAGGCGCCATCGGCGTGATCAATAAAGCGCGGCGTACCGCCGACCCCATTGAAAGCACGGACCGGAGAGTTGACGCCACCCGGAATGGTCTGGCGAGCCTGTTCAAACAGCTGATCTGACTTGGACATGGAGCATCCTTATTGGAATATGATTCGTCGCACAGGTATAAGTGACCGTTTGCTACTCGGCAACAAATCGCAGGAGAGACGTATTCGAGATCTCTGCGGCGCTTGGCCCATCCCCGTGCCCAACATTGCGGGCCGACTATAGCAGAAAGCGGCAAGCCTTGGCAGCTGAGGGCCTGTGGGGAGATTCTGATCTCGCCCCCTAAGGCGAATACCGTGCTGGCCATGCTTGATGGGGCCCCGCGTGCTGGTGCTAAGCGGCTCATTGAGGCCAATAAAAAAGCGGCAGGTTATCCCGCCGCTTGGATCGGTATATTGGCAATCGCGCTTATTTATCGATTTCGAGCATATTGGTACTCAACATCTGATCGATCACCTGACTGGCTGTGGCACCGCTGTGACCGGTTAGGGAGTCAAAACTGTGGTTCAATAGGATGATCTCTTGGCTCACCGATGCCGTGCTGCTCTCTTTCACCTGCAGGTGAACCCCGTCTTTATCTTGAAAGACTGAGAGTAAGCCCTTTAGGTCATTTTCACGGCCAGAACTATCATGATCCAAGAGATCACGGAGATCTAGCGTGTCACCTTGGGCTTGTTTCAAGGACCCCATTTCCATGTTGAAGTCCATGATGTAATCCTTGCTGAGCGTGCCCGCGGTGGTATCGCCTTTGTTCCAAACAAAGGTGTCAGCCCCACCATCCCCACGCATCACATCATGGCCAAGCCCACCGATAAGTATGTCATTGCCTAGCCCCCCTCGCAGCGCATCATTGTGACTGCCCCCATTGATGTAGTCATCACCGGTGTGGCCAAACAAAATATCGGAACCCGATTGCCCATAAATTTTGTCATTACCACTGCCGCTATTGACGACATCGGCATAACGGCTACTGACATCAACACTGAGCAACAGACCATCCGCGTCGAGCATGGCATCTGAACCGGATAGATTACCGGTCATGATATGGTGAGCGCTCAGCTCTGCGACCGTCAGTTGCAGGGCATCATCGCTACCAAATTGCGGCGTCCCCGTCATCCCAGCGTAGATCACATCATCCCCACTACCGGTCTCAACATGGTCATTACCGGCACCGCTGCTGACCGTTTGGCCGCTATTCCCTTTGTTGAAGCACACCCCAGTATGAACACTCGTCGTGTTGCCCTTGTCATCAATGATGCTGCCCAACAAATTGCCACCAAAGAACACATCAAGCTGATCAGGATTCCCCGCTTTCTCACCATGACGGACAACCATGGTGTCATTGAGGTCAGTGCCTTCCACCGTTAACGGCAGATGGGCGGGAGCCCCATGGTGATTAAAGGCATTTACGTTGATCGTCAAGACGCTATTGGTGGTGTCGCCATCGCCATCACGCACGCTATAGGTAGAGGTTTCACGGGCATCAGCAGGGATCTGGCTGCCACTCTTGGTAACTTGATAGGTATAAGCACCGTTAGCCATGATGGTCAGCACCCCATAAAGCCCCGTGATACTGGTGCCTGCACCATTGGTATAAGTGGCATTGCTACTGCCGACGCCATAACCAATCACGCTTAACCCACCATCAGCCCCAGCAAGATCATTGGCTAAGACATTACCCGTCGCTTTAGGCAGCGCATAACCAGACCCTTCTGTCATTTTGACGACCAGATCAAAGTTATTCGTGGCATTTTCATCGGTATAGATGCTCTTGACCAAGGCACCTGACGCATCACGAAAACCCAGCACAGACAAGGTGTAGAACTTCCCTAAGAAGTTAAATGTCGCCGTGGTCTCACCAATGGTAATGATGTCCCGAGGGTCTGCCCCACTGTTGGACGTTTCGTTGTGGTCAAAATTGATGGTCAGGGTTACCGGCGTGATCACCCCTGATGCATCGATCACCGAGAACGTCACTTTCATCGTCGCAGCGCTGATCGACGTGCCGCTTTTGATCGGATAGTTGTAGTGAGTAAATACCCCGAGTTTGATCTCTTCATTAATGGGAATGAGCCCTTTAAGTGCGGAGTCATTATCCATAAAACCATACCCAGACTGTTTATCACCACCGCCCCAGCGGAGCTGATCTAACCCTTCGTCGTTATCCGCGGAGTCAGAACGGTTAACCGTGTTCTCTCCGCCGCTCCACTCGGTCCAGTTCGCCTCAACCCCTGATACCTTGAACGAATCAACCAGTACATCAACTTGATTATCATCGGCTTTCGCGACGGGTACATCATCACGAATGGCCAGATCGAAAGAGCCATTAGTGGTGGCAAACTCCGACTTGTTGACTTGGTAGTTAACGGTAAAACGCAATTCATCTTGGCTAGTAAGCGTCTGGCTTTGACCATCCACCACATGGCTCAACGGCTTGAGCAAGGTGAAGGTGTAGCTAGGTGGATTCGCGGTGTTATCAACCGTGATCGTAAAGGCGGTATTGCCCGCTGTGTTAGACCCCAAATAACCTTTTAAGCCCGCACCGTCTTGCACCACATACAACGGCTCCCCTAGCGTGCCCGTCACGCCACTTAGGCCAACGATACCTAGCAGCTTAAGCTGAGCACCCGACACCGAATTCCCCTTTCCATCGGTCACCTGCAGTGCCTGACTGACAGAGAGCGGCCCCTCGGTTGGACTCCCTACTGGCTCAGGTAATGAGGCATTTCCCCCCACTAACCCATCTTCATCAACTAGGCCGCCGGTTAACCGCACCGCGAGGTCATTATCCACAATAATCCCTGAGCCACTGTCCGCACCGGTAACCAAGCGATTCCCCGTGGGCGTCGCCGTCAGTATCACCGTTTCGTTATCCTCGGCAGAGGTATCATCTAGCACCGGGACGCGCACTTTTATCGGCGCCCCTGTTGCAGGCAAAGTGAGCTGACCATTGATGGGTACCGCCACCCACTGTCCGCTGCTGTTTAGATACTGCAAAGAGCTGTAGTCACTGCCAGAGCTAGCACTGCCACTTAGGCTCAACGTGACATCAGTATCGGTAGCAATCGGATTGGATAGCTTGACCTCATAAGTCAGGTAAAGCCCCGAGCCTTCTCGAACTTCACCCGCATCACTGACGATAACGGTGGCTGGTGTATCTTCATCTACGTTCGGGTTACCCCCCGTCGTCACTCGGTCATCCAGAATGGTGCCGGTGCCACTGTCCGGCCCAGAGACCAACGGATTCCCCACCGGCGTCGCGGTCAACACCACGGTTTCGCTATTCTCGGTTAAGGCATCATCGAGTACCGCGACTCTTACCAGTACCGCAGCCGCGCTAGCAGGCAAGATAATCTGGCCATTGGCTGGGACAGTAACCCATTGGCCACTGCTATTACGGTATTCAAAGGCTTGGTAGTCACTGCCCTTAGTGGCAGTGCCACTGAGCGATAAAACAACCGTGGTATCGCTGGCCACTGGGGTGGAAAGCTTGAGCTCATAGGTGAGATAGGCACCAGCTGCTTCTCGAACTTGACCGGCATCGTTAACCACCACTTGCGCGGAAGTATCCTCATCCACCGAGGTATTACCGCCTGGGGCCTGAGTGCGATCATCGACGATAGTGCCTTGGCCACTGTCTGCAGTAGTGACTTGTGGGTTACCAACCGGTGTGGCGGTTAATATCACACTCTCGTTAAGCTCTGTCTGAGCGTCATCGAGTACGGCTACTCGCACCTGTATCGCTGTACCATGAGCAGGCAGAGTGATCAGGCCACTAGCAGGCACCGTCAACCATTGCCCGTTGCCGGTACTGTACTCCATGGTGCTGTAGTCGCTGCCATGACTAGCGCTCCCCCCTTGGCTCAAGATCACATTGGTATCGTGCGCTACCGCATTGGAGAGCTTAACCTCGTAGACAAGATAAGCACCGCTTGCTTCCCTCACCTCCCCCGCATCGCTAACGACCACCGCAGCAACCGTATCTTCATCCACGTCGGGGTTGCCACCAAGAGTGGTGTTACGATCATCCACAATAGTGCCGGTACCACTGCCTGACCCAGACACCTGCGGGTTACCCACAGGGGTAGCCGTCAACACCACGGTTTCGTTATTTTCAGTTACTGCATCGTCGAGTACCTCGACCCTGACAGAGATGACCTCGCCCTTCGCTGGCAAGGTGATCTTGCCATCAGCTGGCACCGCCACCCACTCCCCCTTGTTGTTGAGGTATTCCAACTTGGAGTAATCACTATCCAAGGTCGCCGAGCCTGAGAGGCTAAGGGTAACTTGGGTGTCACTGGCCACTGGGGCTGACAGCTTCACCTCGTAAGTGAGGTAAGCACCGTCGACTTCACGTACTTGGCCCGCATCGTTAACAATAACAGTCGCGGTGGTGTCTTCGTCTACCTCAGGGTTACCACCCGGGCTAGTGTTGCGGTCATCCACAATCGTGCCCGTGCCACTGGCTGACCCAGACACCAACGAGTTACCCACTGGCGTCGCGGTCAACACCACGGTCTCACTATTCTCGGTTAACGCATCATCAAGGACCGCGACCCTGACAGAGATGACCTCACCTTTCGCTGGCAAGGTGATCTTGCCATCAGCTGGCACCGCCACCCATTCCCCCTTGTTGTTGAGGTATTCCAGCTTGGAGTAATCACTATCCAAGGTCGCCGAGCCTGAGAGGCTAAGGGTCACTTGGGTGTCATTGGCCACTGGGGCTGACAGCTTCACCTCGTATGTGAGGTAGGCTCCGTCCGCTTCACGCACTTCCCCTGCATTGCTAACAACAACGGTCGCGGTGGTGTCTTCGTCCACCTCAGGGTTACCGCCCGGGCTGGTGTTGCGGTCATCCACAATCCCGCCGGTGGCGCCCAGATTGGTGTTCGGATTGGTCAGCTTGTCGCTGCCACTGCTGACCCCCAAGGTCACGGTCTCACGCCCTTCCGTCAGGGCGTCATCCACCACCTTCACAAACAGCTTCAGCTCGGTCTGGCCTGCCGCAATCTTAAAATCAGCCTCCGTCGCTAAGCGATAGCCACCCTTGCCATCGGCCACATAG
>NZ_PGGC01000125.1 GCF_002795305.1 Aeromonas cavernicola
GAGTTGGTTAAGAGACAGCACTGGCCCCACCTAAAAATGGATACATCGTTTCTTAGTGTTATCACATCACAGGACAGTCCCATTCGTATCGGCATCAAGGGCAAGAACATGACGGTGGCGAGGCCAAAAAAAACCACCTGATTGGAGGTTAATGCCGATCAGTTAAGGATCCATTGACCGATCCTTCTGTTGTGTGAAAATCCGAAACCTGTTGATTGGTTTCGGATTTTTTATGCGTATCGACCAGGCTCTCGACTTCCTCCACGCTAGCAATGCCGCTCAGTTTGAGTCACTCTCCGACCTCATTCCTCCCGAACTCATCACGACGCTGCTCGCCGAAGAGGGCGTCGCAACCCTGCGCCGTCGCCGCATGCCCATGGAGCGTCTGGTCTGGGCCATCATCGGCATGGCTATCTTCCGCCACGTCCCCATGACCCAGCTCGTCAATCAGCTCGATATCCTGTTGCCCGGCGACCGCCCCTTCGTTGCCCCCAGCGCCTTTCTGCAAGCTCGCCAAAAACTGGGGGACAAGAGCATCGAGCGCCTGTTTCACGAGACCGCCTCGCGCTGGCACCAGCAGGCCAACCACCCCGGTTGGGCCGGGCTGCAACTGCTCGCCGTCGATGGCGTGATGTGGCGCACCCCCGATACCCCGGACAATGCCGCCGCCTTTGCCAAGCCTGGCACCCAGCATGGCGAGACCGCCTATCCGCAGGTGCGCATGCTCTGTCAGATGGAGCTGACCAGCCACCTGCTCACGCAAGCCGTCATGGAGAGCTGCGCCGTCAACGAGATGGTGTTGGCCGAGCAGCTTGTCGCGCGCACACCAGACCACTCGCTGACTCTGTTCGACAAGGGGTTTTACTCTCTCGGTCTGCTCCATGCATGGCAGAGTGCGGGCGTAGAGCGGCACTGGTTGCTGCCGCTCAAAAAGGGCACCCAATACGAGGTGGTGCGCAAGCTGGGGCGCCAGGATGCACTGGTCTTGCTGAAAACCAGCCCACAGGCGAGGAAGAAGTGGCCGCACCTACCTGACACGGTGGAAGCTCGATTGCTGACCCGCAACATCAATGGCAAGGCGCGCCAAGTGCTGACCTCCATGGTCGACCCGATGCGTTTCCCGGGCGCCGACATCGTTGAGCTCTACAGCCAGCGCTGGGAAATCGAGTTGGGCTATCGGGAGATGAAGCACAGCCTGCAACAACACCGGCTAACCCTGCGCAGCAAGAAGGCGGCGGGGATACGGCAAGAGCTGTGGGGTGTGCTGCTGGCGTACAACCTGCTGCGCAGCCAGATGGTAAAGATGGCGGCGAGTCTGAAGGGATACACGGCGAGCCAGCTGAGTTTTCACATGGCGTCGGTCTATCTCATCCATGAACTGAGCTGCATGCCGTACCTGTCACCGGGGAGTATCCCGAAGCGGGTGGCGGAGCTGGATAAGCAGGCGGGGCAGTTTGTATTGCCGGAGCGAAGGGAGCGGAGTTATCCCCGCAGTGTGAAGGCAAGACCACAAAAGTATGCGG
>NZ_PGGC01000126.1 GCF_002795305.1 Aeromonas cavernicola
TACCACCTTGTGGACTGGTTCGGAAACGTGGGCACTGACGTATTCAAGGGAATGGTTGCAATAGGTGCTGGAGAGGCAGCGTTATTGGCTCTTAGCTTGAGTGGTGGGACTGCGATCATTGTTGGTGTTACTGTAGTTGTGCTTGTAAGTATAGCGATAGACATAATTTTTAAAGAATGGAACGTTTCTGGAAAAATTGTTTTGGAGTTAAATGATGCAATCAATTAAAGTTAATCGGATTGCAGTATTTTTTTCCGGTTTATTTATTAATGCGATTGTGTGGGGAATATGGTGTTGGCTGGTTTTCATAACTTATGAAACCTTTCGAAATATCTCGACTCACTTTGATTTAGTTGAAATTAATGTGGTTGGTTTATGGGTACCTGTCGGCATTGTCGGTGCTGGATTGTTTACTCTGGCTTCTCCATTAGTAGCATTAATTACTGGGAGGAGATCTGATGAGGTTTGGGGTAGAACTGGTTTGATGATAGCTAATTACATAGCTGCTTTCTTTGCTATAGCTGGAATTGTGGTGGCTATATTTTTTTATCATTTAATGACAAAAAAATTAGAAGAAAAAGGGTATGTGTATTGTCGGTCATTAACAACGTTCTCTGCTATGGGTCGCTATGAGGTCTATGTGGCCAAACCGGAATTGTGCGTGAAGCCCAACAAGATCCCATAAAAGGATGACACTGGGAAGCAATGACACTGGGACACCCACCTTTATGAGCAAGACACTGTATAGTCAGCACACAAAAAGGTGGGTGTCCCAGATTTCTCCCTTATGTTAAGCGTTATGTTTCTAGAGTGAGGAAGAATGGCTAAAGGAAATCACCAAGGTCAGGTGTTGCGAGATCATAAAAAGGTTGGACAAAAATTTATACCACCGTTGATGCAACTCCCCAATATGAAAGAAACATCATTTAGGGATAACACGCTGCCTTGCCTGATTTGGCTGTCGGCAATTTTTCTTAGAAACCCTGATCTGCAATCGGTTCACTATGTCATTGAATTTCTTATCAAGTGTAAGGACATTTTGAATGATGATAAATCTCCAGCACTAGTATTTCTGAATAACTTTGACAAACTGACTGCTGAGCAAAAGGGAAGAATTTCGGAAGGTATCGAAGATCAGGCTATGCTCAATTTTCTTAGAGAAAGCTTGGTTCATCATCATCACCTTCTAGAAGATTACCCCCTTGGCTTTCTTTTTGAAGATTATGTTTATGGTGTTGATAGGGAAGAAGCATTGGAACATCTTAAAGAGGATGTATCGGCTTTGCTGGATCGATGCACAATGCACTCTACCAAAGTGCAAACTACGGCATTTGTTTCAATGACAGCTACTGGAAAGTTGTTTTTAAGTTCTGCAATAGATCTTCCTGATTTCAATTCAATTTTTACAGCGCCTGATTCAGACGAAAGCAAAAGAGTCGCTTCTTTTGTACGAGCAAACATTAATGCTGGTGCAGGATTTCAGGATGCAGAAGAAGGTGAAAACGAATGGTCAAAATCATTCTGGAGCCAGTGTTTTGATCTGGAGGCATGTTCATAAATGGAAGATAAAGATCCAGTTTCAGAGTTAATTGAGTCGTATGAGTCGTATCTAAAATCAAGCTTTGAAGAGCTTTGGGCGAGCGTGAAAATTGAGTACGACAAACTAGAGGCATACTCTGTAATTGGGGGGCTATTGTCCCGTCAGGTCACCATGTCTATTCAAATGGCAAGATCGCCAAATATATGGAACGGACATTCGGCACCGTTGTTTCTACGAGCGATGACAGATTTACATATAACGTTGTCGTGGATCATGCTAGATCTAGAGGATCGTTCGAAGATATATATATTGCATGGCTTAGGTGAAGAGAAGCTTCTTATGGAGCATTACAAGAAAGAAATAGAGGATAACCCAGAAAATCCTAATAATGAGCAATTAAATAGGCTTGTTGATGCTAAATCTGCTTGGATAAATTCACAACGTCGTGACTTTTTTGTCGAGGTCAATCTAGGTAATTGGGCGCAGTTGGACTACAGACGAATGTCTCAGGAAGCCGATTGTGAAAGTTTATATAAATTTGCCTACAAACCATTTAGCCACGCTGCTCATAACATGTGGCCTCACGTATCAATTTATAACTGTAAAGATTGCAATAGCCCACTTCACAAGCATCATCTTATTCCAGATTTGTTCGAAGCTCCTATAGATATAGATTTTTTATTTAGATCATGTAAGTACGTTCATATGGCCTATGAGCTTTTCATAGAGAAATTTAGGCTAGTTGTTCAAGCTCCTATGCCTATGGACTGGTGGTACGATTATTTCGACAGAAAAATGGGCCACCCACCTTTCTGAGCACCGCGTAGCGGCCAATAGAGTGGCATCGCGCAGGGAGTATGCCCCTAGCCATAGCCACGGCGCTTGGCCGCTCTCCGCCGAAAGGCTAAGCCTCTCCCCTTTTCGCTGACCATAAAAAATCCGAACCCCGGT
Source organism: Aeromonas cavernicola (assembly GCF_002795305.1). Lineage (GTDB taxonomy): Bacteria > Pseudomonadota > Gammaproteobacteria > Enterobacterales > Aeromonadaceae > Aeromonas > Aeromonas cavernicola. Next base: position 2,492 of record NZ_PGGC01000126.1, read on the forward strand.
AACAGGGTTCGGATTTTTTCATCTCAAGCCTCTCAGGCTTTTGCAGTGATAACTCGGGCTCTGGCGCAGATACCCGGGGGCCATCAGCCCTTTACGACCACAGCCCAGGTCGCCGGACCCAAGCCATGGGGCGAGGGCTTATCCCTTGGCCTTGTCGCGCGCTTTTTTGCTCGGTCGTCTGTTGCTCGGTTTGGCGCGGCCGCCCTTGGCGGGTTTGCCGCTCTCCTTGCTCCCCTCTTTCTCTTTGCGCTTGTCGTGGCGCTGGGCGCTTTTGGCCTTCTCTTTTTTAATCTCGGCCTGCTTGCGCGCCATCTCTTTGGCATTCTTACCGGTCGCTTTGAGCGGCTCTTCTACCATCACGAAGTCGATCTTGCGATCGTCCAGATTGACGCCCATGACCTTGACCCGCACTTTGTCGCCCAGACGGTAGCGGCGGCGGAAGTTCTCGCCGATCAGCTGCTGATGGAGCGGATCAAACTGGTAGTAGTCATTGGTAAGGGTGCTGACGTGCACCAGACCGTCGATGTGGATCTCGGCCAAACGGACGAAGAAGCCAAAGCCGGTGACGCTGGCGATGACGCCGTCAAACTCGTCACCCACGTGATCCAGCATGTACTCGCACTTGAGCCAGTCGGCCACATCGCGAGTGGCATCGTCGGCACGGCGCTCGGTCATGGAGCAGTGCTCGCCCATCGGGTCCACTTCTTCCAGCTGGTAGTGGTAGCCACCGCTTGGGGTCCACTTGTGGCGCAGGTTGGCCTGTTGTTCTTTGGCCGCCTGATACTTGATGGCGCGGTGCAAAATGAGATCCGGGTAGCGCCGGATGGGCGAGGTGAAGTGGGCGTAAGACTTCAACGCCAGACCGAAGTGACCGATGTTGTCGGCCTGATAGATGGCTTGGCGCATGGAGCGCAGCAGCATGGTGGAGAGCAGCTCTGCATCTGGGCGCCCCTCGAACTTGGCGGCTAGCTCAGCAAAGTCCTTTGGCTCGGGCTCAAGGCCCCCTTTGAGCTCCAGACCTAACTCGGCTAGGAAGTCACGAAAACCGGTCAGCCGCTCTTCACCCGGGCGATCGTGCACCCGGAACAGGGCGGCCGCTTCGTTCTTTTCGATGTAGCGGGCGGCGGCGACGTTCGCTTGGATCATGCACTCTTCGATGATCTTGTGGGCGTCGTTACGCACCAGCGGCACGATGCGGTCGATTTTGCGCTGCGCGTTGAAGATAAAGCGGGTCTCTTCGCTTTCAAACTCCACCGCACCACGCTGGTGACGGGAATGTTTGAGCGCCTTGTAAAGGTTGTTGAGTTCCTCGATGTGGCCCACCAGCGGATCATATTGCTGACGCAGCTTGGGATCGCCATCAAGGATCGCCGCCACCTTGGTGTAGGTCAGGCGGGCGTGGGAGTTCATCACCGCTTCGTAAAACTTGTAACCCGACATGCGGCCAGCGGCGGAGATGGTCATCTCACACACCATGCACAGGCGGTCAACCTGCGGGTTGAGCGAGCAGAGGCCGTTGGAGAGCACTTCTGGCAGCATCGGCACCACAAATTCAGGGAAGTAAACCGAATTACCACGCTGATAAGCCTCGGTGTCCAGCGCCGTCCCCGGCTTCACATAGGCGGAGACGTCGGCAATAGCCACCCACAGCCGCCAGCCGCCACCGCGCTTCGCTTCACAGAACACCGCATCATCGAAGTCGCGGGCATCTTCGCCGTCGATGGTGACCAGCGGCAGGGCGCGCAAGTCGATGCGACCCTCTTTGGCCTTGTCAGGCACCTGCTCGCCCAGCCCAGCCACCTCTTTGGTGACGGCTTCCGGCCAGGTGTGCGGAATAGAGTGGGTACGCAGGGCAATCTCAATCTCCATGCCGGGCGCCATGTTTTCCCCCAGCACCTCCAGCACCGAGCCAACCGCGTTGAAGCGGGCCGATGCGCGCTGGTTAATGCGCACCACCACCACTTGGCTCTGACGAGCCCCTTTGTTCTCCCCTTCAGGGATGATGATGTCTTGGCCGATACGGCTGTCATCAGGCACCACGAAACCAACGCCATTCTCGACAAAATAACGCCCGACGATGTCCGCCTCGCGGGCTTTTAGTAACCGCACAAAGCGCGCCTCTTGGCGCCCTTTCCGATCCAGCTCCGTTGGCTGCACCAGGGCATAGTCGCCGTGCATCAGCCGCTGCATCTCACGGTTATTCAAATAAAGATCCGAGCCACCCCCTTCCGGACGCAGAAAACCGAACCCATCTTTGTGGCCTTGCACATAACCTTTGACCAGATTCAATCGATCCGGCAGGGCATAACACTGGTTACGGGTAAAGACCAGCTGACCATCACGCTCCATGGCACGCAAGCGGCGGCGCAAGGCTTCCAGCGGTTCTTCTTCGGTCAGCTTGAGGACCTGGGCCAGCTCTTCGCGAGACATCGGCTTTTCGTGGCCCTTGATAAGGTCGAGGATCAGCTCGCGACTGGCGATGGGGTTGTCGTATTTTTCGGCCTCGCGTTCGAGGAAAGGATCTTTTTGGGACATAAGCAGGCCTTAGGGTAGGTGGTAACGGCGCCATTATATCGGAGGGTGGGGGCTAATGGCATCCATCGGCTGCCTTTTGGCCACTCTCTCTGTCATACTGTGCGCAATTTCTAGGCATGATGAGACCAGAATTTAATGAGAAAGGATTCGTTTGCTCAATCAGCCGCCTATCTCAAGCAGGCGGTGCCCCTGATGATCAAGTACCAGATCCCCACGACACCAGATAATTATCACTTCTGGTACAGCTACGTGTCAGCCAGTATGCCTGAGCTCAACGAGGCCATCGATCAAGCGATCAAACAGCAGGGCACCTGCTCACTCGTCACGTGTGAGCGACTGTATCAGCAATATCTGGCCGCCGAAGATGAGCAACAAATGGAAGCGGTCAAACTCAATTTGAGCGCCATGGCCAACGAGCTCGGTCATTCCATGCAAGATGCCATCTCTGAAACTGGGCAGTTTCAGCAGATGCTCGACAAGAGTGTTGGGCGCCTTAGCCAAATCGATGACGAGGGGTTGTCCTTCGATGAGACGATGGGGATCTTACGGGAGTTGGTACGTGAATCACGGGATCTGCGGCTCTCAACCGCCCATTTTCATGAGCAGCTCAACCATGCTCAGCAAGAGATCAAGGAACTTAGGGAGGCATTAAATGAAACCCGTAAACTCGCCACCGAGGATGCGTTAACTCATCTGCTTAACCGACGCGCCTTTGACCTTGAGTTAACAGGATTAATGCACAGTAAACAGCCTTTCTCCTTGATCCTGACCGACATCGATCACTTTAAACGTTTCAATGATGAGTATGGTCATCTGCTCGGTGATCAAGTGCTACGCGCATTCGGGAAACGGCTCCGGGATGCCAGCAAAGAGGGGGTGAGCGCTTATCGACTCGGCGGTGAAGAGTTCGCGCTGTTAGTGCCCTATCGTAATCTGGCCCTAGCCAGACAAATGGCGGAGAGTCTGCGCCGTGCTATCGAGCGGATGTCGATTCTGGACCGTAAATCGGGGCGCCGGATCGATCACATTACCGCCTCTTTCGGCGTAGGCGAATACAACGGCCAAGAGAGCTCCGATAACCTAGTTGGCCGAGTCGATATGCTGTTGTATAAGGCAAAAGAGTTAGGTCGCAATCGGGTAATGCCACTGCCGACATAACCCCTGACTCCAGATGAGAAACAACAACGCCAGTCGAACGTGACTGGCGTTGTTGTTTGGTCAGCGCAGCTTACGCCGCGACTCGTGCATTATGTGGCTCGACCCTTCACTTGACCTGATGCCGGTGATGATCAAACTGGGCCCAGCCAAGGGAGCGGGGGCCAGCCTGTACTACTTCTTTTTCTTCTTGCTGGCTTTCTTGCTCTCTTTGGGCTTTTTCTTTTTCACGGGCACGCGCGCCTCTTTGTGTTTGGGACGCAGCTCGTCGATCACCCGGCGCTTGAGGCGCTCTTCGGTGTAGCGCTCAATTTTGGCGACCATCGCCATGTCGTGTGCTTCGATCAAGCTAATGGCACAACCTCGGTTGCCGGCACGGCCGGTGCGGCCGATCCGGTGGACGTAGACATCGGCGCCGTAGGGCATGTCGTAGTTGATGACATGGCTGACGTTGGGCAGGTCGATGCCGCGGGCCGCAACGTCGGTGGCGATGAGGAAGGGCACTTCCCCTTCATGGAACTTGCGGATCGATTCGATACGCTTACTCTGCTCCATTTCACCGCGGATCCACGCACAGGGGACCCCAGCGGCCTGTAACTGGCCAGAGAGCTCGGCCAGTCGCTCACGGGTTTTCACGAACACGATGGCTTTTTGGGTCTCCGGCGCCTTCAATATGTGCACGAGCAGCGCCAGCTTATGGGCAGCATCATCGGCCAAGTGCACCCATTGGGTGATGGGGCGCCGCTCGCTACGGGGTGGCTCGGCATGCAGCTCGACCGGATCGTTTAAGATCTCGCTGGCAAATTTATCAAGACCCGCGCCCTCCAACGTGGCGGAAAATAGCATGGTGTGCTTGCGATAACGGGCCTCCGCCACAATCCGGTTTACATCCTTGATAAACCCCATGTCCAACATGCGATCCGCTTCATCCAACACCAGTACTTCGATGTCGTGGCTCTCAAACTCTTCTTTATCGATGTACTCAAGCAAGCGGCCCGGGGTTGCCACCACAATATCGGTGGTCTTGGTCAGGGCCGGCAGCTGCTCTTCGTGGCTAACACCGCCAATGATGGTCTCAATACTGAGGTTGGTGTGCACTGCCAGCGCCTTGGCATGGGTGGTCACTTGCAGGGCTAATTCACGGGTGGGCGTTAAGATCAACATCCGGCATGGGCCCGGTTTGCGCCGTGGAAAATCCAACAAATGTTGTAACGCGGGCAGCAGAAATGCCGCCGTTTTGCCAGTGCCTGTCGGGGCTGACGCCAGAATATCGCGGCCATCCAAGGCTGGCTCCAATACCATCTGTTGAATGGTGGTGGGGCGGGTAAAACCCATCTCGGCCAGGGCCCGATTGAGGGCTGGATTTAGGTCGAAATCATCAAAGGAGTGGCTCATGGCAATACTCAGTCATTAAGGAGGCGGCCGATTATAGGCGATTATGGCGTTAGCTCCTATGGGGATGGCCACCTGCTCGTTATAATCGCGTCCCATTTTATCTGACCGCAGCCTTAGAGAGGGGAAGATGGCGAGCAACCGAGGATTTACCTTCAAACAATTTCATGTCGAACACGATCGCTGCGCGATGAAGGTAGGGACGGACGGTATTTTATTGGGCGCTTGGGCACCGCTCAATCGGGCACGCCGCGTGCTCGATATTGGTTGTGGTAGCGGACTGATTGCCTTGATGCTCGCCCAGCGCAGTGAGGCTGATTGCATCATTGATGGCGTAGAACTGGATATTCATGCAGTTGCACAGGCGCAAAGTAATGTGCGTCACTCCCCTTGGGCGGCTCGGATGAATATTATCGCTGGCGCCGTGCAAGATTTTCAGGCACCCCCTTACGATCTGATCGTTGCCAATCCCCCTTATTTTCAAGCAGGTCAATTATTTAGTGATCCAGCGCGAGCGCTTGCTCGCCACAACAGCAGCCTCGATAGCCGGTCCCTGCTCACTGCATGCAATCGTTTGCTTAGTTCCACCGGTCACGTCGCCCTGGTGTTACCGAACCACATGGCGGATGAGATATTATTCATTTCAAAGGATTATGGTCTGTTTGGCGTTTGTTATGCAGCTGTTAGCACTAAGGCTAATAAAGCATCAAATCGTGTTTTATTGCTATTGGGTAGAGAATATACCCCACTAAAAACAGATAATATCGTCATTCACGCTGAAGATGGTCGCTATTCTGATAGATATATCCAGTTAACCTCTCCCTTCTATTTGAAGATGTAAATTTTGCCTTGAACTATTTTCACGCATCATTATGCTGACGGTCAGCCGAGCGCCCCCCTCATGGTCAGTGCAACCCACTAGCCACCATGAGTAATCAAGGGAGCTCTTTTTTTTACCTGCTTGAATACACTGGTCGCTGACCCATAAAAACCATAACAAGCAGTAGTTGATAAGACAGACGAGGTTGAACTTGACGAAATCACTGACATTGTCCGACGTGCTCGGGCTTGGCTTCATGACCTTTGCCTTCTACTTGGGCGCCGGTAATATTATTTTCCCGCCGTTGGCAGGCTTTCTGGCCGGTGAGCACCTCACCTTGGCCATGCTGGGCTTTCTGGTCACCGCAGTTGGCTTGCCCCTGATCACCATCATTGCGGTCGCCAAAGCGGGCGATGGCTGGGCGGGCATGACCAAGCTGTTGCCGGCGGGTATTGCGACCGCGCTGGCTGTGGCGATCTACATCATCATTGGCCCTGCGTTTGCAGCCCCCCGTACCGGTTTGGTCGCCTACGAGATGGGACTGAAACCATTTCTCGGTGATATGGGCCAAGCGGGCCTAGCGGCTTATACCGTGGTGTTTTTTGGGCTAGCCATTTTGGTGTCGATGAACCAAGGCAAGCTAATGGATGCCATTGGTAAGATCTTAACGCCACTGCTGATCGTGTTGCTGTTGGTACTGGCGGTCGGGGTATTCATTGCGCCACAAGGCACCATGCCCGCATCGTCCGGTGATTATCAGAGCAGCCCATTCGTGAAAGGGATTTTAGAGGGCTACAACACCATGGATACCTTGGCATCCCTGATGTTTGGTGCCTTGATCGTCGATCTGCTGCGCCAAAAGGGTATTCACGATTATCAGAGTCAATTCAAATATCTGGCGATTGCCGGCATCATCTCTGCCATTGGCCTGTCAGTGGTTTATGTCTCTTTATTCCAGCTGGGCAATACTGCTGCTGGCGTTGCGAGCGATGTCAGCAATGGCGGTGCTATCGTCAATGCCTACGTGTTAAGCCTGTTTGGTCAACCCGGCCAGTACATCTTGGCGGCCATTATTACCTTGGCATGCTTCACCACGGCGGTGGGTCTCATCTCTGCCTGCTCTGACTTTTTCCACAACCTAACCGGCATGACATACCAGAAACTGGTGGTGTTGTTAGGGGTCGTTTGTGCCATCGTCGCTAACGTAGGGTTGAGCCAGCTCATCAGCCTCTCTATTCCGGTGTTGGTGGCTATCTACCCCGTTGCGGTTGCACTGGTGCTGGTCACCTTCCTGAAAGGGTATTTCGGGCGTCCCCGCCAGGTGTTTCGTGCCGTGTTGATGGTGGCCTTCCTATTCGGGTGCTTAGATGGATTAGGAGCCGCAGGCCTGAAGATGAATACCTTTGCGTTCTTACCACTGTTTGACAAGGGGTTAGCTTGGTTATTACCCACCCTATTGGCGTGTGGCATAGGCATGGCCCTGCGGTTATGCCCCACCGTAAAGGCTGAAGCCATCAAGCAGTAACAGCCAGCGTAAAAATAGAATTCAACGAAATGCCCACTAAAACAGCCCAGCAAACGAGGTTTGCTGGGCTGTTTTTCTGTGATGACGGTTTTAGTCATAGAATCCCAAGCTTGGCTTTAGGCCCGCCTTGGCCACACCTTGGCACCCTATATATCACTCAAAAAAGGGCATCAAAGATGCCCCTGAGGAGTCGCTGACTCGCCCTACATCATCAGTAAGGCCAGTGGGTAGCGTTAATCTTGCCAAGCGGCTCGATTTGGAAACCTGTCTCTATCTGCACTGGTTGCAGTTTCATTGCACTCTCCCCGCACCTTCCAAGAGCTCTGACTGAGCACTATGTAGCCCTCTCGGCAATATTGCTTGATCGCCAGAGTCCGTGTTAGCAGCGTTTCTTGCCGTGCTTCCCGTTGTTCTTGTAAGCGTTGCTGTTGGTTAGCCGACAGGCCCCGCGACAAGGTGTCATTAGGATCAGCCTCAAGCGTAAACCGCTTACTCCCCTCCTCGTTGATATGAGTCAAAAACAGAGGAACTGGTCCATCATCACTGGTTCCGGACAGGCTGGAGCAAGCGACCAGCATAGGAACAATCAACAACAGGGGGACTGGCAAGAGGCGCACAACAGACTCCAGTGAGAAACAAAATGAGGCTCGCAGCTTAACATGGCTGCAGATCAGGAGTGACCGCCAATAGTTCGTCGGTGGTGAGCAGCGTCACACTCCGCCCCTCTGGCAGGCTAAGGTGGCGCCACATCCAGTGATGGTGCTCGATTATCTGAGCCGCGCTCAGGTGCGGACGCTCGGCGGTAGTGTGGCCATCGCTCAATAGCAGCACCTCGAAGCCATGAGCAGTGGCACTGCGCAGCGTGGTATCGACACAAAAATCGGTATTACTACCACAGAGAATGAGCCGATCGACCGGCTGCTCGGCCAGCAGGAAAGCGAGCTCGGTATCAAGAAAGCTATCACATGCCGTCTTGCGTACCCGGCTATCTCCCTTGGCCGGCTGCAGCACACTGTGCAGTTGCCAGCCCGAACTGCCAGGCTCCAGCTCCTCACCCAGCTGATCGTCATGCTGGATATAGATGACGCGTCCCTGCTGCTGCCTGACATGGGCCGCAGCCCGATTGATATTGGCCAGCACCTGCGTTTGCTGATAGTGGGTTGCTTTCATAACCCCTTGCTGCACATCGATGATCAATAACACATCCATATTTTACCCGCCGTTTCCTTGAAGATTAGGGTTGCAGCCACTGGCTGCAGTCACGGCTGCGGGATTGATGCAGCGTGCCCATATCTTGCTTCATTTCGGCACTGCTTTGCCAGCGTTCCGGCAGCGACATGATCGCCACGTTCACATCGGCAGCGCGACCTGCCGCCTGTGCCTCATCGGTTTGCGGCACGACCAGCACCACCTTAAGTGCCGGATTGCGGCTGACAATGCGACTGGCGATCCCAAGCCCCCCTCTACGTGGCAGTTGCCCGCGATATGCATGATCTGCTGGCCCGGGTGTGTGGCAAGATAATCCACCATGTTCTCGGCTATGGTGTCGTCCCAGCGGGTCTGGGCGGCGAAGCGGCGGGCTAGTTGGCTGCGACGCAACGCGGGCAATGTATCAAGCCAAGTAGCGCCCTCCTGACCAATGCAGCTCACCAGCGGCTTAGGGCATTGGCGGCAATCACCGGTATTCGCTGCGCCTTAGCAAACTCCACCAACGGGCGGTAGTCGCTCGGGTAGTTGGGCCAGGCGTTGCCTTCACGGATCAATGCTGCTTCACCAATTTTGCCCGCTAAGTAAGCATCCAGTGCACCCTGATCGGCACGGCGGAATTGTTCCATGGAGAGGATGAGTTGGCGTTTCTGCTGCAAAGCCGAATCAGACAGCGCACTCAATAATTGGGACTGTAACAGGTGAATAGCAGGATGGGTGTGCAGCTCACCAACCAAAATGATGTCGGCCTGAGTAAGGCGAGCAACACTCTGGGCCAACGTCAGCGGCTCTTGCTGTGCTCAGTTGATAGTCATAGAGCGTGTGCAGTGACGCGCGGGGGGTAAATTTAGATGAGGCACAGGCCGCCAAGAGCAGCGCCAGTACCAGCAGGCATAGTCGTTTCATGACGAGTCTTATGGGTTGATCTGATGGCACACAACTGTCATGAGGAGAGTGAACCGCAAGATCGGCTCACAAGAAAATATGAGGGTAAAAATAAAACCCGAAACGTGACCTTACCGAACTCTGCACACAGGCAACCTGTACACAACAATCAGGTCATGTGGCCCGAACCATTACCAAGGCAACCCGATAACGGCTAGGGAAAAATGTAAAAAGCACTTCTAGTTAACTAGAAGTGCTTTTATTTTCAATTGTTTAGCCTTGATGGCTTAGTTCATGCCGTAGGAACTTGGTTTGTGTTTGCGCTGGTGTGAGTGTGTTTGTCGCTGTATTGCAAGTTGCTGTTTTTAATGGTGTTGTATGGTGCGGCTTGCTTAATCTTGTTCATCCCCGTAGGCTTGTATTCAGAAATTTTCTGGGTGTTATGTTGGGGGTTGATGATGGCGCTGACCGATACAAAACTCAAAGGGCTAAAGCCGTTCGAGGGGAAGAGGCCGAAGAAATACGCAGGGGATGGCGGGCTCTATGCCTACCACTACCCCACCGGAAAGGTGACTTTCATCTTCCGATATAGCGTGATGGGCAAGCAGCGAGACTTGAAACTTGGTGCATATGGCAAGGCAGGGCTGACGCTCAAACAGGCCAATGAGAGGCGCGACCAGTGCAGCGCGTGGCTAGAGCAGGGCTTAGATCCCGCCAATGAATTGAAGATGCAGCGGGCGCAGACACTTGCCCCCATCACCGTCAAGCAGGCGCTTGATCAATGGCTTGATGACTACGCATTAGAGAAGCGGAAGAACGCCATCAAGCATCGACAGCAGTTCAACAAGTGGATTTACCCGTGGCATGGAGATTCGCCCCTGTCTGGTATGAAGCAAGCGCACTGGCTGGAATGTTTCAGGAACACAAGCAAGAGCCTGAGCCGACCCGCGCCAGTTGCTGCCGCCTATACGCTCCAGATGGTCAAGCAGGCTTTGCAGCGTTGCCGCCGCCTTAAATATGACTTTGACTATGCCGAGATTGAACACCTGACCGTTGAGGATGTTGGAGGCAAGAGAGCAGAGAAGCGCGAACGGACTCTGATTAGCCATGATGGTAGGGATTGGGGCGAGCTGCAAAGTCTTGTGCGCTGGCTGGGCGACTTTCAGGGGATACATGCCAACGACTACTATCGGCTTTTTGTGGCGCTCAATCTCATATTCGGATGCAGGAGCGGGGAGATTCGACAGGCAGAGCCGAAGCACTTCAACGTTAAAACAATGGTCTGGACAGTGCCGAAGGAGAGCAGCAAAACGGGAAAGGAGATTGTCAGGCCAATTCCCGCAGAGTTGAAAGACTGGCTGATGGCCGTCATAGACAATAACAAGCCATCCGGTTATGTGCTAGGTGAGCTTAAGCAACCTGAGGCGGTTAGCGCATGGTGTCGAGGTATCTGCAAGCGAGCAGGCATTGCCGAGCCATTTACCGCGCACGATATACGGCGGACGGTTGCCACTGGTTGGGCAAATCTAGGGATTGCCCCGCACGTCATTGAGAGCGAACTGGGGCACACTCTGGGCGGGGTTGCTGGGATCTACAATCGTGCCCACTATCTCAATGAAAAGGCGGACGCCCTAAGCCTATGGCTGGCTCGCCTTGATGCCCTACGGGCTGACAATGTGACAATTCTCCCGACAACTAGACCCGCTTAGGCGGGTTTTTTTTGTGGTTTTGTTATGGCATTTATTCATATCAACGCATCCTATTATTCCATATAATTCATATCTCCCCCGAGATCCCCAATCTCCTTATTTTCACAAAATCCCGCATTTGGTGCCGTCTGGCGTTGGGGATGTATAGCCCCCCCAAGCACGTCTAGTTGACACAAAAACCCTTTAAATTCATCTAGTTGACACCTGTCACAACGATTTCAGCCGCTTGTTTATGCTTGTTCGGGTCGATATGATTACCTTAATCCAAACGACGCAATGCATGACGAGGCAACAATGATCAAATTGATAACTGAGAAGCAAGTATTAGAAACCCTGCAAGTTTGTCGCACAACTCTTTGGGCATGGCGAAAAGCCGGAACGTTCCCCGCACCGATCAAAATGGGAAGCCTCAACAGATGGCGAGTGTCAGACGTTGAAGGGTTTATTAATGGGCAGCAATGAGGGGGTTAAACAAGCAGGAAAACAACAGAAAGACAAACAACAGGCAAAAAAAAATCCCCGCATATGCAGGGAGTTATACAGCTTTTTTTTCAATCTCGACAGGGTATCCGGCAAGAGACCTGTCAAAACCAAAAGGTAATACTTATATGACTGATATTAACAGGAATCAGGGCAGTGTCAACTATCAGCGAGTGATTCAGGTTCGCCGCTCACTCCACCCAGTAAACCCCGAGCAGATGCACGAAATCATCAAAACTGCGGGTTGCTCTACCCGATTTGCCAATGATGGAATGGCATTCTTTACCTACACCGTCGGGCGCTGTGAATACCCGCTCGATCCTTGCGGAAGCTACACAAGCAAATGGGTTGGTGAGCAGTGCAAGGCGCAAGGTTTTACCCGCCCTGCTGACTATCCAGCAGCGTTGGCCGGAGCAATGCTTGTAGCAACCGAACAAGCCGCCCGCATGGCTTTTGATGGGGTGGCAGCATGAACCACCTCAAAGAATTGATGGCAGAGATTAGCGTAGAGGTTCCGGCCTACCATGAGCAGCCGAAACCAAAGGGCGGTTGCAACTTTACTGACTGGTCGGGCGGTGAGAAGCCGAAGCCGCTGGCGACAAATACTAACCTTGGCGACCTGCTGGCCCATTGCGGCATGGGATTGCGAGTTAACCAGATGAATCTCGCCTTAGAGGTTGTTGACAGCAATGGCTCGCTGATTGGTTCTGACTGGAACGTGACTCGCTCTGACTTGGTTACCGCCGCTGTTCTCAACGGCTTGCCAAAGGTAGCCATTGATGACCATGCCGCGAACATCGCAGCCAAGAACGCATACCATCCAGTAAAGCAGTGGCTAGACGGCGGCAATTGGGACGGTGTTAAGCGCGTAGAGCGGGTAATCGACTGCATCCCGAGCGCAGACCCAGCATTCACCCGCACAGTGATGATCAAGTGGCTGGTGAGCTGCATAGCGGCCCTGTATGAGCAGCGATTCAGCACAAAGCTAACGCCCGTCCTTAAAGGTGACCAGTCATTTAAGAAAACGGCCTTTGTGTCCAGATTGGCCAGCGTGGTTGATGGGGCATTCCTTGAGGGGCTATCACTAGACCCGACCAGCAAGGACTCTGTATCAGCCACCATCAAAAGCTGGGTGTGTGAGCTTGGCGAGATAGGCCAGACAACCCGCAAGGGTAATGACGCCCTCAAGGCGTTTCTGACCATGAGCCAAGACAAGATCCGGCTCCCATATGACCGAGCAGAGACCATAAAGCCCCGCCAGACCTGCTTTATCGGTACTGTGAATGATGACCATTTCCTGAGGGACGAATCGGGCTCAACCCGATTTGCCGTAGTCGAGATGACAGCCCCTGTGCAACTTGATGCCGTCAATGAGCTGCTGGGGTGGAGCTGGAGCGGTGGCAGATTGCGCCACGACAAGCCGGAGCTCTTGCGCCAGTTCTGGATGGAGGTTAAAGCCCTGTATGACGGTGGCGCGGGCTGGGCACTGACCGAGCAAGAGCAAGAAAGAGCATGTGCCATGAATGATGAGTTTTCTGATAAGTCGCCCCAATATCAGTATTTGATCGAGGAGCACATTACAAAGCCTCACTACGGCAAGCGGTGGATTACCGCCAGTGACATGGTTAACTTTCGGGTTGAGAACACCGGAATGAGTACCCGATGGGGTAAAGCCTTGGCCCTGCTAGCCAAGGAAGGGGTGATCGAGATGCGTAAAGGGAGAAGCCGCCGCATCGAGTATCTACTGCCGATGCCCAAGCAATCCGGCCTCGAACTAGACGAAGCAGCATAAGCAACAGCCCCCAGCACGGGGGCTTTTTTTGTGCCCGCTCACCACGCTAGCCAGAAAGGAAATGTGCCGGAGGGCTAGGAAGTTTGCTGTCATGGCTTAACTAGTGAGCGGTGAAGTACGGTGGGGGACGGTGAGGTACTGGTGGGGTAGCCCTTTGCTGAAATGCCTTTAAAAACAGTGACCTGCGTAATGTGCTGGGGTTGGTGGGGTACTTTTCACCAAAACTTTAAAACTCTACCAATAGCGCATACACCACTAGTTACTATCAAAAATGAATTTATAGTAAATCTACCACACCACCCCACCAAAAACACCGCAAACCCAGTAATGGCGAGGGTTGCAGCGTGGTGGGGTACTTTTAAATCTACTTCACCAGTACCCCACCACCCCACCATCTACCCCTGCTAGTTCATAGGTAATGAACTCGCCATTCTTCTGGCTAGCCCTTGCGGCTTCTGGCTTTCCGGCAAATCCATAGCGCACCGATGGCAATAACCCCCAACATAGCACCCAATGTGTCAGCTTCAACCGCCGCAAAATTGCGTTGGTGTGTTCAGCATAGCCCCCAATGTGTCAACTTCACCCCATTCAAAATTGAGTTGGCGTGCTCATGGCAGTATTCAGAATTGAGCTCTGCAAAACAGAGCGGGCGTGACCGATTGCGCAAGGCTGCCCACTCACCTAGGGGCCGTCGTCTTGAG
>NZ_PGGC01000127.1 GCF_002795305.1 Aeromonas cavernicola
CCAGCCCAGAGCCCCCAGTGACCAGCGGCATGTCGAGCGCCGCGCGAGCGATGTCGAGCAGGTGCTGCTCGGTGAGTGTATCGACCACCGCATAACGCACGCCGTTCGCCGCCAGCTGGGCAAAGGCGCCCGCAATCGCCTGCGGCCCTTGATCGATGGTGGCAAACGGGACGAGCCCCGCCCGCCCCTCGGCTTGGGCTTCCATCAGCCGCAGCAAGTTGCTATCGGTCATCGGCGTGATGGGGTGCCGACGCATCCCCGATTCGGCGAGCGGCTCGGCACCCACAAACAGATTGCCTTGATAGACGGTGCGGCCATTAATCGGTAGTGCTGGGCAGATCAGGGTGAGCGAGCTGTCTAACGCCGCCAACAAGGCATCGGTCACTGGGCCGATATTGCCTGCTGCGGTACTGTCAAAAGTGGAGCAATATTTTTGGTAAACACGCGGGCAACCATGGGCCTTGAGCCAAGCAAGGGCGGCCAAGGAGTCGCGCACCGCCTCGCTGGCTGGGCAAGATCGGCTCTTAAGGCTGATCACCACCGCATCCACCCCCGTTAAATCTGTCGCTGGCGGAATGCCCGCAAACTGTAGGGTGGCGAGGCCGTTTTCCACCAGAAAACCGGCAATGTCGGTGGCCCCAGTAAAGTCGTCTGCAATTACCCCCAGTTTCATGCTTTGCCCTCCGTGCCCGGCAGGGTAATGCCGTCGAAGATCTTGATCACGGCGCTGTCATCTTCCTTGCCATGGCCCGCATTACTGGCAGCAAGAAACATGTTGAGGGCGGTGCTGGCCAACGGCAGGGGGAAGCGCAGTTCGCGGGCCGTGTCGGCCACCAGATTAAGATCCTTAACAAAGATGTCGACCGCCGAGCGGGCCTGATAGTCCCCCGTCAGCACCCGCGCCATCCGGTTCTCAAACATCCACGAGTTACCCGCCGCGTGGGTCACCACGTCATACATCAGATCAAGGGAGATGCCGGCCCGACTGGCCAGAGCCATCGCCTCTGCGCCAACCGCAATGTGTACCCCAGCCAGCAATTGGTGAATGATCTTGACCGTGCTGCCCTGCCCCGGCTCGCTGCCCACCCGATAGACCTTGCCCGCAACCGCATCCAGCACCGGTTGCAGCCGCGCAAAGGCAGCATCGGCACCGGCGGCCATCACCGTCATCTCACCGGCATCGGCCTTGAGGGCGCCACCAGAAACAGGCGCATCCAGCATCAACAACTCCAGCGCGGCCAGTTCACGGGCTAAGGCGGCAGCTTCGTCAGCGGCAATGGTGGAGGAGATCATCACCCCCGTCCCCGGTTTCAGGTGCGCGGCCAAGCCGCTCTCACCAAACAGGATCTGGCGCACCTGAGTGGCGTTCACCACCAGCAGCAGCACCGCATCCAAGGTCTCGGCAATGGGGCGGGCATCGGCCATCACGGCCGCAGCGCCAGCCGCCTGCAACTGCGCTTGGGCAGTAGCAGAAAGATCTATGCCGTAGGTGGTTAGGCCAGCCCGCAGGCAGGAGCGGGCGGCGCCCATGCCCATGGCGCCCAAGCCAATAATGGCAACGTGATAGGGAGTGCTCATCTGTCAGTTCCTCGATTACAACGAATGAGCCGCATAGTAAGGGGTTGTAATGGTGAAATATCAGGCAAGCATCACAAAATTTAACCTATATGGTGTTAATTTTTGTTATTTAGTGGAATTGAGAGCCGAATGAGTGATTTTTTCCGCGCTTAACATGTGATTTGTTGTGAAGTGTGAGTCTAAGATCGCTTTTTATCAAAATTTCCCATCTGGCTGGGGTAACATGGGCACCCGTTTTAGCATTACGGATGACCCATGATCCCCGTAGAGAGACAGCAACAGATCCTGCACCTGCTGGCAGAGCGTGGCGCCGTCAGCATTACCGAGCTGACCGAGCGGCTGCAGGTATCCCACATGACCATCAGGCGCGATATTCAAAAGCTCGAAGATCAAGGACGTGTGCTCTCGGTATCGGGCGGCGTCAGTCTCTCTGAGCGGATCACCAGTGAGCCCTCCCACGCCACTAAGCGCAGCCTGATGCAAGAGGCCAAACTGGCCATTGCCCACCATGCCGCCGCCCAAGTGGCACCGGGCAGCACCCTTTATCTCGATGCTGGCACCACCTCCCTTGAACTCGCCCGCGAACTGGCACAGCGGGAAGACCTGATGATCGTGACCAACGACTTTATGGTCTGTGCCTACCTGATTGAGCATGGCCAAGGCCGCCTCTACCACACGGGTGGTCAAGTGATCCGAGAAAACCAATCCTGCGCAGGGGAGGCCACCGCCCATTTTCTGCGTAATTTGCATCTTGATGTGGCGTTTTTGTCAGCCTCCTCGTGGGATGCCATGGGGATCTCCACCCCCAGTGAACAAAAGGTGCCGGTGAAACGGGCGGTGGTCGAGGCCGCCGCTACCCGTATTCTGATTTGCGACTCCTCCAAATATGGCAAAGTGGGCACCTTCAACGTGGTGGGATGGGAGGCGATCGATCAGGTGATCACCGATGGGCAACTGCCAGAGAGCGCCCGCGAGCTACTGGCTCAGCATGGGGTCGAGCTGACCTTGGTGCTTTAAACCCATACTGAGGCAGTCGCTCGCAGCCCACTAACGGGGCGCAGCCATCAGCCTGCACAGCGAGCCCGCTAACACTCTCTGTATGCTGTGTAGAAGAGGATAAGCTGGGGGTCCTCCTGCGCCACGCCTTGTCAGAAAGCCTGAAATATGGCAGACCGTACCCACATCACATGGTCCCGTTAGCGGCCTATGGCACAATAGCCGCGACCGTCGGCGACATGGGAACCGATCACGAAGGATTCCCACCCCCCCCCGATCATCGAAGGTTCGCCAGACATCTTCATCGACCACAAACCCGCAGCCAGAGTGGGCGACGCGCTCGCCCCTCACGCCAAACCGGGCAGCCCACCCCACAATCGGACGATCACCACGGGCTCTTCGACGGTGTTTTTTAATGGCAAGCCTGCCGCTCTCACTGGCAGTGAGATTGATTGTGGCGGCTTAGTGATTGGTACCAGTACGGTGATCATTGGTGACCTCGCCCCCAGCCTGCGAGACAGCCAAGCGATGGCAGACAGTGCCAAACAGCTAGCCTGCATCTTTGCCAAGTCATGCACCGTGCCCGCCACCACCATTGAGGCAGGCAACGGACCAGAGCCATTGATTAACTTCGGGCAGGCGATCGTGTTAGCCCCAGTACGTGGGGGGCGCTAACTATGGCTAATGGCGGAGCACAGAGCACGGCCACGGAGATCGCATTAGGGCGCATCTCAGGGGCCGCCCCGAGCGGGTTAGGGTCATGGGCCTTGCGCACCACAGGGGCGGCCTCTGGCGCGTTTCTGATGGCCTTTTGGCCGTCACAACTGGCGGACGGCACCCTCTACAGCGATGAGCAGTTACGGGCGATGAGCCGGGCGGCAACGCGGGTTCGTTTTCGGTTTATCGAAGACGAACAGGGCAAAATGCAGGTGTGCGGCATCCACACCAGCGCGGCCTCTGGGATGGATTCGGTTCCTGTTATTCATGCGCGGCAGCAAGGGAGCGCCGTGGTAGCAGTGGTGCCGCAAGGCCCGACGTTGACATGGTATCCGGATAGCAGCGGGGAGATCCCTGACGCCAGCAGTTACTACCCAGACAAAAACGGGATGGAGATCTCGAATATTTGGGTGAGGCCGATCCCCGATGCGCCGGATGCCGAGCTGGAAACCTTTCCGGCGAGTGGTGGCGAACTGGATGATTGCATCATCACGTTTCCGGTATCGTTGGGTGTGCCGCCGCTGTATCTGGTGTTTAGCAAGCCGCCCGTGAAGTTGCTGGAAACGGACACTTATAAGGGTTTTCAGGGTAGGCCGAGACTGGGGGCTCATGCAGACCATATGCCGTCAGCTGCGGCAATAGATCAATACCTCAAGCAGCTAGACCCATCGATGAAGGCTAAAGACCGAAAGTCAATGAAGAAAGATGTTGCTGCACTAATTATCCCTAAGTCGGTGCATCAAAAGTGCAGTGAAACCTATGGTGGACGTAACAGCCCTATGCGGATTCATATGGAAGCAAGCGACCTGAGGGGTGCGGTAGATAGCAATATGCAGGCCATCAGGGGATGTCTTAAAAATGAGGGATTTTCTGATGCAGAGATCGACAAGGCACATCAAGAAATGCACCAAATAAACATAAAAATGGGGTGGTATAAATGACCGTGAATGTGAAGGCGCTGATTAACAGCTTGGGGCGAACATATGAGTCGATATTTGATGATGGTTATATCCCATATAAAACCAAGCCTAAGGGGGATTCTGGTTGCACCGAAATTGATTTAGATATGATAAAAGAGGGGGTTTTCCTTTCTTTCGATCGTGCGACTAGAAAACTGGTCGAAGTGGATATTGATTTGATCCGTGAAGACAATAGCAAATATGTATTTCCTAATGAGCTTCCTGTACCTCTTCAGCAGAACATGTATCGCCCCCAAGTTCGTGAGCAATTGGGTCAGCCTAATAATTCCCACCCACCTTATCAGGTCGTAAATAGGCGATTCGGGGGGGTAGACCATTACATTATGAAGTTTGGTGAACAGCGAATTAGCATGTTGCTATATTATAACTTGGCCCAGATTGTGACTGGTGTCGCATTTAAACCAACAGCCTTGGTGCAATGGAAAGAATTAGATCCTTCCTTGCTGATTTAGTTTTATCACGTATTAGCGGCCTAGCTAATATGCCGCCATTACTATATTAGTGAGTCATCAATGGTGAATGTTGCACTATTAATTAACCACCTTGGCGTAACTTACGACGCGTTATTAGAGGCCAAACTTATTCCCTATAAGAGCAAACCAAGAGGGGATTCAGGAAGTCAAGTTGTTAATCTTGACATGGCCAGAGAGGGGCTTCTTTTAACGTTTGATAGAGATAGTCATAAACTGGTTGAGATCACAATCCGCCTAATTGATGAGAAAAATGAGAGATATGTTTTCCCTAATGAGATTCCATCCCCATTATGGGAGGGGATGAATCAGAGTAGGATAAGGGAAAAATTGGGTGAACCTGTGCACTTTCACCCACCACACAAAATAGTCAATAGGTTTTTTGGTGGCGTTGATTACTATGAGTTATCAAAGGGCTCTCCGTCGATAGCGATGCTCATTCGCTATGACACTCAACTCAAAGCTATTTCTGTAACATTCAAACCTGCCTCATTGGTGAATTGGAAACCACTACCATCATCTATTGTTATTAAGTAATAGATAAAGTCAGTCAACTCTGTTGGCTGACTTTATTAAGGCATATTTATTATTTTTTTGCGATTTGTTTCTTACACCACGCGCAGAAATTATCTGTTGTTTCATCATCCCACAATTGTGCTGGATTTTTTACAATGTTAGCGCCATTAGATGGTGATTTAATATTAAAATTATCTTTTAACCAATCAATAAAACGTTGGTTAACTTGTGGCTCATCTCCATTCTCTTCAGGGGTTAATGTAAAATCACTAACAAAGCCTAACTCTCTATATCCAATTGAAATAAGAGTTAAAAACTCAATAGTGCTATTGGCAATAACACAACAGAGTGTAGAGCCAGAACCTGAGCCAAGATGAACATATTTCAAGCAGTTATCATCATCAATCCATATCCCTAGCATAGAGCTATCCATGCCACTTTTAGCAAAGATTACTAGCCGAGATGCGATTTCATTGGCTATTTCTGGTATATCGAACCAGTATTTAAGGCTCGACTGGTAAGAGGCTGTTAACGTTATATCTGGTGTGTTTTCCCAATCATTACTAATCCGACCATATAAAAATCCATCATACTCTTCGATGAGTCCATTATCTTCTACCCATTGATATAATTGCAGCAGCTCACTTGGCAGTAGCATTTGGGGTGGTAATATGGATGTTAATTGTTTTAATAAAGTGGTCATACATTTTCTCTTTAACGGTTATTTTCATGGGTTTGCTGAAAACCTTATAGCCCAAATAATCAGGGTAATGATTTGGGTTGTGTTTAAATAATACGCGTATTTTCTCATACAAAAAACTATCTGTTTGGCGGTAAAATTTGAACCCTGCACCCTATCCCGTATGTTGGGCTAAAAATCGTAGGTTAGTGCTGAGCGAAGTGAAGCCCAACGTTTACCGCGAGACGTATCTGAATAATGAAATGGATGAAATTAGGGCACCCACCTTGATGCGTAAGACGTAGCGCCACCCGCACAGACAAGAGAGGTATCCTTTTTAAGTTGTCAGTACCCTGCGGAGTGACAGATAAGATTAGTCAATAAGCACGATATCTAAGCTATCTAATAAGCTTATTGCTTCTGATCGTGTAAAGATCGCTTGGGATATATTGTTGTTGAATATATCAATGTTAAAATTGCATGACTCAGTAAAATCAACATTCTTTAAATTTGTATGCGCGAACATACTATTAAGAAAGTCGCAATACGTTAGTGACGAATTCTGAAGGTCAGCCTCTCTAAAGTCGACTTCATGTAATTTACACTCATCAATCTTTAATTCGTTTAATTTTAAACCAAAAAAAAGAAGAATCGTTTAGAATACTCTTAGTAAAGCTTATTTGCGATTCAAATCTGAATGATGGCCAATATGCACTCGTCCAATTGACACCTACCAATTTACAGTTTAAAAAAGCAACATCAATAAAGCGTGAATCAGGCACTTTAATCAAACTCAAGTTACATTTTTTAAATGAACAATCTATAAATTTACATTGAGAGAAAGTTGTCGATGTAAAATCACAACTTATAAACTCACACTCTTCAAAAACTATACCTTCAAACTCTAAGAACATCAGTTCTTGCTTCTCAAAAAATTGCTTAAAAAACTCTTTACCATTGCTAATCTTCAGCATTAGCCCTCCAAAATTTAATAATCAAGAAAAATACAAAACTCACCTTAAAATCATACTAAGTTAGGGAAGGTGCGAACAAGTCCCTGATGTGAGATCATGAGTCCCACTTGGCATCAGGGATAAGGTTCAGCATGAATCATCAGCTCACCTTCGCGGATATCCCTTATGTTGGGCTAAAAATCGTAGGTTAGTGCTGAGCGAAGTGAAGCCCAACGTTTACCGCGAGATATATCTGAATAATGAAATGGATGAAATTAGGACACCCACCTTGATGCGTAAGACGTAGCGTCACCCGCACAGACAAGAGAGGTGTCCTTTTTTACTTCACGTTCTTCCTGTGTCGCTTCACCCTCTCCCCACCCGTTTTTGCTATTGCAATGGCAATGATCTCGACCTTAATGCACCCCCAGCTTATCTCTGGATGAGATAACGGTTTTCATCTTCCAATACCTCGCAGCAGGCCTGTAGCAGGTGGCCGTGCTGATGCCATTCATGGCTGTGAGGCGGCTAACAGTTTCACTTCATTACCGCACTGGTTGTTTCAGTTTGAAACGCGCAGCCGCGCTTTCTGTTTCAAATCCGAACCAAATCAGCCGTCATTTTTATCCCTTTTTCTGTCGTTAGACTGGCTTCATCAACCATTTGCCCACCCGTGCGGTGGCAAGCCAAGGAGTGAGCTATGAAGAAACTGATCAATGCCGTCGATGCGGTGGTCCGTGAACAACTGATGGGGATGGCAGCCGCCCACCCCGAGCTCAAGGTACGTATCGAACCCCACTACATCACCCGCGCCGACTCCCCCGTGATGGGCAAGGTGGCGCTGGTCTCCGGTGGGGGCAGCGGCCACGAGCCGATGCACGGCGGTCTGGTGGGTAAAGGGATGCTAGATGGCGCCTGCCCCGGCGAGGTCTTCACCTCGCCGACCCCAGATCAGATGTACGAGTGTGGCCAGGCCGTGGATGGTGGCGCAGGCGTGCTGTTTCTGGTGAAGAACTACACCGGCGATGTGCTCAACTTCGAAACCGCGGTCGAGCTGCTGCACGGTGACGGGGTCAAGGTGGGCTTTGCCCTGATCGATGACGACGTGGCAGTTAAAGACAGCCTCTACACCGCTGGGCGCCGTGGCGTCGCCACCACCGTGTTGTGCGAGAAGCTGGTGGGGGCCGCCGCCGAAGCGGGCTATGACCTGACCCGCTGCGAAGCGCTGGCCCGCCGCATCAACAACCAGAGCCGCACCATCGGGGTTGCCACTCATGCCTGTACCGTGCCTGCCGCTGGCAAGCCCTCCTTCACCCTCGCCGATAACGAGATGGAGTTCGGCGTCGGCATCCACGGCGAGCCGGGCATCGCGCGCCGCCCCTTCACCGATCTCAATACCCTGGTGGACGACATGTTTAAGGAGCTGGCTGACAACACCCCTTATGGCCGTACCTTGCGCCACTGGGACAGAGCCTCCGGCAGCTGGCAGGAGGAGCACACCTTTATCGAACCGCTCAACAAGGGCGATCGGGTTATCGCCTTGGTCAACAGTCTGGGCGGCACCCCCATCTCCGAGCTCTATGGCGTCTATGGTCGGCTCGCTACCCGGTGCGAAGAGGCAGGCATTCAGCTGGTGCGCAACCTGATTGGCCCCTACTGCACCGCCCTCGATATGACCGGCATCTCCATCACCTTGCTCAAGGTGGATGATGAGCTGATGACCCTGTGGGATGCCCCCGTTCACACCCCCGCCCTGCGTCGCGGTTGCTAAGGAGCCTTTACTCTCATGCTAAGCAAACATCACATCGTCAACTGGCTGCTCGACTGCGAACACATCTTTACCGAACAGCGTGACTACCTCACCGCGCTGGATACCGACATCG
>NZ_PGGC01000013.1 GCF_002795305.1 Aeromonas cavernicola
CTGGCTTCACTAGGAGGCGAGCTCATCAGCGTGGCGCTAGGTGCCGTGCTGGTAGGGGCGCATTATAGGGAGGCGCGCCAAGATGACAAGGGGAAAATTGCAAAAACAGGCTCTTTTTACCTATTTTCGATTCAACCGTTGTTTTATTAAACAAAAACCCCTTCATAAAGGGGTTTTGCGGGCCTGCAGGACCCTATCTCACTTTGATTTGTTATTTTTTTAGCCAAAACTCGCGAGCAAAACTGCGCACTTTTTCCCAATCGGTAAACTCGAGGTCTTGGCGGGTATCCGTGCTACCGCCAGTTATCTTCATAATCAGTTGGATAATCCGCGTCTGCCACCAATTGTAACGAGAGTACTGCAGCGCACCTGCCACCACGCCCAACGTTTTCGGCTGCCAGGGTGAGAGGCGCAAGAACTTCTTCATATAGGCATTAGTTTGCGGTGTCTGCTTTTCAGGTTTACGGGCGGTCAGATTGACACAGAAGAAAGCCGCATTCGCCACTTCTAGTTGCTCTCGATGAGCATGGATAAAGCTAAATAGGCTGGGATGAAAGTTGCCGTAGCGAACAGAGGCACCTATCAACACCTTGGCATACTTGCTGAGATTACACATTGGCAACATATGCAAATCATGACTCACCACCTCGCATCCTGGCATCTCCTCCAGCATGACATCGATGATTTTGCGGGTTTGGCCATCCCGAGAGGAATAAAGCACCAGAATCTTGTCCATAACAACCTCAGCTTCGCCAAAATGCGGGAGTGAATAGCACTAACAGAGTGAATACCTCTAATCGCCCAAATAACATCGCCAACACCAGCAACCATTTAGCAGTGGCTGTGGTGCTAGAAAAATTAGCAGCAACATCGCCAAGACCTGGGCCTACGTTAGTCAGGGTGGCAGCCACTGCGGAGAAGGCGGTTAACTCATTCATCCCCGTGGCGATCAGGGCCAGTATAAATAGCACAAATAAGATGATGTAAGTGGCGAAAAACCCCCAGACAGCCTCCACCACCCGTTCTGGCACCGCTTTATGGCCGAGTTTGAGGGTGTAAACCGCGCGCGGATGAACCAATCGGCGTAATTCACGCATGCCTTGCATAAATAAAATCATGAAACGCATCACTTTGATGCCACCGCCAGTACTTCCGGCACAGCAGCCTATAAACGTCGATGTCATCAACAGGATTGGCAAGATGGACGGCCAGTCAGCATAGCTCGTCGTATTGTAACCCGTCGTCGTGCCTATTGAGACCGACTGAAACAAGGCGTGATTGAGGGTCTCCAGCCAATCCTCATAGTGGTTATGTTGCAGTAGTACGACCGCACAGAATAGGAATAGAAAAAGCTGAATCCCGAGAAATACCTTCACTTCAGGATCCCGTAAGTAGGTTAACAGCCGGACCGGCATGTGTGTAAACACGGTAAAATGCAGGCCAAAATTAATGCTGGCAATCAGCAGAAAACAGACCGTGATGAGGTTGATGGCGCCACTGTTGAAATAACCAATGCTGGCATCATGGGTAGAAAACCCGCCGATAGACAGGCTGGAGAAAGAGTGGCAGATGGCATCGAATAGCGTCATACCTGCCAACCAATAAGCTAATGCACACAAGAGGGTCAGCAGCAGATAGATGGACCACAGCACTTTAGCCGTCTCGGCAATACGCGGCGTTACCTTGGTATCCTTCACTGGCCCTGGAATTTCGGCACGATAGAGCTGCATCCCGCCGATCCCGAGCAGCGGTAAAATAGCAACGGCCAGCACGATGATACCCATCCCGCCAAGCCACTGCAGCAACTGGCGGTAGAACAAAAAGGCCTTGGGCAAATCATCTAATCCCGTTAATACCGTCGCGCCTGTGGTCGTTAGGCCAGAAAATGACTCAAAGAATGCTTCAGGCACCGACATATTGGGGGCATCACTGAGGATAAACGGCACGGCACCCACGCTGCCCAACACGGTCCAGAACAGCACCACAATCAAGAAGCCCTCTTTTGAGCGCAGCTCTTTTTTGTGATAGCGATTGGGGAACCAGAGCATCCCGCCAAGCAATAGCGCAATCAGGAACGAGCTCACAAATTCGGCACCACCGCCATCCCGGTAGCCAAAAGCCACCAGCGCAGGCAACAGCATGGTCGAACTAAACAGTGCAACCAACAGGCCAACGATGCGAATAATGCTCAAGATCTGCATTCAAGCTCTCTCCAGACTAAAAGAGCGATGGATTCTAGCCATCTAACGAACGAAGAGATACCCGTCCATGAGTCCGGTCGGTTAATTCTTTATCAATATTGGCCCATGCCGAGGACTCCCACGCAATCTGTAAGCGCACCTGCAAGCCGTACTCAGCGGCCAGCAACTCACCACCGTAACGGTTAATCAGTGACTCCACCACGCCCATATCGCCATAGTCGCACTCAATAAGAGCAGGGGTGCGCAGCACCTTGAGTATTGTGACTAACTGTTTCAGCGCTGCGCCAACCCCACCACCATAGGCTTTCACCAAGCCACCGGTACCAAGCTGAATACCACCGTAATAACGCACCACCACCGCACAGATTTCACCGAACCCTGAGCCCATCAGCTGGGCCAGCATGGGTTTACCTGCCGTGCCGGACGGCTCTCCATCGTCGCTAAAACCGTAAACCTGGCTATCTTGGGGAGCGCCCGCGACAAAGGCCCAGCAGTGGTGACGTGCCGTCGGGTGCTGCCGCTTGACCTCGCTCACCCACGCCTTAGCGGCCGCAACTGTCGGGGTATGACCGATCAGGGTAATGAAACGGCTCTTTTTGATCTCTTCGGTCAGCGCCAGTGGCGCTGCTGGAATGGGGTAAGCGGCTGCCATTAACGCCCTACTGATCTGGTGAGGTGGTCCACGGCACCGCTCCAGATAGCGGCCGATGCACAGCGCCCAACACGCCGGCCGACCTTGATTGGCGGGCCTGCGACAGGCTGATGCTGGATAAACAATAGATTGTTGCGACGCATCGCATCCTGCTCTTAAGTGAAGGGTTGCAGCATACCATCAAGCACAAAGGGGCTCGAGCCGTCACACTGCCGCTTCGTGAAGTCACGCATGGGGGATAGCACATTTGTTATTAAACAAAACCAATCATTAACAAATAAAAAACAATTCAATACACTGCCGGTAGATACATGAAGTCAGGGATTACTCATGGACAACCTCTGCCTGTGGCAACCGGACCCGCTCAGGATGCAGCAAGCCAACCTCTACCGCTTTATGGCTGAAGTGAACCGCTTCCACGGCTTGCAGTTGCAGAATTACCCGCAGCTTTACCAATGGTCGGTGGAGAAGACTACCCGTTTCTGGCCGCTGGTGTGGCAACACTGCGGTGTCAAGGGCGAACTCGGCAACATAGTGGCGGAGAACCGTCAGGAGATGCAGCGCACCCGCTGGTTCCCCGACAGCCGCCTCAACTTCGCCGAAAACCTGCTGCGCCGTCAGGACGAGAGCCCGGCTATCATCTCCCGCATCGAAGGGAGCCCAAGCTGTACTCTTAGCTGGGGTGAACTCAGTGATCAGGTGGCTAGGCTGGCTCAGTGGCTGCGTCATCAGGGGATTGGTCGTGGCGACGTGGTGGCGGCTTATCTGCCCAATATTCCCCAAACCGTGGTTGCCATGCTGGCAACCACCAGCATTGGGGCGATCTGGACCTCCACCAGCCCCGATTTTGGCGAGGCCAGCGTGGTGGAGCGCTTCGGCCAGACCCGGCCGCGAGTGCTGTTCGCCGTGGATGGCTATCGCTACAACGGCAAGGAGATCGACATTCAGCAGAAGGTCGCCAGCGTGGTGGGTCAGATAAGCAGCGTAGAGCAGACGGTGATGGTCCCTCTGCTCGGCAACCCGCTGCAGCTTGGTCACGACTGGCAACAACTGCTGGCGAGCCAGCACAATGCCCAGCTCACCTTCGAGCCGATGGCCTTCAATGATCCGCTCTATATCCTCTACTCCTCCGGCACCACCGGCAAACCCAAGTGCATCGTGCACGGCATCGGCGGCACCCTGCTGCAACATCTGAAAGAACATCAGCTGCACTGCGACATCAAACCGGGGGAGCGGATCTTCTACTTCACCACCTGCGGCTGGATGATGTGGAACTGGCTGGTAAGCGCCCTCGCCTCCGGCGCCACCCTAGTGCTCTACGATGGTTCGCCCTTCTACCCGGATGGCAACGTGCTGTGGGATCTGGCCCACGACGAGCAAGTCAGCTTGTTCGGTACCTCGGCCAAGTATCTCGATGCGCTGCACAAACAGGGTTATGCCCCCATCAAGACCCACGGCTTGCCGCACTTGCGGCTGATCTGCAGCACCGGATCTGTGCTGTCGCCGGAGGGGTTCGACTACGTCTACCGGCAGATAAAGCAGGATGTGCAGCTCAGCTCCATCTCTGGCGGCACCGACATCTGCTCCTGCTTCGTCATCGGCAACCCGCTCAGCCCTGTCTATCGCGGCGAGAGTCAGGGTCGCGGCCTCGGTCTCGCGGTGCAGGTATTCAACGAAGCGGGCCAGCCGGTGCAGGGGGAGAAGGGCGAGCTGGTCTGTACCAAGCCGTTCCCGGCCCAGCCAGTGGGCTTCTGGGGGGATGAGAGCGGCGACAAGTACCACGCCGCCTACTTCGAGCGGTTCGACAACATCTGGTGCCACGGCGACTGGATCGAGCTGACCCCGACCGGCGGCATTCTGTTCTACGGCCGCTCCGACGCCACCCTCAATCCTGGAGGCGTGCGTATCGGCACTAGCGAAATTTACCGCTATGTCGAGCGACTGGACGAGGTGGAGGAGAGCATCGTCATTGGCCAGCAGTGGCAGCAGGACGAGCGGGTGGTACTGTTCGTCAAACTCAAGGCAGGCTGCCAGCTGGACGAGCCACTGCGCGAGCGCATTCGCCAGCAAATAAAGCGACACTGCACCGCCCGCCACGTGCCCGCCCGCATCCTGCAGGTGGATGCCATCCCACGCACCAAGTCTGGCAAAATCGTCGAATTGGCGGTACGGGAAGTGGTGCACAATCGGCCAGTCAACAACACCCACGCCCTCGCCGACCCAGAGGTACTGAACCAGTATCGCAATCGACCGGAGCTGGCTGACTGAGGGTCAGGGCCCTTGCTCCCACCTTAATAGATAAGGGCCGCAAGCGGCCCTTATCTGGTCTAGGTTAACGATGCTGTTGGCGGCGTCGCTGCAACCAGACGATCACCCCAAACAGCAGGAAGCCAGGAATCCACATCCACTCTTTGGTCCAGCGCTCGGTCGGCGCCTTGACCTGTTCAATCTCCTGATCAAACTCCAGCCCCATGGCGGCGGCTGGGCTACCAAAGGTGACGTTGTCGATCAGCGTCTTGCCATCCTGCTCATAGAGGCTCAACCCCAGATTGGCCAGCCGCGCCTCACCGGTAGCCCCTTCCGGCACGGCGACCAGCAAGGTGAATGTGCGCGCTTTGCCGACCGCGTCCTCGCCCACCACACGAAGTCGCAGGGTGCTCTCTGCTTCCACTTCGCCCATGGTTTGCGCAAGTTGGGCAGGTGGCGTCTCACGATAGGGATCGTGCACCATGTCCATCCAAAAACCGGGGCGGAACAGGGTAAAGGCGACCAGAAGCAGCAAGACGCTCTCGTACCAGCGACTCTTGACCAAGAACCAGCCCTGAGTGGCGGCGGCGAAGATCAGCATGGCGATGGTCGCCACCACGAAGATCAGCACCCCGTGGGCAAAGTCCACGTCGATCAGCAGCAGATCAGTGTTGAAGATAAACAGGAACGGCAACGCTGCGGTACGCAAGCTGTAGTAAAACGCCGTGATCCCAGTCTTGATGGGATCGCCCTTGGAGACGGCGGCAGCGGCGAACGAGGCCAGTCCCACCGGTGGCGTCACATCCGCCATGATGCCGAAGTAGAAGACGAACAGGTGCACCGCGATCAGCGGCACGATCAGCCCGTTCTGCTGCCCAAGCGTCACCACCACCGGCGCCAGCAGGCTGGATACCACGATGTAGTTGGCGGTGGTGGGCAGCCCCATGCCAAGGATCAGGCTCAGCAGGGCGGTCAGCAGCAGCATCAGCAGCAGGTTGCCCATAGAGAGCATCTCTACCAGATCCGCCAATACCAGACCGACCCCAGTCTGAGAAACCGCTCCGACAATGATCCCCGCGGTGGCGGTGGCAATACCGATGCCGATCATATTGCGGGCACCGGCCACCAGCCCTTCCCGCAGATCCACCACCCCATCCGCCACCGTGCCGTAGTCATGCTTGCCGTCACGACGCAGCCAGTTGAGCAGGGGCCGCTGGGTCAGCAGGATGATCACCAACATCACCGTGCCCCAGAAGGCGGACAACCCTGGTGAGAGACGCTCCACCATCAAGCACCACACCAACACCACCACTGGCAGCATAAAGTGCAAGCCAGAGAGCAGCACACTGCGGGTGTTGGGTAGCTCAGTCAGCGGTTTATCCGGGTCTTCCGCCGCCAGCGGTTCGTTGCTGGCAGCAACCTTCAACAGCCCCAAATAGGTAACAGCCAGCAGCAGGGCGATGCCGGGCAGGGCGTAGTCACCCAGCGCAGGCTTGAGCCAGCCAAGGCCGTAGTAGACCGCCAGCGACAGGCCGCTGATGAGGGCCGATCCAAAGGCAAAACCGGTCAGACGCCGTAGCCACGGCTTGGGCTGATGATTGCCGATCGGCTGCATGCCCAGTTTCAGCGCCTCCAGATGGACGATGTAGAGCAGCGCGATATAGGAGATGGTCGCAGGCAGGAAGGCATGTTTGATGATCTCCACGTAGGGAATGCCGACATACTCCACCATCAGGAAGGCGGCGGCCCCCATCACTGGTGGCATGATCTGACCATTAACCGAGGAGGCCACTTCGACCGCCCCCGCTTTCTCGGAGCTAAAGCCAACCTTCTTCATCATCGGGATGGTGAAGGTGCCGGTGGTGACCACGTTGGCAATCGACGAACCGGAAATCAGACCGGTCAGGCCAGAGGCCACCACCGCCGCCTTGGCTGGGCCACCACGCAGATGACCCAGCAGGCTAAAGGCAAGCTGGATAAAGTAGTGACCCGCTCCGGCCCGCTCCAGCAGGGCGCCGAACAGCACGAACAGGAACACGAAACTGGTAGACACCCCGAGGGCAATGCCAAATACCCCTTCGGTGGTGATCCATTGGTGGTTGGCCAGCGCGGTGAAACTTACCCCGCGGTGAGCCAGCAACCCCGGCATCCAAGGCCCCGCCAAACTGTAAGCGAGGAACACGATGGCGATAGCGGCGAGGGCCGGACCCAGCGCTCGGCGGGCGGCTTCCAACAACAGCGGAATGCCGATGCAGGCAGTTACCAGATCCGCAGTGGTGAGGTTGCCCGGTCGCTGCGCCAGCGCCTCATACATCACAAACAGGTAGGCCGCAGCACCAGCAGCAATCAGTGCCAGCGCAATATCGCCAACCGGTACTCGGTCACGGGGCGAAGTGCGACCAGCCGGAAACACCAAAAAGGCCAGCAGCAGAGCAAAGGTAAGGTGAATAGAGCGGGTTTCGGTATCATTGAGTACGCCAAACCCCACCATAAAGGGGAGTGGCGAGGCGATCCAGAGCTGGAACAGCGACCAAGCCAGCGCCAGCGCAGTAATGAGCCAGCCCATGATGCCGAGCGGCAGGCGAGCGCCCACATCCTGGGCGATCAGCTCTTCAGTAGAAAGTTGTTTATCTTGCATAGTTCATTTTTTGCCAACAAGTACCATAAAAACGACACCCGTCGCCGCACATAACGCGGCCAACGGGTGTCGAGGCGTTTAACCAGCCCGCAGGCTTGCTATCAGAGCCAGCCACGCTCTTTGTAATAGCGAGCGGCCCCTTCATGCAACGGCGCTGAGAGTCCGACCTTGATCATGTCGGCCTCTTTCAGGTCAGCAAAGGCGGGGTGCAGACGCTTGAAGCGATCCAGATTATCAAATACCGACTTCACCAGCTGATAGACCACTTCTGGGTCTGCCTTCGCGCTAGTGGAGAGCACTGCTTTACCACCGATGGATGGGGTTGGCTTATCACTACCCTTGTAGATGCCGCCGGGGATCTCGGCTTTGCTGTAGTAGCTCTTCTCAGCCAGCAGCTTGTCGATGTCGGCGCCGGTGACCGGTACCAATACCGCGTCGGTGGTGGTAGAGGCTTCTTGGATGGCACCGTTCGGGTGGCCAACGAAGTAGCTCATGGCGTCGATATTGTTGTCGCCAAGGGCAGAGGCTTGCTCAGCAGGCTTGAGCTCGGAGACCAGACCGAAGTCACCTTTCTTCCAGCCCTTGACCGCCATGATCTCTTCCATGGTGTCCCGTTGGCCGGAGCCCGGGTTACCGATGTTGACGCGTTTACCTTTCAGATCGTCAAAACCGGCGATCTTGGCGTCGCGGCGCGCCAGAATGGTGAACACCTCGCTTTGCAGGGAGAACACGGCACGGATGTCGTCCATCGCGCCTTGTGCTTTGAATGGCTCAAGCCCCTTCATCGCTTTGAACTGGTGATCCGACTGCATGATGCCGAAATTGAACTCGCCGCTCCGGATACCATTGACGTTGGCCACGCCACCGCCGCTAGCAGGGGCATTGCACTTGATCTGATGCTCAGCAGCACCACGATTGAGGAAACGACAGATAGACTGGCCCGCCACATAGTAGACACCAGTTTGGCCGCCAGTCCCTATGGTCACGAAACGCTCCTGTGCTTGCACTGGGCCACCAAAGGAGACACCCACCAGCGCAGCAGACAGGGCGCATGCCAGAGATAATGCTTTCATCTTGTTCATCCTTTTTGATTGATTCCGATCACCCGTTCCCCGGGCGAATGCCAGACGAGCCGCTAGGTAGCCGCAGGACTCATCCATCCTCTCGGTGATGAGACACTGGTGTGAACGCTAAGCGTTTGCCAACTCGTCACCCGCATTCCGTGGTGAGACAGCCGGCTCCCGGTCGACTGAAGATAATTGGCCCCAAAGGGGCCAATTAAGAAGTCATAACCGCCATGATTAAGCACATTACGCCAACATAAATCAAACAAAACAGCAATCTGACAGATTTAAATATTGAGAAATTTGATACGGATCATCAATTCATCGCTCATGAATTCAGGGGTTGTACGAGGGATAAGCAGGCGGGCGGGATAGTGCGAAGATTCTTTTGCAGCCCTTGCCAGACAAGGGCTGCCATCCAATCAGCAGAGGTTAGCGCTTGGCCAGATCCAAGATAAAGGCGTATTCCAGTGCAATATCTTCATACGCCTTGAACCGACCCGACTTGCCACCATGACCGGCATCCATATCAACGTGCAGCAGGAGCTGGTTATGGTCTGTTTTCAGTTCCCGCAGCTTGGCGACCCACTTCGCAGGCTCCCAATACTGCACTTGCGAGTCGTGCAGACCGGTGGTGACCAGCAGATTGGGATAGGCCTGCGCTTTGACTTGGTCGTAGGGGCTGTAGCGCTTCATGTAGTCGTAGTAGCGCTTCTGATTGGGGTTGCCCCACTCGTCATACTCGCCCGTGGTGAGGGGAATTGACTCATCCAGCATGGTGGTAAGCACATCGACAAAGGGCACTTGGGCCACCACGCCGCGATAGAGTTCTGGCGCTTGGTTAATGACGGCCCCCATCAGCAAGCCTCCAGCACTGCCGCCCATGGCATAGACTTGATCGCTCGCGCCATACCCCTGCGCGACTAACGCTTTGGTGACGTCGATGAAGTCATTAAAGGTGTTTTGCTTGTTCAGTAACTTACCCGCGTCGTACCACTGACGACCCAGCTCCTCCCCCCCGCGAATATGAGCAATGGCGTAGACAAAGCCCCTGTCCAGTAAGCTCAGACGAGAGCTGCTGAAGTCGGGGTCCATGCTGGCGCCATAAGAACCATAGCCATAGATCAGCAACGGATTTTTACGGGGTGCCGCCGCCTCTTTCTTCACCAGATCTTTGCGATAGACCAACGACACTGGCACCGCGACCCCATCCCGAGCCGTGACCCAAACTCGCTCGCTAACGTACTGCTGGGCCTTGAAGCCTGCGACGGGCTGCTGCTTGAGCAGGGTACGCTTGCCACTCGCCATATCCAGCTCATAGGTGGAGGAGGGAGTGGTCATCGAGGAGTAGCCATAGCGCAGCGCACTGGTATCGGGTTCTGGGTTATAAGCAAGCCATGTCACGTAAGCCGGATCGTCGAAGGCGATCTCCTGTTGCTCACCACTCTGCCAGTTGATCTGGCGCAGCCGAGTCAGCCCTTGATAACGCTCTTCCACCACCAACCACTCTTTAAACAGGGCATAGCTCTCTAACAGCACCTCAGGATTGGGGGCAATGACCGGCTTCCAGCGATCGACTGGGCTTTCTTTGGTCTCATACAGACCAAAGTTCTTACCATCCTTATTGGAGCGAATATAAAAACGGCCACGGTAGTGATCCAAGCTGTATTCGTGATCCACCTGACGGCTTAAAAATAGCCGTGGCGCTTGCTCTGGTTGGTTTGCATCAATCAGGCGAGCTTCACCTGTGGTGGTGCTGGAGAGGTTGATAACGATGAAGTCATCCGAGGTGGTAGCGTAAAGGCTGACGTAGAAGGTATCGTCTTTCTCCTCATAAACCAGCTGATCCTGGGTGGGGTCAGTCCCTAAGGTATGACGGTAAACCTGATAGGGCAACAGGGTCTTGGGGTGTTTACGGACGTAAAACACCGTTTTGCTGTCGTTCGCCCAGACCAGATTGCCAGAGGTGTTCTCCAGCGTGTCGGCGGCCCACTTGCCACTCTCTAAATCGAGAAATTGCACCCGATATTGGCGGCGGGAGAGATAATCCTCCGCCACCGCTAGCCAGCGGTTGCTGCGGCTCACCTCAAGGGCGCCGAGAGCATAAAATTCGTGCCCTTGCGCGCGCTCATTGCTGTCGAGCAGTAACTTAGTCTCTTGCTCGCCCAGCTTGGTACGAGAATAAATACCGTACTCCTTGCCCGGCTCATAACGCGTCTGGTAGCGATAGCCATTCTTGACGTAAGGCACTGATTCATCTTGCTGAGGAATGCGCGCCACCATCTCTTGATAAAGCTGATCTCGCAGTGGCTGGATAGGCTTAAGCTGCGCCTCGGTGTAGGCGTTCTCCGCCGCTAAATAGGCCAGCACCTCTGGGTTCTGTCGCTCGTCATCGCGTAACCAGTAGTAGTTATCAATGCGGGTATCACCGTGTTGTTTCAGCTGGCGTGGGTGCTTGGCAGCAACCGGCGGGACAATCGAGGTTTCACTTGTCGGCATGGCGGACTCTTGGTTGGCAGATGAATAGGGAATCACTATCAAGCAGGCTAGCAGCAGTAGCCTTTGGTAAACGCTAATCATGTCGCATCCTTGGCTCTTTGCAATGGAGGGCAAATCCGTTGAATGGCTCATCAATCTGCCCCTTGTTGCCTTGCGTTGCAAGTTATCTCCCTGTTAATTCAGCCATATTTATAACAACAAAGGGGCCACTATCGTCAGATAGTGGCCCCTTTTCTGGCCATGAGCAGCACAGGTCCGCTCAAGTGTGCCTCACATGTTAGGGTGGTGCTGATTCATGGCCAGTCTCAGTCAGCCGGGGTAGCTCGACCACACCTTGGTCTCGCCGTCACCCTCTTTGCTGATACTCAATACTTGATAAGGCTGACCTGGAATATCCATACCTGGGGCGCTTTGCGGCATCCCCGGAATAGTCAAACCGTGGATGGCCGGTTTCTCTTTGAGCAGTTTCAACACATCGGTGGCAGGTACATGCCCCTCAATCACATATCCCCCCACCACACCGGTGTGGCAAGAGGCCAACTGCGGTGCAATGCCGTATTGCTGCTTTACCAGATCAAGCTGCTCAGTTTCGATGACCTCAAGCTCGAAGCCATTGTCTGCCATGTGCTTGTTCCATGACTCACAGCATCCGCAGTATTTGGATTTATAGACCGTCATTTTCTCTGCAGCTACCGCAGAAAAGCTAACCGTACCGGCCAAGATGGCCAGCAACAGGGACTTGTACATAACTCACCTCAAATTTAAGAAAACATGCCCAAATAGGGAAAAATGCCGTTAAACCTGAAACTGAGGAGGACGTTCCAGCCGCTCGCAAGGGGCATCTGGTATAAAAAGAGGAGGGGCAATAAAGTCAGGGTTGTCAGGGTCTGGCACTGCCACCTGCAGACTATCGTGCAGCACCATGCTGATGGCCAACACGGCAGTGAAACTACCGCACGGCATCGCTTGCTCTAGGGTGCGCTCACTCTGACTACAGTGGGTGCTCAAGGCGCAGAGATCCGTGGCAGCCCGACTACCAAACGACATCAACACCAGCAACAGACTCCACAATGGGAGCCAGCGGCGAGCGTGAGCGAATTGGCGACGGCTGAGAACCATGAAAAGGCCTACTGACTAAAAGGGCTTGTATGGTAACCCTTGCTACAGGGGGCGGGTCAAGTGCTGTTCATCCGATGGTCAGCTCACATTAAGCTGGCCTCACTGGCTCGCAGGCTGTTGGCAGAGACGGACCCTTCTTGCTAAGGTCGCGTGATAAGGGACTTTTTACACCTCACCCTCCTGGCGAGGTGGCCACTCGGATGATGTCGTCATGAAACGCATTCTAATCATCTTTTCACACCCCGCCCTGCAAAGCGCGCGGGCTAATAAACAGTTACTGCAGGCAATAGAAGGACTGGAAGGCGTTAAGGTTCACGATCTTTATCAGCATTATCCCGATATGTTCATCGATGTTGCCCGCGAACAGGCCTTGCTGTCAGAGCACGACATTATCGTCTTTCAACATCCACTTTATTGGTACTCTTGCCCAGCCATCATGAAAGAGTGGATGGATCTGGTGCTGGAATACGGTTATGCCTATGGCCCCTCGGCCAATGCGCTCAAAGGCAAACAGTGGCTCTCGGCTATCACAACCGGCGGTGCACCCGAATCTTACTGCCGCGAGGGATACAACAGCAGGCCACTGCTCGACTTTCTATTACCATTCCAGCAAACCGCGCAACTCTGTGGCATGACGTGGCTGCCCCCGTTTGTGCTGCACTCTTTTCACAAAATCAAAGACCAAGAGGCACTACGTCGCTGCGGTCAGGATTATCGTCAACTGCTGTGCGCCCTACGTGATGAGCAATTTCCCCCCGAGCAACTGGCCGAGCACCTCTATTTACGGGATTTGCTGGAGGTTCGCTCATGAACAACTCATCACATCGCCAACACGGGCATGACACACCCCTCAGGAGGGTTCGCTAATGGGACATGGCTTGCTGTTTGATGCCTTGATCTACCTCTGTGCCGCCGTCATTGCCGTACCGCTGGCCAAGCGCTGGGGATTGGGCTCGGTGCTGGGCTATCTGTTGGCAGGGATCATCATTGGCCCCTTTCTATTGGGGCTAGTGGGGGAGCAGAAAGATGTGATGCACTTCGCCGAGTTTGGCGTGGTACTGATGCTGTTCTTGGTCGGCTTAGAGCTACGCCCAGCCCTATTGTGGCAATTAAAAGGGCCCATTTTAGGCACGGGTGGGCTCCAAGTGCTGTTAACCACCGGCGTGCTCAGCGCAGTGGCCTACCTCATTGGTTTACCGTTGCAACAAGGCCTAGCGATTGGTTTGATTCTGGCGCTCTCCTCCACCGCCATCGTGCTACAGAGCCTGCAAGAGCGCAGACTGATGCAGAGTGAAAGCGGCCGCAGTGCGTTTGCAGTTTTGCTGTTTCAAGATATTGCCGTCATCCCCATTCTGGCGATCCTGCCACTGCTCGCCATGGCGCCGATGACTACCCAGGGGGGGCCAGACTTAGCGGGCTGGCAACATGGTCTGCTGGTGGTGGCCGCCATCGCGGGCATCGTCTTGGGTGGCCACTATTTGATGCGCCCCGTATTTCGGGCCATTGCCCAATCACATATGCGGGAAATATTCGTCGCGGCCGCATTGCTGTTGGTGATTGCTATTGCAGTCTTGATGGAAGCGGTCGGTCTATCCCCCGCCCTTGGTACCTTTCTCGCCGGTGTCGTCCTCGCGGACAGCGAATATCGTCATGAATTAGAAGCTGACATTGCCCCGTTCAAAGGGTTACTGCTCGGCCTGTTTTTCATGTCGGTAGGGGCGGGTATCAACTTCAGTCTGTTCGCCGAACACCCGCTATTGATCCCAGCCCTAGTTGTCGGGTTGATGGCATTGAAATGGTTAGTGCTAATGGCGTTGGGATGGATCATCCGGATCTCGCCCAGCCAGCGCTGGACCTTTGCCTTAGCGTTAGCGCAAGGGGGCGAGTTTGCCTTCGTGTTGTTCTCGTTTGCAGGGCAAAACCACGTGCTACCTAGCGACACTGTGTCGTTGCTGACACTGGTCGTGGCGCTCTCGATGGCCCTCACCCCTTTGCTGCTGATCCTCAATGATCGGCTGATTCAGCCTTGGTTCGACTATCGTAGCCAGAGCAAAATGCCAGAACATGAGCAGCCTGAATTGGTGGAACATCCGGTTATCATTGCAGGCTTTGGCCGCTTTGGTCAGATTGTGGGTCGTCTACTTCATGGTCATGGCATTGGCACCACGATCCTCGAACAAGACGCCAGCCAGATAGAGATGTTGCGCAAGTATGGCTATCAGGTGTTTTACGGTGATGCGAGCCGCCTCGACCTACTGCATGCCGCCGGCGCCCATAAAGCCAAGCTGCTTGTACTCTCGATTGATGACCCTGCTACCTCATTGACAGTGATTGAGCTGGTAAAGAAACACTTTCCACACCTGAAGGTACTCGCTCGGGCACAGGATCGGCCTCACGCTCATGATATTCTGCGCCACGGGGTCTCGTTGGTATATCGGGAGACCTTGGGATCTGCCGTCGATTTGGGGGTGGAAGCACTGACCCAATTAGGGTTTCGTGCCAATCAAGCTTGGCGGGCTGGGCAAACCTTCAAATTGCACGATAACTGGTTGCTACACGAGCAAGCTAATTACCTCGATGACGAACACACCTATATCAATAAAAGCCTGCAATACCGGGAGATTCTTTCTGACCTGCTGCAAGACGATCAAGAAGAGCAGGAGCGTATCCACGCTCATAACTGGAATAGCGGACTACCCAATGACGACAAGGATCAAAAATGATTGCTTATTACCCTCTGCTGAAACACCTGCACATGACCCTCGCGCTGGTCAGCCTCCTGCTGTTTATCTACCGCTGGGGCCTCGCGCTGGCAGGTAGCAGTAGGCTCCAGCAGAAGTGGTTGAAGGTGTTACCCCACATCAACGATACCTTCTTGCTGTTGTGTGGCGTACTACTGGCGGTAATGCTACAGATGAGCCCAAGCCAACAACCTTGGCTGATGGCCAAACTGATCGCTTTGATGCTCTACATTGGCTTGGGCATCATGGCACTCAAACGAACGGCTACGTCCCACAAGCTGCTGGCCGGTATCGCGGCCCTCACGGCATTTGGCTATCTCATCGGGACGGCTATGACGAAAATGCCAAGCTCTTGGTTAGCCTACTGGTTAGCGTAAATTCTCAGCGTTTAAGAGGGATGAGCCCTTCTTAAACGCACTTCTCTCAAACAAGTACCGCAAAACCACCCTCCATTTGAATCTAATGACTTTTTTATTTGAGGCTATCGCACTTAAAAAAAGCCTCGAATGCACCTTTTAAAATCAGTATTTTCCTTTTAGATCATATAAATAACTCACTTTGTATGTGAATGGCGACAGTTGTCGCAGCAATGCTTACGACATATATTGTCGCAAGTTCTCGATAGGATTATCGTCAACGCTAACACCCGTTAAGGCATGCAAGATGAGTAAGAAGCTGTTACGACAACTGACCTTGGCACGTTGCATTCCGCATCGCCCTTACAAACTGACAGCGAGCCAACTTCAAATGAAGCTTGAGGAGGAGGGGATTCAGGTCAGTCTGCGCACCGTGCAACGGGATCTAGAAGAGATGTCAGGGATGGGATTATTTGACCTCACGTCCGATGAGCGCAGTAAACCCCACGGCTGGTGTTTCGAGCGTCATGGCCTCAATGACTTTGCCAATATCATGCCGCTGTCACTTGCCGTTGCTCTCAAAACATGGAGCGATCAGGCCAGCCAATTACTACCAGCGAGTGTATTGACCGAATTACACCCATTGGTCGATAAGGCCAACCAAGTGATCCGCGATAGCCAAAGTGAGTTAGCCGAACGCTGGCTCGATAGCGTGCACCAATCGCCGCGCCCCTTTGCAGGTAACCCAGATATCCGCCGGAGCACCCTGATCCGCGATGCCCTGTGGCGTGGACGTAAGTTCAGTGCAGAGATCCATCGGGTGATCAAAGAGCGCACGGTATGGCTCTCCTATGATCGTATCAACCCGCTTGGCATCCTGAATCAACCCGAAGGTACTGTGCTGCTGTGTACCCTGTCGGAGCTTGATCCCAAGGTTTATGGCATTCCGTTCGACCACATCAAAGAGGTGGAACTGACGAATTTCAGTGCCACGCAACCCAAGGATTTTAATCTCCAAAAGTTGATACGTGAGCAAAGTTATCAGGATGTTAGTACGCCCATCCGATTGGTTGGCCGGATTAATGCCAGCAGCTCATCGCTGCTAGATAACCAGATCCTTGGCAACAATCCGCGGATGACTCGCTACGATAAACGCAGTGTCGTGGTCGAAACAGAAGTGCAAGATACGCCGTAGTTTGACCACTGATTAAGCGCCGATCTCAGAGACTGGGTCCAGGCTAACGCCAAAAACCCGCAGTAGCGGGCTCGCTTGTGTCAGGACCTCAGCTTAATACCATCAGTAATGTGGGATCTGCCACATGCGATTAAACAAATGGGCCGCTTATCAAGCGGCCCATTTGTTATTGTAAAAGTTGCCAGCAGCTTAGAGGTTATCGCTCATCTGCTCCATCTTGCCCAGCAAGGCTCGCAGGCGCTCTTGCCAAGCGACATGCTCATTACGTAGCTGATGGTTTTCATCATGCAGCTTCCCGTTTTGCTCTTTCAGCTCGTCTAACTCCATCTTCAGTAACGCGATGTTATCGACAGCGGATTGGACTTTGGATTCAAGTTGCTCAAGGACTTCTAGTGACATATGTGTACCTATGTTCGATTGCGATGCCCCTCATCAGGGCGGTGTCAGCGCGTGGGGTCAGCATACCTTGAGCGTCCCAAGACAAACAAGCTGATGTGTTACAAATTGCTCCTACCGTAGCGGTATTGGCTAAATAATCAGCTATTTATAGCGGCCAACCCCAGCAGCTGGATTGGTGGCTAGCATAGGGAGTGAATCGGGCACTACAACGCAGCACTCTCGCCAGTAGTAAAGATGGGGTATACGACACGAGACCAAGCTTGCAAGTAGCATCACTCTGGATAAGCGTGACCGTGGAGACTGGTTATCGGTAAGTACAGATACCTATTTCCTGCCACTGGGCGCACCAAGGTGTTATTCGGGGTTTACCGAGGTGAAGTCGAGCTGCTTATGCTGCCCTTGCCAGATAAAACGTAGGCCTGCCACGTCGGCAAGACTGAGCTGCTCGCCGCTACATAGCTGCAGATATTCGTTCCCACCCCTAGCCTCGATGGTGCGGATCTGGTCATCCCACTGGCGACCATCGCGACGGGTGAGGGTCACTGGCAGTTGCCAGCTGGCGGCAATTTCGAGCCAATCGTAGAGATCGCAGCTGATGGGTTGATAATCCGGCATATTCGACTCCAAAACAGCCAAGTTGCTGAGTCAGGCTTCCTGGACGCAGGTCGGCCAGCCCATCTTCTGCTGGCGTTCCACTTCAAAGCGCAGCTCGCTGGCGCGCAGGTAGTGTTCATCCATCCAGCCCTTGGGCAGGGTCAGGGTCAGTGACTCCTCTTCTACCTGCAGGGTGAAGCTGGGCACCGTGCCCTGGGTGCGGCGCATGCAGAGGATCAGCGCGATGCGCAGGATACGGGCCAGCCGGATTGCTTGCCTAGCAGCGACCGCCCCCTGCTTCTCTAGCGGTTCCAGCTTGAATTCGTCCCGCTGGTTGAACAGCAGGGCCGACAACAGCTTCTTCTGGGCAGGGGTAAAGCCCGGCATATCGATGTTATCGATGATATAGGCCGCGTGTTGCGGCGCTTTTTTGTACTCGATACAGAGACCAATCTCGTGCAGCAGGGCGGCATAACGCAAGATCGGGCGACCGTAGCGTTTGGAGAGTCGCCAGGCCGGTTGCAGCTGGTTGAACGCCTCGACGGCGGTATCGCGAACCCGTTCGGCGTGCTCTTTATCCAGCTGATAGCGGCTGATCAGGCTGTCGGCGGTGCGATCCCGGGCATCACAGTCGTGATTGTTGCCAAGCAGACCGTAGATCAGTCCTTCGCGCAGGGCGCCACCCGCCAGCGTCATGCTCTCGATATCGAGGGTTTCGAAGATGGCGATCAGGATGGCGAGGCCGGAGGGGAACACGGTCAGCCGTTCGGCCGCCAGCCCTTCCAGTTGCAGCCGGTCGAGCTTGCCGCAGGCGATGGCCTGACCCATCAACTCCTGCAACTTCGGCAGGGTGACCCGCTCGCTCTTCCCTTGCGCCAGCATGATCTCTTGCAGCGCCTGTACCGTGCCGGAGGCGCCGACGCAGGTGCGCCAGCCGAGGGCGCGGTAATCTTCCGCCACCTTCTCCAGCACCGCCTTGGCGGCGGCAATCGCCTTCTCGAAACGGGCTTCGGAGAGCTCGCCATCACCGAAGTGATTGTTGAGCCAGGTGACGCAGCCCATGTGCAGGCTGTTGAGCAGTTTTGCTTCGCTATGTTCGCCGATCACCAGTTCGGTGCTGGCACCGCCGATGTCGATCACCAGCCGGTTGCCTTCCCCGGCGGAGGTCCAGGAGACCCCTTCATAGATGGTCTTGGCCTCTTCCTCGCCCGAGATGATCTCGATGCTGTGGTTGAGTACCCGTTCCGCTTCGCTGAGGAACTCATCGACGTTGGTGGCAAGGCGCAAGGTGGCGGTGCCCACCACCCGGATATTGTCGGCCGGAATGTCCTGCAACTGTTCGGAGAACAGACGCAAACAGTCCCAGCCCCGCTCCATGGCGGCACGGCTGAGACGAAATTCCGGATCGAGCCCGGCAGCGAGACGAACCTTGCGCTTAACCTTGGCGACGGTGCGCAAAGCGCCAGCGACCTCGCGCACCACCAGCATGTGAAAGCTGTTGGAGCCGAGGTCGATAGCGGCATAGAGCGGCGAGTTGTGCAACGGGCCTGTCCTTAACTCTTGCGCGGCGGACGACGACGGTTGTTGTTGCTGTTGCCACCGCCCTGGCGATCCCGCATGGTGCGGTTCATCGGCTGACGATTGCGGAACACCCGCTTCGGCGCAGTCACGTCATCTAGCAGCGCTTCGCGATCATATTTGCTGACCGGAATGGCGTGGTGGATGTACTCCTCAATGGCCGGCAGGTTGAAGGCATAGTCTTCACAGGCCAGGCTGATGGAGTGACCGCTCTTGCCGGCACGACCGGTACGACCGATACGGTGTACATAGTCTTCGGCGTCGTCGGGCAGGTCATAGTTGAAGACGTGAGTCACGTCGGGGATATGTAGGCCACGGGCAGCTACATCAGTAGCGACCAGAATATCCAGCGCCCCCTTGGTGAATTCATCCAGAATTCTCATGCGTTTCTTTTGCGGTACATCGCCGGTCAGCAGGCCAACGCGGTGGCCGTCGTTCTCTAGCCAAGCGTGGACGTCTTCGCAGACATGCTTGGTGTTGGCGAAGACGATGGCTTTTTCTGGCCATTCCTCTTCCATCAGGGAGAGCAACAGCAGCATTTTGTCTTCGTTAGAGGGGTAGAACAGCTCCTCTTTGATCCGCACGCCGGTCATCTGCTCCGGTTCGACCTGCACATGTTCTGGGTGATTCATATGCTCATAAGCCAGCTCCTGCACCCGCAGGGAGAGAGTGGCGGAGAACAACATGTTCAGGCGCTCTGTGGCGGGCGGCATACGGCGGAACAGGAAACGGATGTCCTTGATGAAGCCCAGATCGAACATGCGATCCGCTTCGTCCAGTACCACCACTTGGATACTACCAAGGTCAATTACCTTGGACTTGAAATAGTCAATGATGCGGCCAGTAGTGCCGATCAGGATGTCGACACCCTGCTCCAACACGGCCAGCTGCTTGTCATACCCTTCGCCGCCATAGGCAAGGCCGAGTTTTAGACCTGTAGAGGCGGCGATACTGTCAGCATCGTTATAGATCTGTACTGCCAGCTCCCGAGTCGGCGCCATGATGATGGCTCTCGGTTGATTTACCAAACGGGGAGTGGTCAGCGGGTGAGTGAGAAGATAGTTAAACGTTGCCGCTAAAAAAGCGATGGTTTTACCAGTTCCTGTTTGGGCCTGACCAGCTAGATCATGGCCCTCTACAAGCAGTGGCAGAGACAACGCTTGGATGGGCGTGCAGTAGTGAAATCCCTTTGCTTCCAGACCAGCCAGAACTTCGGGTTCGAGGCCCATTTGGGCAAATTTTTCAGTCGTTAAATGTGTTTTGCTCATGGCGGTAGGTTATCAGGTTAGGCTTGCAATAATAAACAGGATCATTTCAAATAGGGCAACTATTGCCTTTATTGATGAGTCAATTAAGGCCTATTTACTGATTGGAGTTGGAGATGAGTGACAAGATTGTTCAGCTGAGCGATGCCAGCTTCGAGGCCGATGTAATCAACGCCGATGGCGCGGTACTGGTCGACTTCTGGGCTGAATGGTGTGGTCCGTGCAAAATGATTGCCCCGATCCTCGACGAGGTCGCCCAAGAGTATGCTGGTCGCGTAACCGTAGCCAAACTGAACATCGATCATAACGCCGACACTCCGCCCAAGTACGGCATTCGTGGTATTCCAACCCTCTTGTTGTTCAAAAATGGCGAAGTGGCCGCGACTAAGGTTGGCGCCCTGTCCAAAACCCAACTGAAAGACTTTTTGGACGGTAATTTGTAATGATTTAAAAGGAGCGCATTGCAATAATGCGCTCCTTCGGTTTTATCACCTAGACGCTCATCCCGATTGGTGCTAACTTATTGCTCGTTTGCTAACCTTTTTGCCTGACTTTTTGCTTAGCAATCACATGGGCAATCCAAATCTGATCAGCATCAATCCAGCAGACTGTCTCCTCATTTCAATCCTTGCTTACAGACTTTCACCACTATGAATCTGACTGAATTAAAGAACACTCCTGTGTCTGAGCTGGTCAAGCTCGGCGAATCCATGGGGTTGGAAAATCTGGCTCGGGCGCACAAGAAAGATATTATCTTTGCAATCCTTAAGGCGCACGCCAAGGGTGGTGAGGATATATTTGGCGACGGTGTGCTGGAAATTCTGACCGATGGTTTCGGCTTTCTGCGTAGTGCAGACGGCTCTTACTTGGCAGGTCCAGATGACATTTATGTCTCCCCAAGCCAAATTCGCCGTTTCAATCTACGCACCGGCGATACCATCTCAGGCAAGATCCGGCCGCCCAAAGAGGGCGAGCGCTATTTCGCGCTGCTCAAGGTCAACGATGTCAACTACGACCGTCCGGAAAACTCCCGCAATAAGATCCTGTTTGAAAACCTTACCCCCCTGCACGCCAACGAGCGTCTGCGTATGGAACGGGGTAACGGCTCTACCGAAGATATCACCGCTCGGGTTCTGGACCTGGCTTCCCCCATCGGTAAAGGCCAGCGTGGCCTGATCGTGGCGCCGCCCAAGGCCGGTAAGACCATGCTGCTGCAGAACATCGCCCAGAGCATCGCCTACAACCACCCAGACTGTGAACTG
The DNA here is from genome assembly GCF_002795305.1 of Aeromonas cavernicola. Lineage (GTDB taxonomy): Bacteria > Pseudomonadota > Gammaproteobacteria > Enterobacterales > Aeromonadaceae > Aeromonas > Aeromonas cavernicola. The sequence goes on from NZ_PGGC01000013.1 coordinate 21,811, forward strand.
ATCGTTCTGCTGATCGACGAGCGTCCGGAAGAAGTGACCGAGATGCAGCGCATGGTGAAAGGGGAAGTGATCGCTTCCACCTTCGACGAGCCAGCTTCCCGTCACGTTCAGGTTGCCGAAATGGTGATCGAGAAGGCCAAGCGTCTGGTCGAGCACAAGAAAGACGTGGTGATCCTGCTGGACTCCATCACCCGTCTGGCTCGCGCCTACAACACCGTCATCCCCTCATCCGGCAAGGTTCTGACCGGTGGTGTGGACGCCAACGCCCTGCACCGTCCCAAGCGCTTCTTCGGCGCCGCGCGTAATGTTGAGGAGGGCGGCAGCCTGACCATCATCGCCACCGCGCTGATCGATACCGGTTCCAAGATGGACGAGGTTATCTACGAAGAGTTCAAGGGTACCGGCAACATGGAACTGCACCTCTCGCGCAAAATTGCCGAGAAGCGCGTCTATCCTGCTATCGACATAACCCGCTCCGGCACCCGTAAGGAAGAGCTGCTCACCACCGGCGACGAGCTGCAGAAGATGTGGATCCTGCGCAAGATTGTTCACCCGATGGGTGAGATCGACGGCATCGAGTTCCTCATCGACAAGCTGGCGATGACCAAGACCAACGACGAGTTCTTCGACGCCATGCGGCGCCAGCAGAAGTAAGTCCGGTCAGAAAATGACGAAACCGCGGCCCTGGTCGCGGTTTTTCATTTGGCTAGCTGACCTCCCCTACCTCATTGCTATGTATCAGCACTCTCACTTGCTTGCCCCTGATGACCTCACGCATCTGTTCCAATCCAGATACACCTGCAAGGGCGCCAAGGTTATAATGCAACATCTCCTCCACCCTGTTGGGAACGTGCATGAAATACAAGGATTTGCGTGATTTCATCGCGCAGCTGGAACAACGCGGACAACTCAAGCGCATCAGCCGCGAGATCGATCCCTATCTGGAGATGACCGAGATAAGCGATCGCACCCTGCGGGCCGGTGGCCCAGCTCTGCTGTTCGAAAATCCCAAAGGCTACACCATGCCAGTGCTGACCAACCTGTTCGGCACCCCAGATCGGGTGGCCATGGGCATGGGCCAGCCCGATGTGAGTGCCCTGCGTCAAGTCGGCACTTGGCTCTCCTATCTCAAGGAACCCGAGCCACCCAAGGGATTCAAGGAGCTGATGGAGAAGCTGCCGATCTTCAAGCAGGTGCTCAACATGCCGACCAAGCGCCTCTCTTCCGCCCCCTGCCAGCAGGTGGTGCAAGAGGGGGATGCGGTTGATCTCGACCAGATCCCGATCCAGCACTGCTGGCCTGGCGATGTAGCGCCGCTGGTCACCTGGGGTCTCACCATCACCCGTGGCCCCTACAAGAAGCGGCAGAACCTCGGCATCTATCGCCAGCAGAAGATCGCCAAAAATAAGCTGATCATGCGCTGGCTTGATCACCGCGGCGGTGCCATCGATTTTCGCGAGTGGCAGGAGGCCCATCCCGGTGAGCGATTCCCGGTAGTGGTGGCACTCGGCGCCGATCCGGCGACCATTCTCGGCGCAGTAACACCCGTGCCGGACACCCTCTCCGAATATGCCTTTGCCGGTCTGCTGCGCGGCAGCCGTACCGAGGTGATCAAGGCCATCAGCTGCGATTTAGAGGTGCCAGCCAGCGCCGAAATCGTGCTGGAAGGCTATCTGGAGCCGGGTGAAATGGCGCCGGAAGGGCCTTACGGCGATCACACTGGTTACTACAACGAGGTGGATGAGTTCCCGGTCTTTACCATCACTCACCTCACCAAGCGGCGCGATGCCATCTATCACAGCACCTACACTGGCCGGCCGCCCGATGAACCGGCGGTGCTGGGTCTGGCGCTGAACGAGGTGTTCGTGCCGCTGCTGCAGAAGCAGTTCCCCGAGATTGTGGACTTCTATCTGCCGCCGGAAGGGTGCTCCTACCGGATGGCGGTGGTGACCATCAAAAAACGCTACCCGGGCCATGCCAAGCGGGTGATGCTGGGGGTCTGGTCCTTCCTGCGCCAGTTCATGTACACCAAATTTGTGATCGTCTGCGATGACGACATCAACGCCCGTGACTGGAACGATGTGATCTGGGCAATCACCACTCGGATGGACCCAGCGCGCGACACGACCCTGATCGAGCACACCCCCATCGACTACCTCGACTTTGCCTCACCGGTCTCTGGGTTGGGCTCTAAGATGGGGCTAGATGCCACCAATAAGTGGCCGGGAGAGACCAACCGGGAGTGGGGACAGCCCATCGTGCAAGATGCTGCGGTGAAGCAGAAGGTCGATGCCATCTGGGATGAGCTCAATATCCTCGGATGAGGCAAACATGACAGCTTTGCTGCAAAAAGTGATGCGATCCGCACTGATTTGAGTATTCTCGACTGACGGGGCCAGGGCTGCTGGTCGTCACTCCATAGTGAAACAATGAGCGAAGCGGGCCACGCGAGCCCGCCACAAGGATAAGCATGCAACGTATCAAATGCCGCGTAGAGGAACTGCGCGAATATGTCGACACCATCTGGCATGTGGCCCTCACCCCACAGCAAGCCGTGCAATTTAAACCCGGCCAGTATCTGCTGGTGGTGATGAGCGATTCGGACAAGCGCCCCTTCTCCATCGCCAACTCGCCGACCCGCCCGGGCGTGCTAGAGCTGCAAATTGGTGCCACTCCCGAGAATGCCTACGCAGGTCAGGTGCTGGCGCGGATGCGCGAGCAGGGCGAGATCGAGGTCGAATTGCCGGCGGGCAAGGCGTTCCTGCGGGATGAATCCCCCCGTCCGCTGATCCTGATGGCGGGCGGCACCGGCTTCTCTTACGCCCGCTCCATGCTGGAATACCTGATCGACACAGGCAGTAAGCGCCCGGTGTTCTTCTACTGGGGCGTGCGTCAGGCTCACTGGCTTTATGAGCTGGAGCAGATGCAGCAGTGGGAGCGTGACTATGCGCCGCTCACCTTTATTCCTGTGGTGCAGGAGCCGGAGGCTGACTGGACCGGCAAGAGCGGACTGGTGCACAAAGCGATCATGGATGATTTCACCAGCCTCTACGACTACGACATCTACGTCGCCGGTCGCTTTGAGATGGCGGGGGCCGCACGGGAAGAGTTCAAGATCCTCGGCGCCGAGCCGGAGCGGATCTTTGGTGACGCCTACGATTTTATCTAGTCAGGCCGACGTTCTCCCATTGGTGCCGCACAGCCTGTGACTATTTGCCGCGACAATCCCCGTCTCTCTCTATCTCACTCAACCATGCCCGTCAGTTCGCCCTGACGGGCATGGTTGTTATTGGCTTTGCTCACCCTGTTCTGCTGGGACCTTGACTGCATACCACAGCAGCACTTAACACGTGATTATCAGGTAGCACCCGATAACCCCGCAGCTGACCCCCTCGCTATTCCACCAGCGCTGGGATGATAATGGCCAGCGGCAGGGAGGGGCCTCCTGAGCGGAGTGGTCTGGGTCAACGCGGTGAAGGGCCCCGAGTCTGGCACCCTCATTGCAGCACTTGGGATCGATGGCAGGCTGACTGCCGAGCGACGAGGGTCAGACTTACTCAGGCATCACGAAGCCGCTGTTTCACTCTCTCTGCGGTGCCCGCATACCCTATCACGGGTTGATGTGATGCAAATCTGGTATGCGCGCCCCAAGGCGGACCCCTGCGCCGCTGGGTGCGTCAGCAAATCCATCAAGTTGCCGATGTACTAGCGACCGAATATGCCGAGCAGGCACAGAGCGAACAAGGCTCATCATCAACCTAGATGGTAGATCGGCCGCCTCAGCCAACACACAGATAGAGGACCGATATCGTCAGTTCCCAGAGGTCTGAGATTCAACCAGCACGGTTCGTGAATTGTGTTAATACCAAACAAAGAGGTCATCATGTTTAAGGCTCTGTTACTAGAAAACCAAGCGGGCAAAACTGTAGCCACCCTGACCCAGCTGGCCGAGAGCCAGTTGCCAGCAGGTGAGGTACGGGTATCGGTTGCGTATAGTTCCATCAACTACAAGGATGGGTTGGCGATCACCGGCAAGGGCAAGATCGTCCGTCAGTGGCCGCTGGTGCCCGGCATCGACTTCGCCGGCACCGTGCTCGAATCTGCCGACAGCCGCTATCAGGTGGGCGATAAGGTGGTGCTGACCGGCTGGGGCGTTGGAGAGAGCCATTGGGGCGGCATGGCCGAACAGGCGCGGGTCAAAGGGGACTGGTTGGTACCACTGCCTGCTGGGCTGGATGAGCGACAGGCAATGTGTATCGGCACTGCCGGTCTCACCGCCATGCTCTGCGTGTTGGCACTGGAAGAGGCCGGCATTACGCCGGAAAGCGGCGAGGTGCTGGTCACCGGCGCGGCCGGCGGTGTGGGCTCCACCTCGGTGGCGCTGTTGGCGGCGCTTGGCTACCAAGTGGCCGCGTTGACCGGTCGTCCACAAGAGCAGGGGGCCATGCTGACGGCGCTGGGTGCCAGCCGTATCGTGCCACGTAGTGAACTACTGCAACCCGCCAAGCCGCTGGAGCAGCAGCAATGGGCCGCAGCCATCGACACCGTTGGTAGCCAAGTACTGGCCAAGCTGCTGGCCCAAATCAACTATGGCGGCGCCGTGGCTGCTTGTGGGCTGGCGGGCGGTATTGATCTCCCTACCAGCGTGATGCCCTTCATTCTGCGCAATGTGCGGTTGCAAGGAGTTGATTCGGTGATGTGTCCGCTGGCGCGTCGTCAGCTGGCGTGGCAGCGACTAGCGCAAGCTCTACCCGCCCATTTCTTTGCACTGGCGGTCACTGAGATTGGGCTAGAACAGGTCGTTTCAGCTGCTACTGCGATCACCGAGGGACAAGTGGCAGGACGAATTTTGGTTAAATTTTAATCTCATTTTGACTGGCAACGCCCATTTTTATGGATAGACTTTGAATGCAGGCGCACTATCCAAGGAGAATGAAAATGGGTGGACACAAGCCGGATGACGAACTCGACGACGAGTGGGACTCGGAATCCTGGGAAGATGAGCTGGATCAGTGGGAAGATGAGATTTGGCTAGATGACGAGCCGCTCGATGACCAATGAACAGCCAATTTATATGAACAGGCGGGCCATGTTGCCCGCCTGATTACTATTACTATTATGATCGACGATTACGCGGCCCAGCAGACCCCCCTCTTGCTGGGCTGCTTTGTTATGGCCAGCTCCTTTATTGACCCTAAGACAACGCCGCCATTGATAGCTGATGGTTTGTTGGTGGTCGATAGCATCATCACTCATCCCTACACTGCCGCGCTCATAAGCTATCAGGATGCCGTGAACCGCTGAGGTAACCCATTAGGTGACAGGTCCTGCTTGTGATGGTGGCCGCACTGGAACAGAATAAATTACTCAAACGATACTCAAGGATGGCTATGCGACTTTCCATGATGGTGCTGGTGGGACTGCTCGGAGGCTGCGCCTCCCACGGTGATCCCTGCGAGAAGGTATGGCGTGATGTGGGGGAAGCCGACGGCAAACTCGGATTGACGGCCGACCGAGTGGCCTTTCATCAGACGCAATGTGGCAATAAGGTGGATGCAGAGTTGTGGGAGCAGGGCCGCCAGCAGGGGCTGGCGTGGTATTGCCGCCCAGAGCACCTGTATTTAGCGGGGCGGACCGGCAGTGAATATCGCGGTGTATGCCCTAACGATGGGCAGGCTCGCAGGTTGCTTGAGCAAGGTCGCCAGAGCTGGGCAGATCAATAACTCGCTGACCAGCCATCACTCCTCTTTAAGCCGTAGTGGCTGACACAGGTAGTCTCTGTCGTTGGCACTGCGGGCACATTTTCCGCAGACAAACTTGGGTTTACTCACGATTCTACGCAAAGACTTGAGATCACTGGGGATCTCGTGGCGGCGCCACTCACACAGGGTTTTGCTGCCCATCTTGACTACCTCTACGACATGATGGGCGTATTGTAATCGATTTTCATTTCGAATAAAGCGGCAAATGCGCGTCACCGATCTTTACGCGAATCCTTACGTCTCGCAGGTCATTGATAGAGGAACTTGGTAAAAAAAAGCTCGCGAACGGCTTTCTTTCCCGTCTCACTGACCAGCAATTCATTGACCTTGGCCTCACACTCTTGACGCAGCTCTTCGCGGTTCACCAATGATTTGACCTGCTCGCCCTGTTTACTCCCGATTAAGCGGATAATGGCATCACGGATCAGCGGGTCATGCTGTTCCAATAACTTAAGGTCAGCCTCATTTTCAGCCATTAACTCGACGCTGACCCGCAGGTAACCCAAGGTTTTGTTATTGCTCAGATAGTTGGTAATGATGTCAGGATCGAGCGCATGGTAGGAAAAGCTCGGCTTGACCACCCCTTCGGCACCCTCTACGGCGGGTTCTTCCTCAGACGAGGCTTGTACTTGCCATCCACCACAACTGAGTAGCAACAGCAGGAAAATTTTAAATATCTTCATATAGATGACTCACATTTGCGGCAAAGAATTGAGACTGGATATCGCCATCAGGCCAGCCAAGGGCCACCGAGGTGGTCAATCAACATGGCGATATCACTATGTTCTGGCTGACTAAGCCGACCAATAGGGGTGCTTAGGGCTGCTTCACCCAGATCAATTTATCCGTGGCAAAACCTAATTTTTTTGCCTTGGCAACCACTGCATCGAGCTGCTTTTGGGGGGGATTCGGCTGACGAGAGAGAATCCATAAGTAATCGTGGTTATAACTGGTGACCAACGAGAGCTGATAGTCAGGATCAAGATCAATGACGTTATACCCGCCATAAAAAGGGCCGAAAAAGCTGACTTTAAGCCGTGCCTCATCCGGTTTATCGACAAAATAGGCTTTTCCTTCAGCCTCACGCCAACTGCCATTGGCCTCTCTACCGCGGTTAACCACCTTAACCCCGCCATCGTCGCGCAAACTATAGGTCGCACTAACCTGTTCCAACCCCCGCTCGAAGCTGTGATCAAGGCGGGCAATTTCATACCAAGTGCCGAGATAACGCTCAAGCTGAAAGCCCGTGATGGGGCGCACGCCATCGGCAAGACCAGTACACGCTGTCAATAACAGTCCAGTGAGCAGACCAAGCAGTAAACGCATCCTCTATTCCTCTTTATCAATGTCAATGTGGCTAGGTTAGCCCCTTCATAGACCGACCCGCGGGCGTGCTGCCCCTTCCATAACGGGCACAAGTGATCGCACACCCTTAGTACCATGGCTCGCCCGATACTCGGCCTCATGTTACCGATACCTTACCCGTTAACGTGCTGTAGGGTAAGTCAGCAAAGGGACACATCTCCATTCATGCCCTCATCTCAACCGCAACGTTGTCCCCTCGACCATGGTGAACACCAGCAAGGCTCGCTTGTCCCCTAATTAGCATATTTATGGCATTCACGCTGACGCCGTCAATGACTCATCAGACAATGTAAAGTGTGAAGCTGATTGCTCCCAAGCCCATTGTTTACTGGGGTAACGCTGTTAAATTGTTATAAAACGGTTATTTTTTCGATTTTGGCCCAATATCTGTGATCTGGGCAGATTTTGTGAGAATAAAAAACGCTAAGATAGAACTTGGGCAAAACATTTTTTTTGACTGGTTGGATCACTTTTAGTAGCGGATTTGGCTGATTTAACTCTCTAATTTGGTTTGTTTTTTTAAATCCCTGCCGTTGACAGGCTGAATTCTGTGCACTGACTGCTGGTTGTGTGGTTGTAATAAAACTCCAAAATTTGATACTAATCACCCTCGCGCCTGAAAAGCAGGGCCTGACCATGACAGGAGGTTGAGGTAAAGCCGCCTTGTTTTCATTAAAAAGGCCCTTGGCCCACCGCTTGGGCATGTTTTGTTTCGCTAGAAATGCGACACTGGGAAGCGATTTTTTATTAACCATCAGGGAATAGTCATGCAGATTGGAATACCGAGAGAGAGTCTCGTCGGTGAGACCCGGGTCGCAGCGACCCCGGCTACCGTCGAGCAGCTGAAAAAGCTCGGCTTCGAGGTCGCCATCGAGTCCGGCGCAGGCCAGTTGGCCAGCTTCGATGATGCCGCCTTCGAGGCTGCCGGTGCCAGCGTGGTGCCGAATGTCTGGCAAGCGGACCTTATCTTCAAGGTCAATGCGCCGACCGATGCCGAAATCGCACAAATTAAAGATGGCGCCACTCTGGTGAGCTTCATTTGGCCTGCCCAGAACCCTGAGCTGGTCAAGAAGCTGTCCGAGCGCAACATCAATGTGATGGCGATGGACATGGTGCCGCGGATCTCCCGTGCCCAGTCCCTCGATGCCCTCTCCTCCATGGCCAACATCGGTGGCTATCGCGCCGTGGTTGAAGCTGCGCACCAATTCGGTCGCTTCTTCACTGGTCAGATCACCGCAGCTGGTAAGGTTCCTCCTGCCAAGGTACTGGTGATCGGTGCCGGTGTAGCCGGTCTGGCCGCCATCGGTACGGCCGGTTCCCTCGGCGCCATCGTGCGGGCGTTCGATACCCGGTTAGAAGTGGCCGAGCAGATCGAATCCATGGGTGGGGAGTTCCTCAAGCTGGACTTCGGCGGCGAAGATGGCGCCTCCAGCGATGGTTATGCCAAAGTGATGTCCGATGAGTTCATCGCAGCCGAGATGGCGCTGTTTGCCCAGCAGGCCAAAGAGGTGGACATCATCATCACCACCGCGCTGATCCCTGGTCGCCCAGCGCCCAAGCTGATCACCAAGGAGATGGTCGACAGCATGAAGCCGGGTTCCGTCATTGTGGACTTGGCTGCAGCAACCGGCGGTAACTGTGAATACACCAAACCGACCGAGCTGTTCGTCACTCCTAACGGCGTCAAGGTGATCGGTTACACCGATCTGCCGGGTCGTCTGCCTGCCCAATCCTCCCAGCTTTACGGTACCAACCTGGTCAACCTGATGAAGCTGATGTGCAAGGAGAAGGACGGTAACGTTGCCATCAACTTCGAAGATGTGGTGCAGCGCAACATGACGGTGATCCAGGCTGGTGAAGTGACCTTCCCGCCGCCCGCTATCTCCGTCTCTGCCGCGCCGCAAAAGCCGGCTGCCGCCAAACCGGCCGCGAAAAAGGAAGAGGCCAAACCCTCCAACAAGAAGTTCATCTGGGGTGCCTTGGGCATCGCTGCGTTCGGCTGGGTTGCGGCTGTGGCACCTGCTGCGTTCCTCTCTCACTTCACTGTATTCATCCTGGCCTGTGTGGTCGGTTATTACGTGGTGTGGAATGTCTCCCACTCACTGCACACACCACTGATGTCGGTCACCAATGCCATTTCCGGCATTATCGTGGTCGGCGCTCTGCTGCAAATTGGGCAAGGTTCTACCTTGGTTACCGCGCTGGCGTTTATCGCCGTGCTGATTGCCAGTATCAACATCTTCGGTGGCTTCACCGTGACTCAGCGCATGCTGAAGATGTTCCGTAAGGATTAAGGGGGTTTAACGTGTCTCAAGGACTGGTAACAGCAGCCTATATCGTTGCCGCCGTGCTCTTCATCCTCAGTCTTGCGGGACTGTCGAAGCAAGAGACGGCCAAGCATGGCAACTTGTTCGGTATCGCGGGGATGGCTATTGCGCTGCTCGCCACCGTGTTCAACCCAGAAACCAGTGGCGTGCACTGGATCATTCTGGCCATGGTGATCGGTGGTGCCATCGGTGTGCGTCTGGCGCTCAAGGTCGAGATGACCGAGATGCCCGAGCTGGTGGCGGTGCTGCACAGCTTCGTCGGTATGGCAGCGGTGCTGGTGGGCTTTAACAGCTTCATCGATCTGCACCCCTCCGCCCCTGCTGAAGTAGTGGTTTCCGTTGGTTCCAACCTAGATGCCACCTTGGCAGCGGCCCGAGCGGCGTTCGAGCAGGCAGCCAGTGTTGCCCAGGTCGAGCACCTCTCCGGCGCCATGCTGAACATCCATCTGGTCGAAGTATTCCTTGGTATCTTCATCGGTGCCGTGACCTTCACCGGCTCTGTGGTGGCGTTTGGTAAGCTGCGTGGGCTTATCTCCTCCAAGCCGCTGATGCTGCCACATCGCCACAAGCTGAACCTGCTGGCGGTGGTTGCCTCGCTGGCACTGATGATCTACTTCGTCAACGCCGGTGGTTCAACCTTCGCCCTGTTGGTGATGACCCTGATCGCCTTCGCCTTCGGCTGGCATCTGGTCGCCTCCATCGGTGGTGCTGATATGCCGGTGGTGGTCTCCATGCTCAACTCCTACTCCGGTTGGGCGGCAGCAGCGGCGGGCTTCATGCTCTCCAACGACCTGCTGATCGTGGTGGGTGCGCTGGTCGGCTCCTCCGGTGCGATTCTCTCTTACATCATGTGTAAGGCGATGAACCGCTCCTTCATCTCCGTGATCGCCGGTGGTTTTGGTTCTGACGGCGTGGCCTCGACCGCTGAGGAAGAGCTGGGCGAGTACCGCGAAACCAATGCGGAAGACGTGGCCGACATGTTGAAAAACGCCAGCTCCGTCATCATCACCCCCGGCTACGGCATGGCGGTGGCGCAGGCCCAGTATCCGGTGGCTGAAATTACCCAGAAGCTGCGGGATCGCGGCGTCAAGGTGCGCTTTGGTATTCATCCGGTTGCCGGTCGCTTGCCAGGCCACATGAACGTGCTGCTGGCGGAAGCCAAAGTACCGTACGACATCGTGCTGGAAATGGACGAGATCAACGACGACTTCAGCGACACTGACGTGGTGCTGGTGATCGGTGCCAACGACACCGTTAACCCAGCTGCCATGGAAGATCCGGGCAGCCCGATCGCCGGGATGCCGGTACTGGAAGTGTGGAAAGCGCAGAATGTCATCGGCTTCAAGCGCTCCATGAACACTGGCTATGCCGGTGTCCAGAACCCGCTGTTCTTCAAAGAGAATACCCAGATGCTGTTTGGCGATGCCAAAGCCAGTGTCGAGGCAATCCTCAAGGCGCTATAACGCCAACCTTGGATTGCCCATGCCGCTGCGGGTCTCCCCGCAGCGGCATTTTTATTGTCTGGCCATAGCCACCGCTCATCACATTAAGGTTTTACATCGCGCAAGATCGGGTTTTGCAGTGAGATCAGGGTCTCTGTGGACTGGATCTCATCAATGGTCTGGATCTTATGGATAAGGACGGTTTGCAGCTCGTCGATGGAACGGGTCATCACCTTCATGAAGATGCTGTAGTGACCCGTGGTGTAGTAGGCCTCCACCACCTCGTCTAGCGCCTCCAGTTTAGCCAGTGCCGAGGGGTAATCTTTGGCGCTTTTTAGATTGATCCCGATAAAGCAGCAGACGTCATAACCCAGCTTCTTCGGATTCACCTGTACGCGGGTCCCTTCGATGATCCCAGCCTGTTTCATCTTCTCAACCCGCACATGGATGGTGCCTGCGCTGACCTGCAACTGCTTGGCCAATTCGGCATAAGGCAGCCGCGCATTGGCCATCAATGCAGTGAGGATCGCTTGATCAAGATTATCGATCCGATAATTTTCTGGCATTTTTTCGCCCTTTAATTAATGAAACCTCATTTATTTACCCTTTATTTTGAACAAAAAAATCATAAAAGCCTATTTCCGTTGTCGAATATTGAATTAGGTAGGGATTTTGTTGAAGAATCGCCACATCCAATGATGTTTGAGATAGGTATCTAGCATGAAACAGCACTACATTCGCAGCCAGCAACAGATCAGCTTTGTCAAAGAGATGTTCTCCCGTCAGCTTGCTTTGCAACTGGGCTTGATCGAAGTACAAGCCCCGATTTTGAGCCGCGTGGGCGATGGCACCCAAGACAACCTGTCAGGCCATGAGAATGCAGTGCAGGTCAAGGTGAAGAGCCTGCCGGAGCACCGCTACGAAGTAGTCCACTCCTTGGCAAAATGGAAGCGGCAAACCTTGGGGCGTTTTGGCTTTGGTCCGGGTGAAGGGCTTTATACACATATGAAAGCGCTCCGTCCCGATGAAGACAAACTCACCCCCATCCACTCGGTCTATGTGGATCAGTGGGATTGGGAGAAGGTGATGCCCAGCGATCGCCGCGATCTGGCCTATCTGCAAGAGACGGTCTGCTGCATTTGGAGTGCCATCAAAGCCACTGAACGCGCAGTATGCGCTGAGCATGATCTCACTCCCTTCCTTCCTGCCGAGATCCAATTTCTGCACAGTGAAGAGCTGCTGACTCGTTATCCCGATCTCGATGCCAAGGGGCGCGAGCGCGCCATCGCCAAAGAGCTCGGCGCGGTGTTTCTGATCGGTATTGGCGGGGCTTTGTCTCAGGGTGAACGGCACGATGTGCGAGCACCGGATTATGATGACTGGAGCAGCCGCAACGAGCTAGGGCTCGCGGGCCTCAACGGTGACATTCTGGTGTGGAACCCCGTGCTGCAAGATTGCTTCGAACTCTCTTCGATGGGGATCCGGGTCGATGCCGACGCTCTGCGCCGCCAACTGGCCATCACCGGTGATGAAGATCGCCTGCAATTCGAGTGGCATCAGGCGCTGCTGGCAGAGCAGATGCCACAGACCATCGGGGGGGGAATTGGCCAATCTCGCTTGGCGATGCTGCTGTTGCAAAAAGAGCACATCGGCCAAGTACAGGTGGGGGTGTGGTCTGCCGAGGTGAAAGCCAGCCTGCCAGGGATGCTGTAGTCAGTCCCCAACGATAAACGATAAGCCATGGGAAAACCCAACAGGGATGCCGCGCGCATCCCTGTTGGGTCATAGAGAGAGCAGGCTACCTCGGCGTTCATGCCACCGAAGAGCCGACGGCTTTGCTACCATGAACAGCCGAGCCTTGCCTTAATCAGCCCAAGTTTGAGGTGAGCCCTTCTCTGAGATAAGCGCAACCAAGCCATTGATATCGATCACAACGCCGATCTGCGGGTGGAGACCACGCGCTTGCAGATCTTCTGCCATCACATACACGGTGCGTCCTACCAACCGTTTACACCAATCCGGCGCGACGGCGGCAATGACACCATCTTGCGCCAAAATCAGTTCATCCTCAGGTTGCAGGTACGCTAAGGCCTGTTCCAGTGCAGCGTGCTGAAAAGGTGAACTGAGAATCAGGTGTAACATGAACAACCTCAAAAACTAATGTGAGTTGGATAATCGGTCCAACAGGCAGCGAGCTCGTCGCGGGCCAGTAAGGTAACCGGTATCACTAAATCAGCCTCTTGCAGGCCGCGCTCGAACAGCGAGTCCCGACAGACATAGATATGGTCAATGTCGTAGAGCTCCAGCATCTTAAAAGTGGGCGCATAGTGACGCTGTAAAATGGTGGCAGGCTGCTGTGCTTTCACCAGTTGCAGCACCCCATCGCCAATCAAAAACAGCGCGAGCGATTCGGTGAATGCTGACGTGGCTAATAAGGCATCCAGCCCTTCACGACCCGCTGCATAACCATGGGGCGCATGACGACCAATAAACGCGATTTTTTTCATGACGCCTCTAAAACTGAACAAAGCGATCGGCAGTGAGAACCGCCTCAGCCAATTGGCCTAAACCGCTTAAATGAAAAGGGGCCTGTAAGTTGAACTGCGTTTGGCCACTGCTTTGCGCCTCCGACTGATCCAGCACGCCACGGCGCAGCGCCGCCGCCACACAGACATCAATGGGGATGCCTTGTTCCTGCGCTAAGGCTGACCACAGACGCACTAAATCGACCTCATCAGAAGCGGGTGAGTGCAGGGTATTGCCGTTGCAAACCCCCTCTTGATAAAAAAACACATATGCTAATCGATGCCCCTGAGCCACCAGCGCTTGGGCAAAACGATAAGCCGTGCTGGCCGTCTGGGTGCCATAAGCGGGCCCCGTGACTAACAAGGCATAACTCAAACTCATACCCACTCCTGCTTGCACATCATTACCTACAGAACCCGCCCACTCCGGTACGCCTGCCCTAACATATGGCGCCACCTGCGCACGCTATCACCGTCATATGTGGCTATGTAGCGCGTGGCGTTAGCGCCGCCGCAACCCGACGTCAGCCACGTTGGCTAACGTCATCTGGCTGTCATCGCGCAGTGCCATAACCTGAGTAGGTTTTCGTTATATCCAGCAGGAGCGAACGATGGAACTGCAAGATGCCCCAGTATTGCGCTATTTAGGCCACCTGAGCCAACCTGACGCCCCTACCCTGATTAACCTCGATTGGTTTTTACAGCATCAAGACGCCGCAGGCTTGATGAGCCAACCAGAGCCCCCCGCCGATCAGGGCTGCGCCGCCTCGACAGCCGCCACCTTACCTTCTATCAAAGGCAGGCTGAAGCTGTAAGCCACATAATATTTGTAGATGGTGCTGACGTAGTTAATGGGGCCTTGCCCCACCTCATTGGCGACCAGCTGATCGACGTTACCAAACCAGACGTTGGGGTCCAGCCCCAGCTTGCTCGCCTTGGCACGCTGCGCCTGCACCCGATTCGGGCCCGCATTATAAGCCGCCAACGCAAACAGATGACGATTCAGCCGGTCAAGGGCGGGGTCATTAAAATAGGTATCTAGGATCAGCCGCATATAGCGACAGGCTGCCTCCACATTGCCCGTCAGCGAGGTCAAGTTTGCCCCTGTCACGCCGACTTCTCGGCCAGTGCTGGGCAGCAGCTGCATTATACCAACCGCCCCTTTGCTCGAACGCGCATTGGCATTGAGACCTGACTCTTTGTATCCCAATGCGGCTAGCATCAGCCAATCCAACTCATATTGGGCGGCATAGCGCTCAAACACTTTGCGGATCGCCCCCAGCCGTCCCAGCGGGTCGGGGGCCAAAATATTACTCATTCGTTCACTGTGGGCCACTAAACGGCGCAGGCTCATGTCGTTGTACAGCGTCCGCTTACCGGTATCAGCAAGATAGCGATTCACCGCCTTGAGTAGCTCAGGGCTATCTTTACGCAGCGCCCACGCACTGCGACCATTAACCCGTAACGGGACCAGCTTATGCGCATTGACGTCTGAGAGACTCTCCAGCCAGATCCGGCCCTTATAGCTATCGGTCACCGTAAGAGGAATGATGCCCGCAGCAACCATTTCCAGCAGATCGCCATCTTGTAGGTATTCTGGCACGGTCTCGATGTAGACAGGGGGCAAGCCTAATTCCCGAAACAACCAGTTAAGCTGGCGCAGGCTTTCGTGATAGCTAGAACTAGCCCGTACCCAGACACGCCGCCCCGACAACTGAGTGATCCGGTTAAACTCGGCCAATCCCCCCTGACTGATCACCCACTCTTCGATTGGCGCAATAACGGGGTTTGAAAACGCCACCTGCTCACTTCGGGTTGACGTTACCGTCATCGTGGCCACCACGATATCGCCTCGCCCTTCGGTCAGATAGTCCAACAGTTGATCTTGGCGCACCGGAATATAAATCACCTTGAGTTTGATCTTTTCGTTGGCCAGATAAGTCTTGTTGAGCCAGTGTTCAAAACCCTGTAACTGATTGACTAATATGCCGTATTGCGCCCCTTTATCGAGGAAATAGAAGCCACGCTCATAGACAACCAGTGCCCTGAGCACCCGCTTTTGCAGTACCTGCTTGAGATCAGCGGATGGAAAAAGATGCTGGGGCGCTAAATCCGCCGCAAAAAGAGGAAAACAACAAAGGGCCAGCAGACCCCATATCCATTGCCGCATATGGGCGTCCTCTGTTGGTTGGCACGAGCGATACGCGCTGCTTGAAATACAACTTGTCGAGGAAACCTTGGCACACACATGACATTGATGCCGCCTTCGCAAACACCATGCACCCTTGCAACCCCGAGTAAAAAACCAACACGGCAGGCAGGCCTGCCGCATCTCTGCACCGTTAAATAGCGCGGGCCCGCATCTCGAAAATCAGTTTTTCTGCGGTACACGTAAATTGCAACAACGCCTTAAGGGTCACTCCCGCCGCGCTCTGCGCTACTTCGCTGCTCACCGTTGCCTCCGCGGTCACTTGCTTAGCCAGCGCTTCGTAAGAAGCTAACTTGAGGCGAGCATCCGCTTCACTTGCCGCTTCAATCACCAGCTCCATCACATCATCACCTTCACCAATGATGGTGCCAATCTCCGCAAAACAGCCGCAGCTGTCACAGGTTTCGTTTAGTTCAACTTTATCGTTTATCGACATACTTATGCTCCTACTTAATCTCAGGGCTACTGGCTAACAAACACCTTGCAAACATCTCAGAAGGCTGTAGCTAGCATCTATCTATTGGTAACTCGCTATATTTCCAACCAAACCCTTGCGATAAGCCTCCCACCAGCACGAGCAAACAATGCTAGATATGAACATCATCGTGCCCTGTCGCAGGCTTATATCAACGTCGAGTGCGAGATGTTGTACCAAAAAAACGGTCGGGGATTGCTGGGCAATATCAAGGTCAATGCAAATTAGCAAATAAATCGGCACCCTGAAATAAATACGGCGACCCTAAGGCCGCCATATTGCTTGTGCTACTTGCCTCTTCTGCTGCTACATCCTGTACCAGCGGCCCACACTGAGGGCCAAAGACCGATCGAGGATAAGATCGGCAAGATATGAAGACAAATGGTATAAATTCATTTTAAAGTTGAAAAAGATTCATATCATGCTGTTGGAACAACTCGGACGTATTGACCTCAACCTATTGATAATACTTCAAGTTTTACTAGAAGAGCGCAATGGCAGTCGGGCAGCTCGGCGTCTGCATCTGAGTCAATCCGCGGTGAGCAAAGCCCTCGGTCGCTTACGGGAAACCTTTGATGACGCACTCTTCGTCCGCTCAGCTTATGGTCTCGAACCCACGGCACGCGCCTTAACGTTGCAGCAGCAACTCCAGCCCATCTTGCTGTCGTTAGATACCTTAATCCAACCGCCTTGCTTCGATCCCACCAGCTCGGAACGCGAGTTCGTGATCGCCAGCATGGATAGCGCGTTTACCTTGTTTGCTCCCCTCTACCTGAGTGAACTCAAGCAACAAGCGCCACGGATACGGCTGCGCTACGAGGAGTGGACTGAAAATAGCCTGACTGAAATGAGCCAAGGACGGGTCGATATTGCGTTTACGGTGCGAGAAAATTGCATTAACTCTGATTATCGGCTCGATACCCTACCCAGCAGTATTTGCCAGCGGCTCCTGACATTGGATGGGCTCACCTGCCTAGTACAACAACACCATCCGGCGTTACAGGCGACGAACTGGACACTGGCAGAGTATCTCAGTTATCCCCATGTCCAAACCTACTGCGAAGGGCGGGATCGCTGGATGCTGGACCATAAATTGGCAGAGCAGGATCTCTACCGACGGATTGAGGCTAGCGTCCCCTCCTTTGAGGCGGCGCTACGAATGACGATGCACTCCAATATGATCGTCACCCTCTCCAAGCTCTATGCGCGACATGCCACCCAGGTGTATCCCCTGCTCTCACTACCGCTCCCGCTCGAGCTGGACACCATTTCTCATCTGCTGATCTGGCATCAGCGCCATCAGGAAGATCCCGGCCATCGCTGGCTCAGAGAGACCCTACTTTCGCTGATCATGAACCAGCTGGATCACTAGGGTAGTTCTTCTCCTATTTCCCACCTTATAACGAAAGGAACTAGCATGACCCGTCATCCCAGCATCAAACATTGGCACGAGCTGCAAGAACCTGAGCCGGGATGTTACCCCGGCAGCGAGGAGCGAATGTCCCTCGGTAGTGCACTGGGCAGACATTTTGGCTTTAGCCGGATCGGCATTCATCACGAGCTAGTGGAGCCAGGCTGCCGCACTAGCTGGCCCCATGCTGAAGAGACCGAGGATGAGTTCGTCCACGTGCTGGAAGGCACACCAGATGTCTGGCTAGATGGGACGCTGTATCGACTACAACCGGGGGACTCGGTCGGTTTCAAGGCGGGTGATGGGCTTGCCCATACCTTTATCAACAACACGGATAAACCAGTAAGATTGCTCTGCGTGGGGGATCGAAATCGCGCCGATAACCGCATCCACTACCCCCTACATCCCGATTACAACCATCAGATCGGCGAGCGACACTGGCACGACGTGCCTGCCCGCGACATGGGCCATCACGATGGCCTGCCGGATAGACTACGCGAGCGGGACGGCCCTTTCTGATCCCCCTCACCATCGTGGGGGGAATGAGCATGGCAGCGTTTTACTACAAAGCCCCCTATGTTTCCTCTCGGTATTTAGGCACCCCCTCCGGCGAGGGGGGCAAGATGAAGAGGCTGATGGGGCTGCCAACATGGGGCCGCAGCGCCTGAAATCAGTGGGCCTGATCCCAGTTGTCACCGGTGCCCGCTTCAACCAGCAGCGGTACATCCAGTTCGGCAGCGGCCGACATCTTCTCCTTAATGATGGCGGTGTACTGCTCCAGCTTCTCTGCACGGATCTCGAACACCAGTTCATCGTGTACCTGCATCAGCATCCGGATCGACTCATCCTCGATACCGCGGATCCAGCTGTCCACGTTGATCATGGCGCGCTTGATGATATCGGCTGCCGTGCCCTGCATCGGGGCGTTGATGGCGGCCCGCTCGGCTGCCTTGCGCAGACCGGCGTTGCGGGACTTGATATCCGGCAGATAGAGGCGACGACCGAACAGGGTCTCGACATACCCCTGGGCTTCCGCCTGCTGACGGGTGCGCTCCATGTATTCCAGCACACCCGGGTAGCGTTCGAAGTAGAGATCCATGTACTTCTGCGCTTCGGCGCGACCGATCCCCAGCTGCTTGGCCAGACCAAAGGCACTCATGCCGTAAATAAGGCCGAAGTTGATCGCCTTGGCGCTGCGGCGCATGTCGGTGGTGACTACATCGAGCGCGACACCGAATACCTCGGCAGCCGTCGCCTTGTGAATGTCCTTGCCCTCGGCAAAGGCGGTCAGCAGCCCCTTATCACCGGAGAGGTGCGCCATGATCCGCAGCTCGATCTGGGAGTAGTCCGCCGCCACCAGCTTGTAGCCGGCGCTCGGGATGAAGGCCTGACGGATCCGGCGCCCCTGCTCGTTGCGCACCGGAATATTCTGCAGGTTGGGATCAGATGATGACAAACGACCCGTGGCCGCTACCGCCTGATGATAGGAGGTGTGCACCCGCCCGGTCTGCGGCTTGATCATCAGCGGCAGCTTGTCGGTATAGGTGGACTTGAGCTTGGCCAAGCCGCGATGCTCCATCAACAGGCGTGGCAGTTCATAGGTCTCCGCCAGCTCGGCCAGCACCTCTTCTGCGGTGGACGGCGCTCCCTTGGGGGTCTTTTTGATGATCGGCAAACCCAGCTTGGTGAAGAGGATCTCCCCCAGCTGCTTGGGTGAGGAGAGGTTGAACTCCTGTCCGGCCAGCTCGTGGGCCTGACGCTCCAGCTCGGCCAGCCGCAGTTCGATCTCCTGACTCTGCTGGTGCAGCAGCTTGGGATCTATGGTGGTGCCGATCAGCTCCATCCGCGCCAATACCGGCAGCAGCGGCAGCTCGATTTCGCTAAATACCTGGCACAGACCCGGCACGGCCTCCAGCTGACCCCACAGGGTCTGGTGCAGACGCAGGGTGATATCGGCATCTTCCGCCGCATAGGGAGCGGCCTGCTCCAGCTCGATCTGGTTGAAAGTGAGCTGTTTCACCCCTTTGCCTGCGATATCTTCAAAGGAGGTGGTCTCGACCCCGAGGTAACGCTTGGCCAGCGAATCCATGTCGTGGCGACTGGCGGTGGAGTTAAGCACATAGGATTCGAGCATGGTGTCGTAGGCGATGCCCTGCAGGTCGATGTCGTGGTTGAGCAGCACGTTGCGATCGTATTTGAGATTCTGCCCCACCTTGAGACGGGTCGGATCTTCCAGCAGCGGCTTGAGCTTGCCCAACACCACAGCTTCGGTCAACTGCACCGGCGCCCCGAGATAGTCGTGGCCAAACGGTACATAAGCGGCTTTACCCGGTTCTACCGCGAAGGAGACGCCGACGATCCGCGCCTCCATATAGTCAAGACTGGTGGTTTCGGTATCGAAGGCAAACAACGGTGCCGCTTTCAGCTGTTCCAGCCAGCCGTCAAACTCGGCTTCGTCCAGAATGCAGCGGTAGTCGGTTTCGATGGCGACAACCGGAGCAGCCGCCTCGCTACTTGCCTCTTCCGATCCGACGCTCTCTTCGCCACCGGAGTCCAGCTCCTTGATCAGGTTGCGCAGCTCATATTCGCGGTAGACCGCCAACAACGACTCCTTGTCGACCGGTTTGAGCAACAGCTGTTCCAGACTCTGTTCCAGCACCACATCGGTCTTGATGGTCGCCAAGGTATAAGAGAGACGAACCTGCTCTTCCTGCTCGCGGAACTTGTCGGCGAACGCCTTGGAGCCACGAAAGCCCAGGGCGGCCACCTTGTCGAGGTTGGCGGCAATCTCGTCGATGCTGCCAATCCCCTGCAGCAGAGCCAGTGCGGTCTTCTCGCCGACACCGGTCATACCGGGAATGTTGTCGACCTTGTCACCCATCAGGGCCAGATAGTCGATGATGAGCTCGGGCGGTACGCCAAACTTCTCGATCACCCCTTCCCGATCGGTCTTCACATCTTTCATGGTGTCGATCAGGGTGACATGGTCGGAGACCAGCTGTGCCATGTCCTTGTCACCAGTACTGATCAGCACCGGCAGCTGCTTCTCAGTCGCCTGGCGGGCTAGGGTGCCAATCACATCGTCAGCCTCAACGCCTTCCACCATCAAAAAGGGGAAACCCATCGCCTTGATCATCTGGTGAATAGGGGCAACTTGGCTGCGTAGATCGTCCGGCATGCTGGCACGAGTGGCCTTGTACTCGGGATAGATGTCGTCGCGGAAGGTCTTGCCTTTGGCATCAAACACCACGGCCACATGACAGTCAGGATATTGCTTGCGCAGGCTGCGCATCATGTTGGCCATGACACGGACGGCGCCGCTCGGCAAACCGGTCGAGGTACGCAGGTCGGCCTGCTGGGAGGCGAAGAAGGCACGGTAAAGATAAGAAGAGCCGTCGACCAGAATAAGGGGATTGCTAGGGGCCATGAATTCGTCCTGCCAGAATTAAACAGCCGCTAGGATGCCACAGCGCCCCCTTTCACACCAAGGAGATGGCAGTAGCATAAAATAATCACCCACCGCGCAAAATCTGTGGATAACTCTGTGCTTAAAAATGAAGCTTATGCTGAAGAGAGATTAAAAAACTGTGGAAAAGTAAATTTTAAATGATTTAAAACAAATAGTTAGATCATTAACACCAAATGAATGAGCAGTTAGAATGATCTCGATCAATGTGGAAAAAACTCAAGGGAGTTAGTGCGGTCACTGAGCATGCGATGCAATCCTAGCACAGCAGCGCGAGTTCGCCAGCTGACGGCGAGTAAGGATCAAACAAAAATACGACTATCGATCTTGGCTCACATTTTCAGCAATAACTGGTTTGCCCGCTGGCCACTGTGATGCGGCGTACTTGGCTTGCAGTGCTCAACTCAAGCTGAGCGGGCCGTTTCACCCAGCCCCTTTTGTTGCTTGAGTGATAAACACCGTTAAGGTGACAAAAAACGAGGGGCTTGCCTCACGCTTGCCGCAGCCACTCCCATATTGGCCAGCCCTGCTCATTAGCCTGCTGGCGCAGGACCGGGGCCGGATTCACCGCATGAGGATGGGTGACGGCCTGCAACATTGGCAGATCGTTGTGGGAATCACTGTAACCAAAGCTGCCCCGCCACAGGTTGGGCTTCCCTGCGAACTGTTGGTTGATCCTTGCCACCTTACCTTCGCGAAAACTGAGGATGCCCTGGGTTTGGCCGGTGAGCTTGCCCTCCACCTGGTCTAGCAAGATGGCAATGCAGTGATCCATGCCCAGCATCTTGGCCATAGGAGCCACCAGATGCTCACCCGAGGCAGAAATCAGCACCAGCTCATCACCCCGCTCCCGATGCCATTGGATGCGGGCTAATCCTTCGGGATAGAGTCGCTCACACAGCACTTGCTCGGCAAAAACGGCGCTCATCTCATCGAGCCATTGCCGAGACTTACCCACCAGTGGCTGCAGGGTAAAGGCCATGTACTGGTGCATGTTTAACGAGCCCTCGTGATAGCGGGCCATCATCGCCTGTTCGTCGGCAATCATGCTGGCAGGGGCCAGCCCTTGCGCCACCATGAACTGCAGCCATAGGCTAGCGGAGTCGCCCGCAATCAAGGTGTCATCCAGATCAAACAACGCCAGAGTCATTGTGGCTCCTTGTAGTAAAACGCCAAGCAAAAGAGGTGCAGCCCACCTGCAGCGGCACCTTTAGTCTTAGGCGCACGGGTTTCGGTTCACTGGTTTCGACTCACTGGTTTCAACTCATGGCCACGGCAACTGTCACTGGTGGTATAGGCCAAGGTCAAATGCCATTGACGGATAGCTGATTGGAGCTGACCTCAAGGGCAACGGCCCGTTATCTCCCCCGCTGCCATCTCCTCGCGTCGCCCGTGAGCAAGGGTCAGTGTGCCGTGGGGCAACGGCAGCACAGGCGGAGACCAGCAACGGTTGGCAGCCACTCCGGAAGTGGTAAGAGGTTATTGAACCTGAGCACGGGCGATCAGTGCATCACACGCCCCATCTGGACTAGACCAGCGACAACCGAGCACAGATGCTAGTGGGGCTATATGACGGTAGCGGGGCATTTTGATGGCAATCTGATGACACGCTAGGCTACGTCATGGTGCTATGGACAATGCCAGCTCGAGTCAGCCTCCCACTGCCAAGATGGTCGACCCAACTCCCAGTGTCGTTGCCAGTTAAAGTGACACCGCGTATCCCGTCGATAGGCTCATCCTGACGGCTTACTCGCCACCAGCAACCGTGCCGCCTTACTGCTCAAGTCGCAGAGCTTGCCCCCGCGAGGGATCATCCAAAAAGGTATGCATGATGTCGTCATAAACACCATTCTGCTTAATCGTGCGTAATCCTCGCTCGAAGCGCTGTGCCATCTCCTGCCCTTGAGGATGATGCCGAGAAAAAGCGATTTTAAAGTCATCGTTAGATAAGCTGCCCACATTATGAATAATGTTGGCGACGCCTTTCTCTTTTATTCTCACCAGCGCCGGACGCTCATTCATTAAAATATAATCAACACGCCCTCTTATTAGCATATTAATAAGCTGGTAATCTGATCTTGCTTTATATTGCAGAATACTTTTATCTTTCGAAAATATATCTGGATATGTATAGCCCAAGGTGATCCCAACCCGTTTACCTCGGAGCTCCATAATAGCAGGCGGTGGTATCATCTCTTTTTTTAATGAAAATACAATGAGTTTATCTTGAAATAATGGGGTGGTATGCCAAAAGTAATTCTGTTTATTATCAGCGGTTTCAGCTGCATTAAAACAACCAAGCACGATGTCAGTCGTCGCGCTACGCATACATCTTGAAAAGGGCATCTTTTTAAAATGAATATTAATGTTTTCAGTAGCAAACGCGGCCCTCACCAAAGCGGGTGTTAAACCTACCAATTCTCCCGTCATTTTATCCGCTGAGCTATAGGGCGCCCAGTCATTTTCCGCCGCCAACGTCAGATGATTTGCTCTCGCTGGGGCCGTTATCATGCTGCTGAATATGACTGAAACAATGAGTTGATACATCCTGAAGGTGGTGAAACCCAAGCCAAACGGTGATCTATTCATGCTGACCCCGTGTAGGTTGAATGGCGCTATCCGTGTTCATAGAGAATGACCTAAGCTATGTGCCGATGGATTAATCCTTACACAATCGGAGCTCATTAAGAACTCCGACTGCATGAAATTTAAAATCCCGGGAATGGCTCGGTTAGCGAATGCAAGTCACATAGTTATCGGAAACATCATTTGTGCCGCTAGAACGACCATTAGAGAGATCGGCATAATAGTACGCATTAGGGCTAAACAATGTCGCAGACCAATATACGAAATTTGTCGGCCAGCCCAAGATGGTCTTGAGTTGATTATTCGGATATTGATTATACAGTGCGGTCAATTCATTCATTGAAGGTAATCGCCAATCATCCTGCCCGGACCATATCAAGGTTCGGCAGTAATTATCCGCGTTCGCCCACATTCGTCTAAACCCATCCGGTGAACTAAAACTCCCCGTATCAGGAACCGGTAAGGTATCAATAATCTCAAGCTCGGTGTTTGCGGTGAAGGGCCTGTTATTAGCCATCCCCGCCGCAGTCAGGGTAACAGTGCCCACCGCCACGCCGGTGACACGTCCCTTATTAGGGCCGCTGTTTTCGACGGTAGCAATCTCTGGGTGGCTACTGCTCCAATTTAACACTGCACTGCTGGTCACATCCAACTCCCGACCATCCGACAATATTGCGTTCGCCTTGAGCGGCGTACTCAATCGAGCAGGTAAGCTTGCAATCGCAGCAGTGACCTGCAGATCTGTCACGACAGCATCGGTAATCTCAAGCGCAAGACTGTCGGTAAAAGACTGGCCATTCGCCATTCCCGCTGCAGTCAGGGTCACCTTGCCCACCCCAATCCCCGTTACACGCCCTTGGTTTGGACCGCTGTTTTCGACAGTGGCAATTTTCGGATCACTACTACTCCAACCCAAGGCGGCATTATTGGTCACATCCAGTGCCCGCTCATTAGACAATAAGGCACTAGCCCTGAGCTGTGTGCTCAATCCCACCGGTAACGCTGACGTCTCAGCGCTAACCTGCAGCTGAGTGACCACGGCATCAGTGATCTTAAGCACAGTACTAGCAGTAAATGATTGACCATTCGCCACCCCTGCAGCGGTCAGCGTGACTGTCCCTACGGCAATGCCCGTCACGCGCCCTTTGTTAGGACCACTGTTCTCGACAGTCGCTACCCCCAAGTTATCACTGCTCCAGTTCAGTGCCGCATGATTGGTCACTGCCAGCACCCGACCATCAGACAATAAGGCATCGGCCCCGAGCTGTGTGCTCAATCCTGCCGCTAACTCAGGAGTCGCGGCGCTAACTTGCAACTGAGTAACTACGGCATCAGTGACGTCAAGCACAGTATTAGCGCTAAATGATCGGCCATTCGCCGTCCCTGTGGCTGTCAAGGTAACGGTTCCTCTTGCCAGTGCACTCACTCGCCCTTTATTGGGACCACTGTTTTCAACGGTGGCAATCCCTGGGTTGCTACTCACCCAATTGAGGATGGCATTGCGAGTAACATCCAACACCTGGCCATTCGAGATCACCGCATCGGCCTTGAGCTGGGTATTCAAGCCAACGGGTAACCCGGAAATTGCAGAGGTAACCCGTAAATCGGTCACCACCGCATCAGTGATCGCCAGTACCGTACTCGCGGTGAAGGATTGGCCATTGGCCACGCCCGAAGCGGTCAACGTCACGGTTCCCATAGCGACACCTGTCACGCGCCCTTTGTTAGGACCACTGTTCTCGACAGTCGCGATCGCTGGATTGCTACTGCTCCAATTCAAGGCAGTGTGGCTGGTTACATCCAGCACTTGGTCGTTGGAAAGCAGAGCGTCAGCCTTAAGCTGTTCATCCAATCCCACGGGTAAAGAAACGGTAGTCGACACAATAGCAAGGCGGGCTACCGTCACATCAGGGGGCAATAGCTCCCCCGCTGTTTTAGTATCACTGCCGCCACTACAACCCAATAACAAGACAACGCTTAAGATATAAAAAAACAACTTCATGATGTTCCCTCATGCAATTAAAGTTATTTATATTTTGTTTGGTATTATTTACGATATTTTCAATCGAAATGTACTTTTGGATAGACCCTCAAATAACCAACAGCTCAATAAATGATTTTTGATGTCAGGTTGGTTGATATCCTCGGTGAGAAATAGACTGCTGAACAACATAATGACAATAAAAATAATAGCGCTTGTCTGTATGGACTTAACAGGCAAAATAAATCTCATTATTAAGTTAATAGACACGCTGAGACGTCTCATTCTCACTAATGGGATGCACGCTTTTACTTCGATACTGTCATCTAATTAGACTAACGTATTAATAGTTTTTATTAGAATTGTTATTAACGATTTTGAGGTTGTTATTTCCTAATATTGCGGAGTTACGGTGGAGTTTATTTTGATCAAAATGCATGCCGACCAGAAGAAGGTCGATATACCCGCCGCGATATAGGGCCTGCAAAAATACACTGATGTCGGGCTAATTTAGCAAAATAAGCTTCGACGATGGGATCAGTAGGGTGCGTGGTCTCCTCTTATCGTGTT
This sequence comes from Aeromonas cavernicola, assembly GCF_002795305.1. Taxonomy (GTDB): domain Bacteria; phylum Pseudomonadota; class Gammaproteobacteria; order Enterobacterales; family Aeromonadaceae; genus Aeromonas; species Aeromonas cavernicola. The sequence continues at coordinate 47,930 of NZ_PGGC01000013.1, forward strand.
CCCCTGCCATCACAAAAAAGCCACCCGCGGGTGGCTTGTCAACAAGGTGCTAGCTATATGCCAGCGGCCATTTAGGCTCGCGCCAAGGCGACCGCTTCGCGGGAAAGGCGGGTCACCTCTTCCCAGTTGCCACTGTTAACCGCATCAGCCGGCAGCATCCAGGAGCCGCCGACGGTGGCCACGCATTTGAGCGCCAGATAATCGGCCACGTTTTTCGGGCCGATACCGCCGGTGGGGCAGAACGTCACTTGGGGCAGCGGCGCGGCAATGGCAGAGAGTGTCTTGGTGCCGCCGTTCGCTTCGGCTGGGAAGAACTTGAGGTGGTCGTAGCCCGCTTCCAGCGCCTGCATCACTTCAGACGGGGTAGCCACGCCCGGGATCAGCGGCGCCGTGCTGGTGGCGCCATGGGCTAGCAGTGTCGGAGTAAGCCCTGGGGAGATGATAAAACGAGCACCCGCGGCCACGGCGGCATCGTACTGCGCCGTAGTGAGCACGGTACCCGCCCCTACCATAGCCTGCGGCATCGCCTTAGCGATCAGAGCGATGGCCTCAAGGGCCACCGGGGTGCGCAGGGTGATTTCGAAGACGGAGATACCGCCATCAAGCAGTGCCTTGGCCATCGGCAAGGCCTGCTCTAGGTCGTTGATGACCATCACGGGTACCAGCGGCGAGGCGGCAAACACCTCGGCCGGGGTCACTTTCCAGTTCTGCATAACGCTTCCTTAGTCAAAGGCTCTTAGTCAAAAATAGTGGCGCCACACTCGGCGCTCGATACCGCGCGACGCATCACGCTGAACAGTTCGCGGCCCCACCCCTCTTGTTCCAGCGTGAGGTCAATCTCGGCCTGGGTACGGCCACTCAAATCGGTTAGGCAGTCGAGTCTGCCGGTTATCGCGTCTACCCGCAGCAGGTCGCCATCGGTAAGCAGGCCGATGGCCCCGCCGTGCAGCGCTTCTGGGGTAACGTGGATGGCGGCCGGGATCTTGCCGGAGGCACCAGAAAGTCGACCATCGGTGACCAGCGCCACTTTATAACCCGCCTTCTGCAGGTTACCGAGCACCGGCATCAGCTTGTGTAGCTCCGGCATGCCGTTGGCGGCGGGACCGTTGTGGCGCACCACGATCACAGTGTCCTGATTGAGATCGCCTGCCTTGTAGGCCGCTTCCACCGCATGTTGGGAGGAGAAGACCCGTGCTGGCGCTTCAATCACCCGATATTCGGGGGCGACGGCGGAGACCTTGACCACGGCGCGACCTAAATTGCCGCTGAGTAGCTTGGTGCCGCCGGTGGCCTGAAACACGCTGCCGGAGGGGGACAACACGCTCGCATCGCTACTCTCGCCCACCGGCTGCCACACCAGTTGACCATTGACCAATATCGGGCGGCAGAGGTAATCCTGCATCTCGCCAAACACCGGGGTGGCATCCATGTGGATCAGCCCCTCTTGCGCCAGACGGCGCATCAGGCCGGGCACGCTACCCGCCTGTTCGAACGCGTTGACGTCAGCTGGGCCGTTCGGATACATGCGTACCAACAGCGGCACTACGTCGGAGAGATCGCTGATGTCATCCCAAGTCAGTACCAAACCCGCCGCACGGGCCAGCGCCACCATGTGGATGCTGTGGTTGGTGCTGCCACCGGAGGCGAGCAGGGCCACCAGCCCGTTGACCAGCGAGCGCTCATCCAGCACATCGCTCAAGGGACGATAAGCGGGGGAGCCAGGGATCATGGCGCTGATGCGGCGGGCGGCCTCATCGGTGAGGGCGCGGCGTAGCTCGCTGTACGGGTGCACAAACGCGGAGCCCGGCAGCATCAGTCCCATGGCCTCAAACACCAGCTGGTTGGTGTTGGCGGTGCCGTAGAAGGTGCAGGTGCCCGCCCCGTGATAGGCGCCGCACTCCATCTCCAGCAGGGCGTCGCGACCTACTTCACCGGCCGCGTACTGCTGACGCACCTTGACCTTCTCATCGTTGCTGATGCCGCTCGCCATCGGGCCAGCCGGTACGAAGGCGGTCGGCAGGTGGGCGTGGGAGAGCGCCCCCATGATCTGGCCCGGCGCAATCTTGTCGCAGATGCCGAGCAGCAGGGTGGCGTCGAAGGTGTTATGAGAGAGCGACAGCGCGGTCGCCTGGGCGATGAGATCACGAGAAAACAGCGACATGTCCATCCCCGGCTGACCTTGAGTCACGCCGTCGCACATGGCGGGTACGCCACCGGCGACCTGAGCACTGTGGCCCAGTTCAGCCAGCGCCCCCTTGATGAGGTCGGGGTAGCCCTGATAGGGCTGATGGGCACTCAGCATGTCGTTGTAGGCGGTGACGATGCCGACGTTGGCGCGGGTCATGTCGAGAATGCGACCCTTCTCGTCAGTGCTGCAGGCTGCCACCGCGTGAGCTAGGTTGCCACAAGCTAACGCGGCGCGGGTTTTGCCCTGTTCGGCCTGACGCTGGATGCGGGCTAGAAATGCCTGACGACGGGCGACGCTGCGCTCGCGAATGCGGGTGGTCACCTCGGAAATAACTGGATGAATCATTGGGCTTGCTCCAATGCGGTGACGGCGCGATCAACCACTTGCTCGAAGGTGCCGTCGATGTCGATGTGAAATACCCCAGCTTCGCCATCTGGGCGCTCCAGGGTATCGAATTGACTTTGTACCATGCTTTCCCGCATGAAGTGGCCTTTGCGGGCCCGCATCCGTTCGAGGATCAGCGGCTGACTGCCATCAAGGAAGATAAAACTCACTGACTCGTTGCCTTCGCGGATCTGGTCGCGGTACTGTTTTTTAAGCGCAGAACAGACGATCACGCCGACCTCATTTTTCTGCTCAAGGCTATAGGCGGCATCACGAATGCGCTCCAGCCAAGGGGCGCGGTCTTCATCGTTAAGGGGGGTACCCGTTGCCATCTTCTGGATGTTGGCTCTGGGATGCAGATCATCTCCATCAATGAACTTGGCGCCCAACGTATCTGCCACTTTCAGGCCCACACTGGATTTACCACTGCCACAGACACCCATCACGATAATGCACTTACCCGCCATAATTTGACCTCTGTCCCACTTTTCAAAAAACCAGCGATTGATGGCTTCTAATCTACCACGTTACCGGTAACATGTTACCGGTAACCACGTACTATGTGAAGTACGCCACAAAATATCGAACGAGACAATCACAGGCTTTTAATAAGGAAAACAGTTATGGAAGGTGTGGCTAATACCCCAGATGTTGCCTACCTGCTCTCGGTAGCGGGCGGTGCAATTATCATGTTGTTGCTGCTGATTATGCAGTTCAAAATCCACGCGTTTGTCGCCCTGACCCTGGTCAGTGTGGTGACCGCACTGGCCACCGGTGTCACCTACGATCAGGTGGTACCCACCATCCTCGGCGGCTTTGGCACGACCTTAGCGTCGGTTGCGCTGCTGGTCGGCTTGGGAGCCATGATCGGCCGTATTCTGGAGATGACCGGGGGCGCCAAGGTGCTGGCTGATACCCTGATCAATCGCTTTGGCGCCCATCGGGCACCGCTGGCATTAGGGGTTGCCTCTCTGCTGTTCGGCTTCCCCATCTTCTTTGATGCGGGCCTGATCGTGATGCTGCCGATCATTTTCAGCGTGGCTAAGCAGTTTGGTGGCTCGGTACTCAAGTATGCGCTGCCCTCCGCAGGCGCTTTCGCCGTAATGCACGCCTTCCTGCCACCACACCCGGGCCCAGTGGCGGCTAGCGAGCTGCTGGGTGCCAATATTGGCCTACTGACCATCGTTGGCTTACTGGTGGCGATCCCGACTTGGTATCTCGGCGCTTATCTGTTTGGCTTGTGGGCTGGCAAGAAGTTTGAACTGCCTCTACCACCGAGCTTCACTGACTCTGCCGCGATTCCGGCTCATCAATTGCCTAGCTTTACCCAGGTCATCACTATTTTGCTGTTGCCACTGGTCCTTATCTTCATGGAAACGGGTCTCAATACCCTGATTACCATGGGCATGATCGACAAAGGGGCAGATTGGGTGAATTTGCTGCGCATGGTGGGTAAGACCCCCGTTGCACTACTGATTACCCTGCTCTATGCGCTGTTGGTGTTTGGTCGTCAGCAAGGCAAAGCGAAGCTGGAAACCTTCTGTAACGATGCGCTAGCCCCAGTTTGTGCCGTGATTCTGGTCACTGGTGCGGGTGGTATGTTTGGTGGCGTATTGCGCGCCAGTGGTATTGGGAGTGCCTTAGCTGACACCCTGTCAGATACCGGTATGCCAGTGATTGTTGCTGCCTTCTTGGTCGCAACCGCACTGCGGGTGGCGCAAGGGTCAGCCACGGTCGCCCTGACGACCACGGCGGCGCTGATTGCCCCGATGGTCGCGGCCACACCGGGTTTAAGCGAGCTGGATCTGACCTTTATCGTGATTGCCATTGCCGGTGGCGCCACCGTGCTCTCTCACTTCAACGATTCAGGCTTCTGGCTGGTGGGTCGCTTCTTGAATATGGACGTGAAGACCACCCTCAAAACGTGGACCGTGATGGAGACCCTGCTTGGCACGATCGCCTTTTTGATCGTGGCATTGGCGAGCATGGTGTTTTAATTCACGCCGCGAGGTTCCCCACGTTGCAAGCGTGGTATTCCCGGTCGCACCGAGTAGACACAGCCACCCTAATGGGTGGCTGTGTCATGTCTGCCACGGTACTGGCTGCGCATCAGCTCATAACTGCTTGTTCAGAAAATAACAGAGATGCCCCGGCGGCATATCGGGCAGCTGGCCAAATACCTGGTAACCCAGCGCTTGGTAAAAAGGGAGGGCCTGAAAAGTGGTCGTCTCCAGATGGTAGCGAGTAATCCCCTTACTCTGGGCATACTGTTCCATCGCGCCAAGCAGGCGGCGACCCCACCCACGTTGTCGGATAGACTCATCGACCCAGAGCCAGTCCACATGCAGCCAACCCCACCGAATGTCGGCAATGATGCCGCCGTGTATCTTGCCTTGCTCATCCTTGATAACACTGGCGATCCGCTCGCGCAGATAACAGCCAGCCTGGCTTACGTTATAGTCCGTCAGGCCCATGCGCAGCGCGTCGATCTCATCTTCTTGTGGGGCCTGAATGGCGGTTAAATACATATAAGCTCCTGCTGTATCAGTGATAGATGGCGATGACAAAGGGGCTAAAGCAGTACCGCTTAGACTAATGCAGGTCAAGCACGCTTGCCGCCAAGGTCAGGTGTGCCCGCAATGGTGGGCTAGGCCAGCCAGAGAATGTGCGGCCTTTAGTCACATACCCAGTGGGCCTGTGCCGCCCCATCAGGCCGCACCTAGGGCATCACCACCATTTATTATGCTGACCATCAATATTATTGAGCAGACGGTCTGGTTGAACTAAAAGTGATACCTTGTGCGTATAGAGTGCGCTGTGTGCGAGCGGTAACGCTTATCGCCAACCAACCCTCTCGTTATGGCCAACAAGGAGTCTGTGTGTGACCCAAGCTCGTTATCCTTTACCTCATGCCATCGGCTTAGCTGCGCCAACCCGCACTCCCTTGCTGACTGGCAGCGACCCCGAACAGAAGCGACGCGAGCTGCTCGCCTACTTCTGCCAAACCTTCGATCTGTACGACTCGCTGTTCGACTGTCTGGCCGATGAGCGCGCCTGGTTCAACAAGGCGATCCCGCTACGCCATCCGCTTATTTTCTACTACGGCCACACTGCCGCTTTCTTTATCAACAAGCTGCTGGCGGCGCGCCTGATCGATCAGCGGCTGGATGCCCGCATCGAGGCCATGGTCGCCATCGGGGTGGACGAGATGAGCTGGGACGATCTGGACGAAACCCACTACGACTGGCCCAAGGTCACTGAGCTACGCAGCTATCGAGCCAAAGTCCGTACGCTGGTGTGCGACTTCATTCGCCAGATGCCGCTCACCCTACCCATCGACTGGCAGAGCCCGGCTTGGGTGATCCTGATGGGAATAGAGCACGAGCGCATCCACCTCGAGACCTCCAGCGTGCTGATCCGCCAGTTGCCGCTCGCTTGGGTGCAACCGCAGCCTTATTGGCCCGCCTGCACCGACGCGCGCCTGCGCCTTGACCAAGTGCCCGCCAACAGCCTGCTGCCGGTGGCTGGCGGCAAAGTGCGCTTTGGCAAGCAGGATGCGACCTACGGCTGGGACAACGAATATGGCGAGCGCCATATCGAACTGGCCCCGTTTCAGGCCAGCCGGATGCTGGTGAGTAATGCCGAGTACCTCGCCTTCGTACAGGGCGGCTATGGCCAGCAGCAGTGGTGGGATGAGGAGGGATGGAGCTGGTGCCAGTACGCCAAGGCGCAGATGCCCACCTTCTGGGTCGGCGACCCCGCCGAGCCTGGGCAATTGCAGCTGCGGCTGATGACCGAGCAGGTCGCCATGCCTTGGGACTGGCCAGTCGAGGTAAACCAGCTGGAGGCCGCCGCCTTCTGTCGCTGGAAGGCAGCCCAAACCGGACTCCCCATCCAGCTGCCGAGCGAGGCGGAGTGGCAGCTGCTGCGCGAGCAGGTGCCCGGCGATCAGCCGGACTGGACACAGGCCCCCGGCAATATCAATCTGGCCCGCTTTGCCTCCTCCTGCCCAGTAGATGCCTGCCCGCAAGGGGAGTTCTTCGATCTAGTGGGCAATGTCTGGCAGTGGACCAGCACTGCCATCGATGGCTTCGACGGCTTTAAAATCCACCCGCTCTACGACGACTTCTCCACCCCCACCTTTGATGGCAAGCACACCCTGATCAAGGGCGGCAGCTGGATCAGCACAGGTAACGAAACGCTCAAATCATCCCGTTACGCCTTCCGGCGTCACTTCTTCCAGCATGCGGGCTTCCGCTATCTGGTCTCCCGTTATCAGGAACCCGTTATCGTGAATCCTTATGAAACTGACACGCTCGTCGCCCAATATCTCGACTTCCAGTACGGTCCGAGCCACTTCGGCGTCGCTAATTACGCCAAGACGTTGGCCGACTTAGCCGGCGAGCTGTGCGGCAACCACCAGCGGGCGCTGGATATCGGCTGTGCCACCGGCCGCGCTAGCTTCGAGCTGGCTCGCCACTTCCAGCATGTGGACGGGGTGGACTACTCAGCTCGCTTTATCGATGTGGCGCTGGACCTCGCCAGCCAGGACAGCTTCCGCTATGCCATCCCGCAGGAGGGCAAGCTAGTGGAGTATTGCGAGGCGCGCCTGTCGAGCCATGGTCTGGGCGCCAATGAGATTGCTCGTATCCACTTCAGTCAGGGGGATGCCTGTAACCTCAAACCCAAATATGACCACTACGATTTGGTGCTCGCCGCCAATCTGATCGACCGGCTGCGGGAGCCAGCCCGTTTCCTGCGCGACATTGCCCCTCGATTGCGCAGCGGCGGCCTGCTGATGATCACCAGCCCCTATACCTGGCTGGCGGACTATACCCCACCCGCCAACTGGCTCGGCGGTATCCGCGAAAACGGTGAAGCGCTCACCACCTATCAGACGCTGCAACGGCTGCTGGCAGCTGAGTTTGAAGAGCTGACCCCACCCCGAGATATTCCCTTCGTGATCCGCGAAACTGCCCGTAAGTATCAGCACACCGTGGCCCAGTTGACGGTTTGGCGAAAACGCTAATCTTGCCCTACCGATCACAGCCCATGTAACAAGCCCAACGGGTTAATCTCGTTGGGCTTTTTGAGTGGTTGTTACAGCCGATTCCCCCGTCAGATGGCCTAATGACCTAGCTTGAGATCACGTTTGTTTTGCACTCGCACACTTTATTCGTTAGTTGAATTTATGTGGCCTGTTTGCACTGCCGTTATCCTCGGCTTAACTCATATTGTGATCTTTATCACATACCGAAGGTAAGACTAAGGAGTTGCCATGAAGATGAAATACGTACTATTAAGCGCAGTCATGTTGCTGTCTTTAACCCCTACCATTAGCCAAGCGGAAGGCGCTCCAGCCATGCCACTGGTGGTTTGCCAGATAGACAGTACTCCCCAATTACTACTGCCTGAATTTGTCTGCAACTGGCACAAAAATAGCTAAATGCACTGGGTACTAGGGCGAGCTGCTTACTCACCTTGGTGCCCTCATCCCTGTGGCGTAATAGACCCACAGCGTCAGCCCCCTACCCCATCACCAACTGCTGCATGTCACAAAACAATACAAATAAGATAATTCCTACAGACAAACCAAAAAACATTTATTAGCAAAAAGCCTTTCTTGTGAGACTTTGACCATTTATTTAGTGAGACATAAACCACCCACAAATCTGGCATTGTCGTAAAATGAGATAGAAAAAAACGAACAAAAATAACCCAAACAATTGATATTTAATATAAAAAACATCTTTTTATGGAACTTTTTTATCGCAAAATAAAAACGTTTTCCACCTTACCATTGTAGCTTGTAGGAAAACCCTTATAGTTACTCATGCACGGACGCGATGAAGTCGGTCAGGAAGACGGACTACCAGGGTTAGGTAAAGGACTCACCACAGGAAGTGGTAAAGGACACCTCCCAGGATGGAGAAAGTGCGGCGAGTATGGATGCCTCGTCAGGCCAAGATGGCTACAGGACACCCCAATGGATTGGGAAGGGGAAACCTAAAGGAAGAGGTATTACAGTCAAGGATTGCAGGGAGCAACTTCGTTCAAGGATATGAGCGATACGACTACCGGGGGCGACGCAAGTCGCCCCCATCTTTTTATCCGCCATTTATTTATCATCCCACCCTACCAGCGCATATGACCAGCACACACTAGGCGATGGCTGGAGATGCTCTGTCGTATTGGCGCTTAGATCACCCGTGAGAATTGTTGTTGGCGTGCTTTGCTACGCAAATACACATCGAAACACATGCAGATATTGCGAATGAGTAACTGACCGGTGGAGACCACTTCCAAGCCATCATGGCTCATACGCACCAGACCGTCGTCAATAAAGGTCTGTAACAGCTTAAGATCTTCAGCAAAATAGGTGCTGAAATTGAGGCCATAAGCCTGCTCAATCGCGGTAAAACTGAGCCGAAAATCACAGATAAGCCGCTTAATAACCTCACGGCGGATCAGATCATCCTGATTGAGTGCGCATCCTTTCCACTGGGCATGACCCAACTCAGCGACTTGACCATAGTAAGCTTTCAGTTCTTTTTGGTTCTGCGAATAGGCATCACCCACCATGCTAATGGAGGAGACCCCTAGCCCCAGCAAGTCACAATCCCCCTGCGTGGTATAGCCCTGGAAATTGCGATGCAAGGTACCTGCCCGCTGGGCCACTGCCAGCTCATCATCCGGTTTAGCAAAGTGATCCATCCCGATGAACTGGTAACCTTGGCCAGTGAGGAAGGCGATGGTGTCTTGCAGCATCGCCAACTTCTCCTGCGGTGCTGGCATCGCCTCTTCTTTTAACTTGCGCTGGGCCGCAAAGCGGCTGGGTAAATGGGCATAGTTAAAAATAGACAAGCGAGCAGGGTCAGTTTTGAGCACCTCTTCTAAGGTGTGATGGAAGCTGTCGCGGTTCTGGTGTGGCAGGCCATAGATAAGATCAAGATTGGTTGAGCGAAAACCCAGCTCGCGAGCTCGCTCCAACATGGCGCGAATAAAGTCGTTATCTTGCTCGCGGTTGACCGCGGTTTGCACCGCTTTGTTGAAATCCTGCACCCCAAGGCTAATGCGGTTAAAACCGACCTCACGCAACACATCCAACATGGTGAGCTCGATTTCACGCGGATCCACTTCGATGCTGATTTCACCTTCATCGGCAAAATGGAAGTGTTCACGCAACATGGCCATCAAACGGCGAGTCTGTGCTTCGTCGAGATAGGTCGGAGTGCCGCCGCCCCAGTGTAACTGGGTAACCTGCCGCTGGTTAAACAGCGGAGCCTGCGCTTTGATCTCTTGCTCTAGTGCGTCTAAGTACTCATCGGCCTTATGGCGATGACGGGTGATCACCTTGTTACAACCACAGTAGTAGCAGAGCTTGTGGCAGAAAGGGATATGTACATAAAGTGACAAATTACGAGCGGGATATTGGCTGGCGGCACGGACCAAATCCGGATAACCAAAGTCCTCGTTAAACTCCAGTGCGGTCGGATAAGAGGTATAGCGCGGGCCACTGTAGTTATATTTTTCGATCAGAGCCTGATCCCACACAATCTGTTCTGTCTGCACTGCTACATCCTCTTACTTATTATTCAGGGCTCAGCGTCCTAACTGAAAATCTTTCAGTCGGGCGACATCCTTGAGGATCTGTGTTTCTAGCTCAGCCTCATAGCCACTGCGCTCGAGATCCATTTTCATCACTTCATTCCGTTTTAGCGCACGTCTTGCCTCATGAGTAGGCATCTCTTTGACCTTCTCATAAAGACCATACACGCCCGGAAATTCATGGCTAAAGGGGTACCCACCTTTGATCTGCAACGCATTGAGCAAATGGGTTAGGCGAATAGCCCCCTCCGAATAATCACACTGACCATCGCGCACCGCATGGGCAATGATCCGAACACTGGCGAGAATATCTTCATTACGGGCTGCAATACTCTGCTGCTGGCGAACCTGCTGGCGCTTGAGCTGTGCCAGTAAGGTACCGGCATACCACGCCAAGCCCAACAAGATCAGGCCCCCCAATGATGCCGCCAGCAGCCAGCCACTCATCACTTTTTCTTCGGCTCAGGCTTGGGCTCAGGTTGATAATTAACCTGCGTGAAACGGTCCCACAGCTCTTCTTCAGAGGCTGGGCGGCTCGGTTCGGTCAGTTCAGCATCCTCAAGCTCATACCCATCATCATCTTCGTCATCAATAATGCCAAGCTCATCCATCAATGCTTGGTAGCGATCTACTCGCTCATCGACCCACGTTTGGTCGGCTGCCTCTAATGTTTCGCCAGCATCGAGTCGATCCAGCAGCGCGTTCAAACGATCATCATTTTCAATGGCCGCCAGCTCTTGCTCTGGTGTCATGACCCGCGCTTTTTCAGGTGCCGATTTAAGGGTGAGCGGTTTACTCGCCTTCTCTTCAATGATTAACGCAACGGGTTTACGGGACCCAGTGCGCGGATCCTTAGCTTGCTTGGCGCCCCCTTTCTTCTGTTCTTGTTCAACATGCTGACGAGAGCCAGCCTTTAAGCCTTTGCGCTTAGCGGCTTTTTTACGCTCACGACCTTCCTGAACGCTAGTTTCTGATTCTTTACGCTTACCTGTTGGTTTGCGTGTGGGTTGTTTAGCCGACATGAATGATTGACTCCGACAAATAACTAACAGGGGGCCCACTCTCGGGCTGACATGGCCCAGAGCGTGTGTGGATGCGGGGGGACATAGCCTGGAAAGGGAAGGAAAATCCTGCACCAATCTGGCCATTTGTGGCCTGTGAACACCGCAGGATCGGCATCCTCTGGGCATATTGCGGCTATTTTGACACAAAATGGTCAAGTGGGTTAATGGGCCAGATGAAAAAAGCCCCAGATTGAGTCAGACCATCCCGATCGAGGCGGCCAGCCGCCCCTTACCGCCATAGAAAGGGAGTAGATTGGCATCACAGGCTGACTTTTGGGGTCAAAAACAGTAATGTTACCTGTAACATCTCTCTCGGAAGCCGTCATGAATCCAACTCGCAAACGCCGCCCCACCTTGCAGGACATCGCCGATCAAACGGGTGTGACCAAAATGACCGTTAGCCGCTATCTGCGAGACCCACACACGGTCGCCGAAGGGACGCGCGAGCGGATCGCCGCTGCGGTCGATGCCCTCGGCTATATTCCCAACCGCGCCCCAGACATTCTCTCGAACGCCACCAGCAAGGCCATCGGTATTCTGATCCCCTCCCTCTCCAACCAGGTTTTCTCGGCAGTCGTACACGGTATCGAAGCCATCACCCGCCCTGCCGGTTATCAAACCTTGCTCGCCCATTATGGCTACAGCCCAGAGCGAGAAGAGGAACAGGTCGCCTCCCTGCTCTCTTACCACGTCGATGGCCTGATCCTATCGGATAGCCAGCACACCTCACGGACTCGCAAAATGATTGCAACCGCAGGGATTCCGGTAGTAGAAGCCATGGATTTGCCGGCTAATCCCATCGACATGGTGGTAGGAATGGATCATCAAGCCGCAGCCCGCGCCATGGTCTCTGAGATGCTGCGGCGAGGGCGGCGCAGGGTGGTCTATCTGGGAGCGCGGCTTGATGTCCGCACCCAGCTGCGGATGGAAGGGTACTATCAGGCAATGGCCGAGGCAGGCCTGACTGGGCAACACCTGCTCACCGAGCATTCCTCGACCTTCACCTTGGGCGCAGAGCTATTAGAACAAGCGCTGGCCCGCGATCCGCAGCTAGACGGTCTATTTTGCACCAACGACGACCTCGCGGTCGGCGCCCTGCTGCGCTGCCAAGCCAAAGGGATTGCCGTACCCCAACAGATTGCCATCGCAGGCAGCAACGCGCTTGATATCGGCCGCGCGATGAGCCCGACGCTGGCGAGCATTGTCACCCCACGCAAAGAGATAGGCCGCGAAGCAGCAACCATGTTGCTAGCTCGGCTCAATGGTCAACCACAAACCGAACAGCGCAAAGATCTTGGCTTCTCTCTCTACCAAGGGGAGAGTCTGGGCTAACAAGTGATTGCTGCCTAAACCCAACGTTGTCAGCTCTGGGTTTAGCTAAAGCAAAGGTGGTGGATATAAACGCTAAGCAGGTCAAGTTCAGGGCGACAGCATAAATGTGTTGTGAATGACATTTTTTTGAACCAATCGCCCCAACAACCATCAAATGCTAGACACTCTACTGACAGTTTCATCTATGAAAAAACTGTCACAGCGACTAAAAAAGCAATAAAAATCATCACTCTAATGGTTTTAGTGGCAGTGCCGTTATAAGCAGGGAGTGACTTAGGCGGTTGCAAATAGCGCCACTGTGGTATGTCATGATGCTGACGTTATTGGTAGCAAAGCAAATAAGGAAAATGATGAGCAAACATTCAGAAAGTTCCGCAGGAAAATGCCCAGTGATGCATGGTGGGACCACCTCGGCCGAGTCGGCCAATATGGTGTGGTGGCCAAAGAGCCTTAATCTCGACATCCTCCATCAGCACGACAGCAAAACCAATCCACTAGGCCCTGATTTCAACTATCGCCAAGAAGTTAAAAAGCTCGACATGGCGGCGCTCAAAAAGGATGTCACCGCCTTAATGACCGATAGCCAACCTTGGTGGCCTGCTGACTGGGGCCATTATGGTGGCCTGATGATCCGCATGGCGTGGCACGCAGCGGGCACCTACCGAATTGCCGACGGGCGTGGTGGTGGCAGTACCGGTAATCAACGCTTTGCTCCCCTCAACTCTTGGCCAGACAACGCCAACCTCGATAAAGCCCGCCGCCTGCTGTGGCCGATCAAGAAAAAATACGGTAACAAAATCAGCTGGGCAGACCTCATCCTGTTTGCTGGCACCATCGCGTATGAGTCAATGGGGCTGAAAACCTTTGGTTTCGCCTTTGGCCGCGAGGATATTTGGCACCCCGAGAAAGATATTTACTGGGGATCAGAACGCGAGTGGCTGGCCCCGAGCAGCAAGCCTGGTGGCCGCTATTCCGGTGAACGTGATCTGGAAAACCCATTAGCCGCAGTGATGATGGGGCTGATTTACGTCAACCCAGAAGGGGTTGATGGTCAGCCAGATCCGCTTAAAACCGCCCAAGATATGCGCGTGACCTTTGCCCGCATGGCCATGGATGATGAAGAGACCGTCGCCCTGACCGCAGGCGGTCATACCGTGGGTAAGGCTCACGGTAATGGTGATGCGAAGCAACTGGGGCCTGAGCCCGAGCGCGCCGACATTGATGAGCAGGGCCTGGGTTGGATCAACCACAGCAGCCGAGGCATTGGTCGCAATACAGTTACCAGTGGCATCGAAGGGGCATGGACCACGCACCCAACCCAGTGGGACAACGGCTACTTCGAGCTGTTATTCAAATATGATTGGTGGCTGCAAAAATCCCCTGCTGGCGCTCATCAGTGGGAGCCGATCAACATTGCAGAGGCAGACATGCCGGTGGATGTGGAAGATCCCTCGATCCGCTGCAAACCGATGATGACCGATGCCGATATGGCGCTCAAATTCGATCCCGCCTATCGCAAGATTGCCGAGCGTTTTCGCGATGATCCAGCCTATTTCTCCGAGACCTTTGCCCGCGCATGGTTCAAGCTGACCCACCGTGATTTAGGACCCAAAACCCGTTATATCGGCCCTTATGCCCCCAGCGAAGATCTGATCTGGCAAGACCCAGTAGCCGCAGGCCGCCGTGATTACGATGTCGATGCCGTAAAAGCTCAGTTGCACAACTGTAGCCTGTCGATCGCCGACATGGTCGCCACCGCATGGGACAGTGCCCGTACCTTCCGTGGCTCTGATTTACGCGGTGGGGCAAATGGCGCTCGCATTCGGTTGGCACCGCAAAAAGATTGGTCAGGCAATGAACCCGCTCGTTTAGCCCGCGTGCTAACAGTATTGGAGCCGATTGCCGCAGCTCACCAGATCAGCGTGGCAGATGTCATTGTGTTAGCCGGTAACGTCGGGCTGGAGCAAGCCGCTAAAGCGGCCGGCGTGGCCGTGAATATTCCCTTCCAGCTAGGCCGGGGTGACGCGACCCAAGCCCAAACCGATGTGGACTCGTTTGCCGTGTTAGAGCCGCTTGCAGATGGCTTTCGTAACTGGTTGAAGCAAAGCTACACCGTCACTGCTGAAGAGCTACTGCTCGACCGCGCGCAACTGATGGGCTTGACCGCTCATGAGATGACCGTGCTCATCGGTGGGATGCGGGTACTCGGCACCAACCATGGGGGCAGCGTTCATGGGGTCTTCACCGCCCGGCCTGGGGTATTAACCAACGACTACTTCGTCAATCTGACTGACATGGCCAACACTTGGCATCCAGTGGCAGACAACCTCTATGAAGTACGCGATCGCCTCACTGGCAAGGTGAAGTGGACGGCAACTCGGATCGATCTGGTGTTTGGCTCCAACTCGGTGCTACGTGCTTACGCTGAGGTCTATGCCCAAGATGATAACCAGCAGAAGTTTATCTGCGATTTCATCAGCGTCTGGAACAAGGTCATGAACGCAGATCGCTTTGATCTCACTGCATAAATACGGGCGATGTAATTCGTTCTGATCCGAACCCGCACACCTCGCTGTGCGGGTTCTTTTATGGCTTAACCTAACATTCTATGGCCACGCACCTCCCCCAGCAGGCAGGATTGGCACCCATCCCTCGGTCATAGACACAGGAGCCGACTCGCATCGCGCACAGCAACCGCAGCGTACGTGTAGTACGTGAATATTTCGGGCTCGATGCAGAGCCAACAAGTTAGCTAACTAGCCTAATGGGATAGGTACTAAGACTAAGCGGCTTGCTTGTCGCTCACCCAGGCCAGGCTCCACGGCCTTCCTCAGACCTTATCACCACTCACCTCTGGTTAATCTTTGTCCACATTAGGCCCCAGTTCAGTATTGATTGATATATTAGCCATCCACATTACTGCATGGTCTTGATATGCCGCTGTCATTATCCAACGCCGACTTCTCTCATCCATGGCTGCGCCTTGGTGGGCCTGTGCTGCTTTTTGGCTGCCTGCTGTTACTCGGAAGCTGGGCGCTAGGCGTTGGCCACGTCACCTCCTTGGAGCGGGAGTCGGAGCGATCAGCCAAGCAAGCAGTGGCACTTGTCGAGACCATGCTCAGCCATGCCCAAAAAGCCAATCAACAACTCTTTCCTTTTGTCAGCAGGCCCTGATTGAGCACGCCCTGTTTGCCTTGCGCAAGCAGGTAGCCTTAGTGCCGTTTGTGCGCACGATCAGTTTGGTGGATGAACAAGGGATCTACTGTAACTCCCTGTTCGGCGACATTAACTGGCCTGAATCAGCGGCAGACCGTAGCGATAACCTGCTGCGGTTGTCGGCGGGGAATCAGCTCCGCGAGGATCATCCTCTGCTCGCCGTCCGTAACCAATACGGTAAAGGAGCGGTGTTCAGCACCATCGATGGGGAGTATTTACAGTTCATGCTGGCCCTCAGCGGCAAGTCGACCAAGCTGTTGCTGCATGTGGGGCCCCAGTGGCTGGATGAACAGGGTAAATTACATCAGGAGGCGCTTGAAAAACCGACCTTTGTTAGTCATGAGTCGAACTCGACGCAGTACCCCTTCTCTATCTATGCGGGATACGATGAGTCTGATTTCTGGCACTCCCTGTGGCAGGGGCGATGGCTAGCACTGAGTGTCTTGCTGGGGGCCTCGATGGGGTGTGCCCTCCTGCTTTGGTGGCTGCTGGGGCGACCTCGCTCGCCAGCCAGCGAACTGGCCAGAGCCCTCCATGCCAAAGAGTTTGTTCCCTATTTACAGCCCCTAGTTAGCAGTGACAATGAACAGCTGATCGGGGTCGAAGTCTTGATGCGCTGGCAGCATCCTAGCTACGGCCTGATCCGACCCGACCTGTTTATCCCGCAAGCAGAGGAGAGTGGCGCCATCATCCCGATGACCAGCTTGTTAATGGATACCGTGGCTCAGCAGTTAGGGGCGATCCAAGACCAATTACCCGATGGTTTTCACATTGGCTTCAACATCAGTGCCGCCCACTGCCGTGATAATTCATTGCTAACAGAGTGTCGCCATTTTCTCAGTCACTTTGCACCGGGCAAGGTGGTGATGGTATTGGAATTGACCGAACGAGAGCTGCTCGTGGCCAACGCTCATACCCTCGCCCTATTTGAGGAACTTGATGTATTGGGGATTCAGCTCGCCATTGATGACTTTGGCACGGGTCATTCGAGCTTGGCCTATCTCCAGCAGTTTCGAGTCGACTATCTCAAGATTGATCAGTCATTTATTGGCCGGATCGGGACTGAATCCCTGTCGGAACATATTGTCGATAACGTGATTGATCTGGCTACTCGGCTAGGTCTTTCATTGGTGGCGGAAGGGGTAGAGACCCAGCAACAAGCGGAATATCTCAAGCACAAAGGGGTGACCTATCTGCAGGGCTATTTGTTTGGCCGCCCCATGCCGTTACCAGCATTTGTGGCGCAGGCCCAAGGTCTGGTCGACGAGCAGGAGGTAGCCGGTGTTGCTGGTTTAGCCCCCCGCCTTGGCGCCACAAATAACCAGGTTAATCTGGCGTAGGTCATCTCACCATCGCCCACTATTGCAGACCCTCATCGCGCTTCACCTCGTCATCGCCAAACGCGCCAAACCGTATCCACATCAGTCGGCCCCCCAGATACCCCGCCTCAAGCTGGTATCTGGGCTAGTTTTCCATGCCTTGTTAGCCACTTTTCGGTAGAATCTGCGCTCATTTTAAAGCCAGACAGTAGTGAGGGGTGGCATGACGGTTCAGTTCCAGGCATTTCACAGCATCAAGGCGATAGATAATCGGGAGGTGCTGTTCAACTGGTCGAGAACCAATCCCCTCGGCGCGCTGGATCAAGTATGGCGCCCGCAAAGCCGCGACGAGCTGCAAGCTCTGCTGCGCGAATACCCCGAGCGCAAGCTGCGCCTTATCGGCTCCGGCCTCTCTTTTGAACCCATCCACAGCGTCTATGCCGAGGGCAGTCAGGCGCTGCTAGTGGACTTGCACCACCTGCGCGGCCAGCTGGCGAACACTGCCGACACCGTGACCTATCAGGCGGGGACGCCGCTCGATACTGTCTATGCCGACCTCATCGCTATGGAGCGGATGCTGCCCGCATCCCCCGGTGTGATCGGCATCCAAACCCTGGGCGGCGCGCTGAGCACCGGCACTCACGGTCAGGGGCTACACCAGTCCGCCCTGTGCGATGCGGTGGCGGCGATGACGGTGATGCTGGCCAGCGGCGAGATCATCCGAGTCGATCGCAGCGATCCGCGTTTCGGCGCCTTCGTGATGGGGATGGGGATGCTCGGCATTTTGCTCGACGTCACCCTGCGCACCGTGCCAAACCGCATCATGCGCTGCACCAAGTTCACCACCGACTACCCCTTCCTGCTGGCGCACAACGAGCGGCTCAACCGCGAGCACGGCTTCGTCAAGAGCTGGTGGTTCGCCTGGACCGGCGAGAGCCACATCTGGCTGGTGGATCCCGCCTCCGAAGAGGAGGTGGCCCGCTATCGTGCTGGCGGCAGCGAACCGCTGCTGCTGGATGGCGATATCGACGCCCGCATGAACGCTGCTCTTAATGCCACTATCGACGCCACTTTGCAGAAGATGGCCAAAGACACCAAGGATGAGGCGTTAGCGGGTGATCACTTCGAGACGGTACGCCGCTTCAAGGATGCCTCCGATCTGGTGGGCAACGTCTACCAGATCCTCTGCAAGGGGATCCCTGCCCCCCAGATCAACTGCGAGGTGGCGGTGCCGCTCCATCGCATGAACGAAGCGCTAAAGACCCTGCAGGCGTGGCAGCAGGCTAACCCGAACGCCTTACACTACCCCTTTATCCTGCGCTGCACCGGCCCCTCCGAAGCCTGGCTCAGCGCCGCTTATGAACAACCCGTCTGCTGGATTGGCTTTCTGGTCTATTTGGCGGCGGACGGCACCTTCGTCAACGGCTCCATGACGCAGATGCGTGAACTGCAACAGCTGCTGGTGCCGCTCGGCGGCATTCCCCATTTCGGCAAGCATCTGGCGATGGATCTCTATGACTTCCCAGCCCTGCTGCCGCGCTGGCACGACTTCCTCGCGCTAAAAGCCGAGCTCGACCCCCATGGCCGTTTTGAAAACCGCTGGCTCAGCAAGCTGTTTGCCAACCGGTAAGGATTTGACATGACTGATATGCAAGATACTCGTATTCCTGTGACTCTGCTGACTGGCTTTCTCGGCAGCGGCAAAACCACTCTGCTCAACCACTGGGTCAAGCAGCCAGAGCTTGGCGAGTGCGCGGTGCTGATCAACGAGTTCGGCTCGGTGGGGCTGGATCATCATCTGGTACAGCAAGTGGACGAGCAGGTTGTGATGCTCGATTCCGGCTGCATCTGCTGCTCGGTGCAGGGCTCCTTGGTGGAGGCGCTGCAGGGGCTGTTTATGAAGGC
>NZ_PGGC01000129.1 GCF_002795305.1 Aeromonas cavernicola
TTCGAGGATGCCGCGGGTGGCAGCCTCCAGCACTGGCTGGCCGAGCGGCAGATCAACGCCCGCCCGGCAGCCCACAAAGCCTCCTACCAGAAGGATTTCTACCGCGACGCGGCTCTGTGCAAGTCGTGCCACAACGAGTTTGCCCCGGGCACCGGCGCCAATATCGTCAACACCTGGGACGAGTGGGAAAAATCCAGCTTCGCGAACGCGGAGGATCCTGCCAAACGGCGCACCTGCATCGACTGCCATATGAACCCGGAGCCGGGCAATGGCGGCGCGCCGGTGGCGGGCCAGTCCACCGAAAACGGCACCATGAAAGCCCGGCTCTATCGCCACAACTTTACCGGCGCCCAGCACCAGCTGGTGGGGCTGCGCAATCCAGACCTTGAACAGGAGAGTCTGGCGCTCTTGCGCTCCAGCGCTACCCTCTCCGCCCGGATCGAACAGGCTGCTGATAGTCAGCAGTTGGTGGTGCGGGTCGCCAATACCGGCGCGGGCCATGCCCTGCCCACCGGGGTGGCCGATTTTCGTGAACTCTGGCTGGAACTGACCGTCACTGACGCCAGCGGCAAGGTGGTGCTTGCCAGCGGCCAACCGGTGGATGGCGCTGTCCCTGAAGATGCGCGACTGTTCAGAAAAGTATTCGGTGATACCGAGGGCAAGCCGGTGGGACTCAAGTTCTGGCGTTACGCCAAGCTCTTGGAAGATACCCGCATTCCGGCCGATGGCTGGCGCGATGAAGCCTGGCCGCTGCCCACAGATGCCCAAGGGCCCTTCAAGGCCGATATCAAACTCAATTTCCGCACCTACCCCAAGTGGGTCAGTGATGCGGTGCGCGCCGCCGAGCCGAGCTTGCCGGAGCCACCCATAGTGCTGCTCACGCGTCTACAACTCAATCGGTTGCAACTCACCTTGCAGCCTCTCCCCATCACGTCCGCTACGGAGCCTCAATCCTGATGTTTGCAAGTTTTCTGATTACCCTGCGCGAGGGGCTGGAAGCCTTCCTACTGGTCGGCATCTGCCTCTCCTACCTCGCCAAGCTGGGGGCGAGCCGCTACAACACGTTCATCTATCTGGGGGTGGGGCTTGGCCTTATCGCTTCCCTTGGCGTCGCCTTCCTGTTCCAGGTGGTGGTGAGCCAGTTCGAGAGCGAGCGCTACAACCACCTCTTGATGGCGGGGATCCTGATCTTCGCCACCTTGGTGCTCACCTACATGGCAGTCTGGATGCAAAAGCAGGCCAAATCCCAGGTAGGGGCCATGACGGCGCGCATCGATGCGGCCATCGATGGCGGCAACCTGTTTGGGCTGGTGCTGCTCGCCTTCCTGGCGGTGATGCGCGAAGGGTTTGAAACCGTGCTGTTCTTCTCCGCCCTGATCTATTCGGGGCAAGGGGTAGATCTGCAATCCGGCCTGATAGGCGCGCTGGCGGGGCTGCTGCTCGCCATCGCGCTGGTGTGGGGGCTGCTGCGCTCCACCCGCAAGGTGGCGCTGGCGCCTTTCTTCCGCTGGACTGGCCTGCTTATCATCATCATCGCCGCAGGTCTGCTGTCGTCCGCCGTCAACATGTTGCAGGCGGCAGATATCATCACCTTCTGGACTACACCGGTGTTCGACATCAGCCATATTCTCGACGATCAGGGGGTATTTGGTACCTTCCTGCGCGCCCTGTTTGGCTACAATGCCTCACCCGCTGGCTTGCAGCTGCTGACCTGGGCCCTCTATCTGGTGATCTTCGTTACCCTCTGGCAGCGCAGCTATCGTTCGCAGGCCCGAGCAGTGCCCGCAAGAGGCTGAGTTCGCCACGTTGGTCATCACATCTTCAGGGGGCGGCGCATTGATGTCTCCCCCTGCTCAATCAAGCAGTTTCGGAAAACGTCATGAGCGATAACAACAAGAAGCACATTGCGGTGCTGGGCGCCGGCCCAGCCGGTTTGATGGCTGCCTGGCGCCTGCGCCGTGCCGGTTTTGCGGTCACCCTGTTCGAGCAGGAGCCGGTGGTCGGCGGCATGTGCGCCACCCAGACTTTCAAGGGGCGCGATGGGGAGTATCGCTTTGACTACGGCGGCCACCGCTTTATCACCAAGAACCCCGAGCTGCTCGCCTTTATCGACGAGCTGATGGGGGACGATCTGCTCCACGCCGAGCGCAAGAGCGTGATCCGCTTTGGCGGGCGCACCTATGACTACCCCCTGAACCTGCCCAACCTGCTCAAGACGGCGCCGCTGGCCCTGATGGCAGGTGCGGTAAAAGACTTGCTGCTGTTGCCTTTTGCCAAGAAGCCCACTGATTTTGCCAAGGCGAGCTTTGCCGAGTGGATCCAGAGTCACTTTGGCCGCACCCTCTACCGCCAGTTCTTCGAGGGCTACACCGGCAAACTATGGGGCATCAACCCGGACAAGCTCTCCGCCGACTGGGCTGGCCAGCGTATCAGCCTGATCGACCTCAAAGACGTGGCGCGTCGCCTGCTGCCAAGACGCAACGGCAGTATCTCGGTGCGCACCTATGCCCGCAAATACCGCTATCCCAAATATGGCTTCGGCCAGATCTTCACCACCCTGGGGGAGCGGCTGGTGGACGAGGGAGTCGCGCTCAAGACCGGCGCTACCATCACCCGCCTTGAGCAGGCTGATGGCCGTATTGAACGGGTGTATTGGTCACAAGATAACGTTGAGCAGAGCGAGTGCTTTGATCAGGTGATCTCCACCCTGCCGCTGCCGCTCACCTGCCAGCATCTGGGCTTGCCGTGCGATCTGCACTACCGGTCGCTTCGCTTCGTCAATATGCCCCTCAAACAGGAGAACCTGTCGGACAACACCTGGCAGTACCTCTCCGATCCCCATATTCTGGCCACCCGTCTGCAGGAGCCGCGCCGGCGCAGCCCCTTTATGGCGCCACAGGGCCAAACCTCGGTGATGCTGGAGATCCCCTGCAATCCGGGGGATGCCACCTGGCAGGCGCCGCTCTCTGATCTGCGCGGTCGGGTTACCGCCGATCTGGCGAGCCTCGGCGTTGATACCCAGAAGCTTGGCGATGAGACGTTCGAAGCCCGCAGCGAGTACGCCTATCCACTGATGGATCTCGGCTATCAGGCCCGTCGCAACGAAGCCATCAAGGCACTGATGCCCATCACCAACCTCATCATGACCGGCCGTCAGGGGACATTCCGCTATATCTTCACCGACACCGCCATGGAGATGGGGATGATGGCGGCCGATATGGTGATCGACGGGGTGGACAGACGTCACGCCATCTTTAACCATCGCAACGAAAACACCGTGATAGAAACCCAGAGCGTGGCGTGAGGCTTGTCGGTGTCCAACAGGTAGACAGACGCCGCAACACCTTTAACCATCGCAACGAAAATACCGTGATTGAAACCCAGAGCGTGGCCTGAGTGCCGCGCCATTGGCATAAGTAAGGAGAACAGGATGACCATCCGCCCGGGTTTACTCGCCCTCACCCTGCTGCTGGCCCTGAGCGGGCAGGCGCAGGCTTACTCCTACGCCGCCGCCGGCAAGGAGCCACTGATCGACGCCCGCGAAGCGCTGCTTGGCGCCGCCACTGACGGCAAGGATGCCAGCACCACCTTGAGCGAGATTGCCGACGAGCTGACCTATCTGGAACAGCACCACAAGGTGGAACTGCAAGGGCCGCTGGCCGCCGCCATCAAGGCCAAAGACGCCGCGGCTACCGCCGCCCTGCTCAACCGCGCCTACAAGGCGGAGATCGAGCGCCGCCTCGAAGGGGCCAGCCAGAATCTGGGCGACTACCAGACCGCCAAGGTGCTGGTGGTCAAGAGCAAGCGCTTCCTCGACTTGATCCTCCCCTCCCTCAGTGAAGGGGATCGCAAGGCGGCCGAACAGGCGCTGGCCAAGGTGCTGGATGCCATCGGTAACCCGGGGGTATTCGGGGTGGGCGCCAAGCCCGCCGATGCCGCCGCCTTTAGCGATGCAGAAAAAGCGCTGATGGCCGTGCTAGCGCCGCTTTGATGGCCACCAGCCAATCATTGCGCCACCTCGCTGTGACAAACGGTGGGTTTCGCTACGCTCTACCCACCCTACGCACGGCCTGCCGATAAATGCACCCGGACGCTGGTTTGCCCCCTTCTCCCCTTGCGGGAGAAGGGCTGGGGATGAGGGGTAAGGTAATGGCCCGGCGTTGGGCTTCCCCCTGCTCCACCATCCTTTGGCTGCTCATTCTGCTGCAACTGGCCTGGCTCGGCTGGCTGCTGGCCTTCCCGGCGGCGCTCGATTCCGACGATGCCCTCAATTTTGCCCACGGGGTAACGCGCTTTAGCGTGCTGGAGTTCTCCCCCCACTTTCCGGGCTACCCCGCCTTTATCTGGCTGGCACGGCTGATCAATCTGGCGGTGGACGATCCGGCCCGCGCGGTGCAGTGGGCCAGCCTGTTGGGGAGCAGTTTGCTGGCGCCGCTCGCCGCCTTGCTGGCGGTGAAGCTGTGGCAACGGCCAAGCCTGCTGGCACCTGTCTGGCTGCTGGTGCTGGCTCTGCCGCTTACCCCGACCCTAGCGCTCTCCGGCCTCTCGGATGGACCTGCGCTTGCCGCCTGGCTCGGGACACTGCTGGCCTTGCAGCAGCGCAGGATTACGCTAGCGGGTCTGTTACTCGGTCTGTTGCTAGCCCTGCGCCCCTCCTATTTTGTACTGGCGCTGCTGCCCCTGTGGCTGGGAATGGCGCAAAAGGGAACGCGCGTCAGGTTTGTGTTCCCCATCGCCTTGGTAGGGCTTATCAGCCTGCTCTTTGTCTGGCAGGCCGATGGCTGGGCCTATTTCAGCGAAGGGCGGCGTTTTACCGACGGCCACTTTACCCTGTGGGGCAACACAGCGGCAGCCCACGGCGATCGGCTGCTGAGCTGGGCGCGCACCTTCAACGATCAGCTCACCCCGCTTTGGCCCTTGGCTGTTGGGGCGCTGCTGGTACTGCCGCTTTGGCAAAGATCAAAAAACCACCCTGCCGCCCTCCCCCCGCTCTGGACGCTCTACTGGCTCGCCCTGCTGCTCTGGACCCTGTTTGGCCAGAATCCCGACAATCCCCGCCATCTGGCGCCCATCACCCTGCTCGGTATTGTGCTGCTGGCAGGTTGGCTGCCGCGCTGTGGCGAGAAGCTGGCAACGGTGACCGGATTGCTGCTGCTCGGCGCGACCTTTACCCTGCCCCGTCCGCCCGCCATGATGCAAGCGGCAAAACTGGCAGAAAAAGCGTGCCCGGCGCTGGTGACCCAGTGGGGGGTGAGGCTGCTGCGGGAGACCACAACCCTACCGGTGACCGATGGCTGGTACCAAGGGGATGCAGCGCTGGCACTCTCTCAGGGAGCCTGCCGCCTCAGTCGCCGCCCCATCACCGCGAGCGAGATGCCTACGGCGGTGGATCAGCACTGGTTTGCCCCGCGCTTTGCCGCCGAGCCAGGTTTATGGCTCGCGATACCCGATCCCCCAGCTCGGCAAAACTGATAAACTCGTCCCTTGCCCATGCCTGCTCATTTGAACCTGACTACTGGAAATCCTATGCCGCACCCATCCTCTTCACAGACTGCAACACCACGGGCAGCCCTCTCTCCCCGCTTGCTCTTTATCTTGCTCGGTGCCTTGGCGGGCCTGACCCCGCTGGCGGTGGATATGTATCTGCCCGCCATTCCAGCCATTGCCCGAGATCTCGCCACCAGCATCGACGGCGCCCAGCTCACCATCAGCGCTTTTTTGGGCGGCTTTGCCATCGGCCAGCTCTTCTATGGGCCGATCGCCGATAGCTTTGGTCGCAAACCGGTGATCTTGGCGGGGCTGCTGATGTTTGCCATCGCCTCGGTCGGCTGTGCGCTGGCTGATACCCTGCCAGAGTTGCTGGCATGGCGGATGCTGCAAGCCGCCGGCGGTGCGGCCGGCTCGGTGGTGGTCAATGCCCTGCTGCGCGACCTTTTCGAGAAGGATGCGTTTTCCCGCGCTATGTCATTTGTCATTCTGGTGATGACCTTGGCGCCGCTGGTGGCCCCCGTGGTCGGTGGTTATATCAGCGCCCACAGCCATTGGCGGGTGATCTTCTGGCTGTTAATGGGGATCAGTTTACTAATTTGCCTGATAATCCAGTGGAAAATCCGAGAAACGCTCAAACCAGAACATAAACAACCGCTTAGGCTAGGTCAGGTACTGCGCAACTACTGGCGTGTCCTCTCCCATCGCGGCGCCATGGGCTACGTGTTGTGCGGCGCTTTCTCCAGCTCCGGTATGTTCGCCTTCTTGAGTGCGTCGCCCTATGTCTACATCGAGTATTTTCACGTCCCCACCGAACATTATGGTTGGCTGTTTGGCCTCAATATTTTGCTGATGATGGCCGTTACCTTCGTCAATAGCCGAGTGGTCAAAGGGATTGGGTCAGAGCGGATGCTGCAATACGGTCTGGCCATCTTGCCGTGTGCGGGCGCGCTGCTGATCTATAACGCATGGAGCCAAAGTGGTGGCTTGTGGGGCATCGTGATCCCCGTGGTGCTGTTTGTGGGTCACATCAGTCTGGTCGGCGCCAACGCCATGACCGGTCTGCTCGGCCACTTCCCGCAGGCGGCGGGCACGGCCTCGGCGCTTGCCGGTACTCTGCGCTTTGGCATCGGCGCCTGCGTCGGCATTCTGGTTAACCTCAATCCGCCCAGCTCCCCCCTGCCCATGGCCATCGCGATCGCCAGTTGTGGGCTCGCCTCGGCCGTTAGCTATTGGCTACTGGCCGGGAAGCGATAATCCTCATATCAACAACTAGCCGCCCTGATGCACAGCAGCAAGGGCGGCTTTTTATTGGGTGAATCAAGCGTCAACCACTGCCCCCCATGGCCGCATACCAAGAGGATGACGCTATGGCTTTCCCCACATTGCCCCTAGCCAGCCTGCTGGCTCCTGCCTATGTGGCTTAGGTGAGCTGACTGACCGTACCCTTGCCAATAAGAAATGGCCAATAAAAATGGGGCGCGGTCATGGGATTAACCCACAACCGCGCCCCATCAATCATGGATCACGCCATGACTCACGAGGGTGCATACTTACCCTTCGCGGCGCTTACCACCGAATTTGCGCTTGTCACCGGCAGCAGCACCGCCTTCACGGCGATCCTTGTTAAAGGGACGGTCACCCTGCGGACGACGATCCTTGTTGAAAGGACGGTCACTGCGGAACGGACGATCACCACGGGGCGGACGGCTAGCGGTGTTGCCACCAGCAGGGACTTCGGTGTAGCGGGTGATCTGCAGCGGGCGCTGGCAAACACGGGCTTTCTTGATCACCTCCAGTACCTCGGCGGTCATGCCTTTGGGCAGATCGACCGTGGAGAAGTCATCTGCGATGTCGATGTTGCCGATGAAACGGCTCTCGATGTTCGCTTCGTTGGCAATAGCACCCACGATTTGGCCCGGCTTGACACCGTGATGAGCACCCACGTCTACGCGATAACGCTCCATCTCTACGTCTGGATTATCTTTCAGCGGACGGGCCGCCAGTGAAGGCATACGGCGCGCGGCGCGATCGCCCCGATCTGCACCATCACGACCACCTCGATCATTGAAATCACGGCGCTCGAAACCACCACGATCGCTGCTGTTGTTCAACAGTGGGTCTGGGATGGAATCATCCAGCAGCAGCGGTTGGTCACCCTGTACCAGCTTGGCCAGTGCAGCAGCCAGCTCCAGCGGATCGGCAGAGTCCTCTTCAATCAGCTCGTTCACCAAGTTGTGATAGATCTCAAGCTCTTCACCCATCATGGTTTCGCGGATGCGCTCTTTGAACTTGGTCAAGCGATGTTGGTTGATGTCATCGGTGCTCGGCATCTTCATCGGCTCGATGGCCTGACGAGTTGCGTGCTCGATGGCACGCAGCATGCGACGCTCACGGGGCGCCACAAATAGGATGGCCTCACCTTTACGACCAGCACGGCCAGTACGGCCGATCCGGTGCACGTAAGATTCGGTGTCATACGGAATGTCGTAGTTCACTACGTGAGTGATACGCTCAACGTCCAGACCACGGGCGACCACGTCGGTGGCGATCAGGATATCCAGCTGGCCTTGGCGCAGCTTGTCAACGGTGCGCTCACGCAGCTTCTGCGGGATATCACCGTGCAGCGCTTCACAGGCATGACCACGGGCAGCGAGCTTACCAGCCAACTCTTCGGCCGCGTTTTTGGTACGCACGAACACCAGTAACGCTTCGTAAGGCTCCACTTCCAGCAGGCGAGTCATGGCGTCTAGCTTGTGCAGGCCAGTCACCTGCCAGTAGCGCTGGCGGATGGTCGGTGCAGTTGAGGTCTTAGAAACGATTTTGATCTCTTTAGGCTGCTTGAGATGCTTTTGGGCCACTCGACGGATCTGATCCGGCATGGTGGCGGAAAACAAGGCAACCTGACGACCGGCAGGGCATTGCTCCATGATCCAGTCCACGTCGTCAATAAAGCCCATCCGCAGCATTTCGTCTGCTTCGTCCAGAACTAACGCTCTCAGACCCGAGAGATCCAAGTTCTTACGACGGATCAAATCCATCACCCGACCAGGGGTACCGACCACCACCTGAGCACCTCGGCGCAAGGCACGGGTCTGGGTTTCGTAGGAAGAGCCACCATAAATAGGCAGTACATGGAAATCAGGCATGTGATGGGCATAACGTTGGCATGCTTCAGCAACCTGCAGCGCCAATTCACGGGTCGGTGCCAGCACTAAAATCTGGGTGTTGCGGTTACCAGCTTCCAAACGAGACAACAGAGGTAAGGCAAAGGCAGCGGTCTTCCCTGTACCGGTTTGTGCCTGCCCCAGCAGATCGTGTCCCGCCATCAGGTGGGGAATTGCGGCGGCCTGGATGGGAGACGGGCGCTCATAGCCCACGTCTTGCAGCGCTTTTAATACAGGCGCGGCAAGTCCAAGCTCACTAAAAAGGGGCAGTTGTTCGGTATCAGACATAGATTCTTCCAGATTAAGGCAGGCGGCTAACACCGCGGAATAGCAAAAAGGCGGAGATTATAGCGCCATTTTGTTCTTCTGTCTTGGAAAATGTGATAAGCATCTCAAGACGTCGACGATTATAAAACGATCGTCCGGCAATGGCTTGTTTATTTTTTGTTCATTTTACTGCGTGGTCTGATCAGACCTTATCAGCCTCCCGCTGCCGTTTGTGTTTGAGCACGGCCATGGTCAAGCGACTGGTGCACAACAAATGGTGCCGTTCATCGCGAATCTCTATCTGCCATACCTGAGTGGTCGCCCCCACATGCAGGGGAGAGCCGCGCCCGATCACCATCCCTTCCCGTTTAGCGCGCAGGTGATTAGCATTCACCTCCAACCCCACACAGTAACTCTCTGGCCCCACCGCCATGTTGGCTGCCAGTGACCCGATCGTTTCCGCTAGTACCACCGATGCTCCCCCATGCAACATGCCAAGGGGCTGATGGGTACGCTGATCGACCGGCATGGTGGCCTCCAGCCAGTCGGGACCAAACGCGGTATAGACGATCCCCAAATGGGCCATCAGGGTATGCTCAGAGGTCGCGTTCAGTCGCGCCAGACTCATGGGTTTGCGCCAGATGGCTGGCGTTTCATGGTCACGCTGCTCGCTCATCACTTCGCTCCTACATATTAGAAATCTGCCGATGTGGGCTCGTCACAAGCCACTTGTTATCCTGCGCCAAGACCACACTCAACCCACTTCGAATGGTAAACCGAGCAGGTGGCATCAACCCTGTGGGATAGCGGGTAGCGACACCCGCTCAGAGCCAGCACGCCACCCTCATACGGTTGTATCAAGTAAGCAGGCCGTGGGGGCATAACACAGATTGCCGCCACGGCCGAGCTCAATGGGTTATTAGATCAGGGTGAGCAGCGCTTGCAGGGGATGCTTGAGCCCCTCGCCCTCGATCCGTTTAACCTGACTACGGCACGAATAGCCCGTTGCCAAGCAGCGCCCTTGTGGCAAACGGGCCAGTGGCTCGGCCCAGCTCAACCCATAAATTCCCTTGGAGTTCTCCACCTGTTTGACGTCGTGACCATAGGTGCCCGCCATGCCGCAGCAACCCACCGCCACCGGCTGTAAGCTGGCGCCAAAACGACCAAAAATAGTACTCCAATCACCATGGGTCGAGGGCTTGGCGGTCTTCTCGGTACAGTGAGCAAACAGATACCAAGGCCCTTGATCGCTTCCCTCCTCGCTCTTTGCCTGGTTGGCTCTGACGGGCAGCTGATCGGCAGGCAGCGAGAGCAGCCACTCCTGGGGCAACATTACCTGAAACTGGCCACGGGCAGGGCCCAGCGCCTTGGCATACTCATCGCGATAGCAGAGCACCATGGCCGGATCCACCCCCACCATGGGGATACCGAGCGCCGCAATCTTGTTGAGAAACTGAGCGCTATTGGCGGCAGTGCGGGCAAACCCTCGCAAGAACCCCTTGATGTGCTGGGGCTTGCCGTTGGGCTTGAAGGGCAGCAGATAAGGCTGCAAGCCGAGCTTGCTGGCGAGTTGCACCAAGTCCCGCACCACAGGGGCATCGTAATAACTGGTGAACGGGTCCTGCACAATCAGCACTACCTTCTGGCGCTGCTCGGCACTCATGGCCTCCAGCCCCAGCAGATCAAAATAGCGGGCGCGGTTGTCATGCAGCGTCTCGGCCAAGGTCGGCACCGAGAGCAGCGGCACATCCACCATGCCAATGCTCTTCTCGGCTGCCTTTTGGGCCCACTCTTTTTCAAGGAAGAAGTTCACCAACTTCGGCACCTTCGCCAGCCAAGGGGTGTAACGCTCAACGGTGCCCACCATGTAATCCTTGGGCGCGCGCAGGTAGCGCCCGTGGTAGAGCTGCATAAAGCGAGCGCGAAAATCGGGCACATCCACCTTGATCGGGCACTGACTGGTGCACGCCTTGCAGGCCAAACAGCCCGCCATCGCCTCCATCACCTCATGGGAAAAGTCATACTCGCCACGGGTGCGTGCTAGGGTGTTACGCACCTTGTCGATCAGGCGTTTCACACTCACTCCGCCACTTTGCAGTTCAATCTCTTCCGCCAGTGGATCAAAACCCTGCTCCGCCAGCTGACGCAGCCATTCGCGCATCAAGCCCGCTCGCCCCTTGGGGGAGTGGCGGCGATCGCGACTGATCTTGACCGAGGGGCACATGGGGGAGTCGGTCTCGAAGGTGAAGCACAGACCGTTACCGTTGCAATCCATGGCGCGGGTGTAACTGGTACGCACCGCGAGCGGGATCTGGCGATCAAATTTGCCACGCTTGGGGCCATCCACCGACACCAGCTCAGCGCCGCTGCCATACGGAATGCAGATCTTGCCCGGGTTGATGCGATTGCTGGGATCAAACGCCCCCTTGACCCGCTGTAGCTCTTCCCACAGCTCGCCAAAAAAGGCGGGGCTGTATTCGGAGCGAAACCCCTTGCCGTGCTCCCCCCACATCAGGCCGCCATATTTGGCGGTGAGTGCCACTACTTGATCGGAGATCCGACGCAGCAGCACCTCCTGCTCGGGATCACAGAGATCGAGCGCGGGGCGCACATGCAGCACACCGGCATCGACGTGGCCAAACATGCCGTAATCAAGGCCGTGGGCATCGAGCAGGGCACGAAACTCCATGATGAAATCGGCCAGCGACTCTGGCGGCACCGCCGTGTCTTCGGTGAATGCCACCGGCTTCTTGCGCCCTTCGGCGTTACCCAGCAGCCCCACCGACTTCTTGCGCATGGTGTAGATGGTCTCGATGCTCGGCAGGTGATCACACACCTGATAGCCGATGATCCCAGCTTCACCGTTAGCCAGCAGCGCGTCGATACGGCGGCACAGCTCCACCACCTTGGCCTGGTGTTCTGGCTCGTCGGTGTCAGCAAACTCGACGATATTGAGCCCCTGCAGATCCTTGCCGGGCACATCCTGAATAAGGTCTTTCACCGAATGCCAGATGATGTCGGCGCGGGCCAGCCCCAGCACCCGGGAGTCAACCGT
The DNA here is from genome assembly GCF_002795305.1 of Aeromonas cavernicola. Taxonomy (GTDB): domain Bacteria; phylum Pseudomonadota; class Gammaproteobacteria; order Enterobacterales; family Aeromonadaceae; genus Aeromonas; species Aeromonas cavernicola. The sequence continues at coordinate 11,977 of NZ_PGGC01000129.1, forward strand.
CTCCACCGACAGCGCTTGCGCCTGCACCATAAAGGGGGCGTTGCGCAGGGCCGAGGGAAAGCTGTCGTACTTGACATTGACCAGGGTGCGGTAGCGCGGGATGGGGGTGATGTTGAGTTTGGCTTCGGTGATAAAGCCGAGAGACCCTTCAGATCCGCACAACACCCGACTCACATCCAGCGTGTCCGTATCCGGTTGATAGAGGTGCTTAAGATCGTAGCCAGTCAAAAAGCGGTTGAGTTTGGGGAAGGTGGCGTCGATGTCGGCGCGGCGCTCCTTGCCGATGCGATAGAGGGTGCGATAGATCTCCCCTTCGCGGTTCTCTAGGGCCAATTTATCCGCCAGTCGGGGGCCATTGACCGGCGTGGTGGCGATAATGTCACCATTTTCCAGCACCGCTTTCAGGCCCAACACGTGATCCGAGGTTTTGCCGTAGACCAGGGAACCCTGCCCCGAGGCATCGGTGTTGATCATGCCGCCCAAGGTGGCGCGGTTGGAAGTGGAGAGATCTGGCGAGAAGAAGTAACCGTGGGGCTTTAAATAGGCATTGAGTTGATCTTTTACCACCCCAGCTTGCGCCCGTACCCAGCCCTCTTCCAGATTAAGGTCGAGGATCTGGTTCATGTGGCGCGACAGATCGACCACCACCCCCGCCCCCAACGACTGGCCGTTGGTCCCGGTGCCACCACCACGGGGGAAAAAGCGTAAGGAGGCAAATGCAGGTGCTTGTGCCTGCTTGAGCAACAGCGCGATGTCATCGGCACTGCGTGGGTAGAGCACCGCCTCGGGCACGACCTGATACACGCTGTTGTCCGTCGCCATCGCCAACCGGCTTGCGTAAGACTTTTCGATATCACCACGAAATGCTGATCGCGCCAGCAACTCAAGAAACTGCAGGGTTGTCGGTGACAAACTGTCCTGGTAATCGAGTCTCGGGATCATGAATCCTTGTTCCCTTATTTGCTTAATGCCGGAACTCCGGCGACAACGACTGGCCTGTTGCCTCTGTTGGGCGCACTTGCTGTAAGTACAATTAAGGCCAATCTGCTCACATGTGAGCGGGCAGTATATCAGCTAGAAAACCGCTTGCGCGTAGCAATCTTTACCCTTTTATCTGCCTCACCCAGCGACGTTGCAGGAGTAACTTGGCCACCGTTCTTTCATCGCTTTATCACGCCAAGGGCACTGCTCGGTTATCTGACCGCAATAACAACAAACGCGACCTGACGTCGCGTTTGTTGTTTACTGATGGGGAACGGCGCAATCCGCCACCCCCCATTCTTGCTCAGCCTCAGCCAGCATTACGCACCGTGACCGCCTCGGCCAAGTTACGCAGCAGGGTTTCAGTGTCATTCCAACCAATGCAAGCATCGGTAATGCTCTGCCCGAAGGTAAGACCACAGCCCTCGACCAGATCTTGCCGCCCTTCCACCAAATGGCTCTCAACCATCACGCCAAACACCGCTTTGCTGCCAGCACGCAGCTGACCTGCCACATCGTCAGCAACCAACATCTGGTTCTTGAACTGCTTGCTGCTGTTAGCGTGGCTGAAATCGATCATCACTTTTTGCGGCAAGCCCGCCTTGACCAGCCCGCTGCAGACGTCAGCCACATGGGCCGCGCTGTAGTTCGGTTCACGGCCACCACGCAGAATAATGTGACAGTCTGGGTTACCGGCGGTCGCCACAATGGCTGAGTGGCCATATTTGGTCACCGACAAGAAGTGGTGCGGCGCACTGGCGGCACCAATGGCGTCAATAGCGACCTTGATGGTGCCGTCGGTGCCATTTTTGAAACCCACTGGGCACGAGAGGCCAGAGGCCAGCTCACGGTGTACCTGGGACTCGGTCGTCCGCGCACCGATGGCGCCCCAGCTCATCAGATCTGCCATGTATTGCGGAGTGATCATGTCGAGAAACTCGGAAGCGGTCGGCAGCCCCATATCATTGAGGTCGAGCAGCAGCTTGCGGCCAATGCGCAGACCATCGTTGATCTGACAGGTGTTATCAAGGTAAGGGTCATTGATCAGTCCCTTCCAACCGACGGTCGTCCGTGGTTTTTCGAAGTAGACCCGCATGACGATCTCCAGCTGCCCCTTCAATTCATCCCGTAAGGCTTTGAGTCGCTGACCATATTCCAGTGCTGCCGCAGGATCGTGGATGGAACAAGGACCAATCACGACCAGCAGACGCTGATCTTCACCGGCCAAAATCTGATGAATCGCCTGACGGGATTCAAACACCGTTTGGGCTGCAGTTTCGGTGGCTGGAAACTTTTCAAGCACCGCAACCGGGGGCAATAACTCTTTGATTTCACTGATACGAACGTCATCGGTTTGATGCTGCATGATAAAATTTCCTGCTAATAACTGCGATAGAGAGCTGCCAATCTAGCCCGAGGCCCGTGGAGTGTAAAGAGATAATGACATTTTTCTTGGATGAATTTTCTGATTATATCTTGCAAGTTTTATAAATAGTGCTACCCAAACAGAAACATCCCATGGCCCTGGCACTAAAAGAGGAAGGCCCGCAGCAAGGCGGGCCCTCGACGATGGGTTGAGCGGGCTCAATCACGCACGCTGACACTGGCCAACTTGTCGAAGTAGTCAGGGAAGGTCTTGGAAGTGCAGCCTGGATCATTGATGGTCACCGGCGTCGCCGACAACGCCACCAGTGAGAAACACATCGCGATACGGTGATCGTTATAGGTATCAATGGCCGCATGTTTAAGCGTCGTTGCTGGCGTCACGGTAATAAAATCGTGTCCCTCTTCCACCTCAACCCCTAGCTTACGCAGCTCAGTCGCCATGGCATGGAGTCGATCGGTCTCTTTCACCCGCCAGTTATAGATGTTGCGAATGGTGGTCGGCCCTTCGGCAAACAGTGCCGTGGTCGCAATGGTCATAGCGGCATCAGGAATGTGGTTCATGTCCATGTCGATACCGTGCAGCGGCGCCTGCGCAGCTTCGATAAAGTCATCACCCCAAGTGATACGAGCCCCCATCTTTTCGAGCACATCGGCAAAATGAATATCCCCTTGGATACTGTGTTTGCCGATCCCGGTCACCCGAACCTTGCCCTTAATCGCCCCAGCAGCGAGGAAGTAAGAGGCACTGGAGGCATCCCCTTCCACTAAGAAATCACCGGGACTGGCGTAGGTTTGATTGCCCTTGATGTAGAACACCTTGTAGTGATCATGCTCAATGACCACCCCAAACTGCTTCATGATGTGCAAGGTGATGTCAATGTAGGGCTTGGAGACTAGCTCCCCTTTGATGTGGATGCGGGTATCACCTGCAGCCATGGGTGCCGCCATCAAAAACGCGGTCAAAAACTGGCTGGAGACCGAGCCATCAATGTGCACATCACCGCCCCACAGGCCTTTGGCGTCCACCACCAACGGTGGAAACCCGTCTTTTTTCAGGTATTGAATGTGGGCCCCCGCTTCGCGCAAGGCATCCACCAAATGGCCAATGGGGCGTTCTTCCATGCGCGGCTCGCCGCCCAAGGTGTACTCACCAGACCCCAAGCACAGCGCGGCGCACAGCGGACGCATCGCGGTGCCGGCGTTGCCGAGAAACAGATTAACCGGCTCAAAGACCGAAAAACTGCGGCCCAGGCCGTGCACCGTACACTCGGTCTTATCCGCAGAGAGTTTGTATTTCACCCCCAGCTGGGTCAGCGCAGCCAGCATATGGCGAATGTCATCGCTGTCGAGCAAATTGGTAAGTCGGGTGGTCCCGCGGGCCAGCGCCGCCAGCAGCAGGGCTCGGTTAGAGACACTCTTAGAGCCTGGTAAATTAACCTCACCGGCAACCTGAGTGATGGGTTCCAAAAGCAACGAATTCATAGACTTCCTGTAACTATTAAATAAATCATCTGAACGGACGTTAGCAGCCTAGGCATGACTCGGCAAGGCCAAGGAGGGCACAAACCGCACCGCCGTTCAGCAACCGCACCTGTTAGGGTAAAAATAGACGCCGGGGAGTCCCCGGCGTGCTCGATAACCGTTAGCCTATCGCCGGGGGCGCTTAGCCGTGCCGTTTGGCAAAGCCTTCCATAAAGTGAACCAGCGCTTTGACCCCCTCCAACGGCATGGCGTTATAGAGGCTAGCACGCATACCACCGACAATACGGTGTCCCTTGAGTGCTAATAATCCAGCGGCTTCCGATTCGGCCAAAAACTGCTTGTCCAGCTCGGCATCTTGCAACTGGAAAGGGATGTTCATCCGTGACCGACAGCGCACGTCGACCTGATTGCCGTAGAAGCTCGATTGATCGAGATAGCCGTAGAGGAAATCGGCCTTCTCTTTGTTGCGCGCAGCCATCGCCGCAAGCCCCCCCTGCTCTTGCAGCCACTCAAACACCAGACCAGCCAGATACCAGGCGTAGGTTGGTGGGGTGTTGAACATGGAGTCGTTCTTGGCGGTGAGCTTGTAGTCGAAAATCGACGGCACATCGGCTCTGGCCTGATCCAGCAAATCATCGCGCACGATGGCAATGGCCAGCCCTGAAGGCCCAATATTTTTCTGCGCGCCGGCATAAAGAATGCCAAATCGGCTCACATCAACAGGTCGGGAAAGAATGGTTGAGGAGAGATCCGCCACCAATGGCACCTCGCCGGTCGCGGGGATATCGAACATTTCGATCCCTTCGATCGTCTCATTCGGGCAGTAGTGAACATAAGCGGCATCGGGGCGAAACGCAGGGGTCGGCAGCAGATGTGAGATGCCCTGCTCGTTTTTAGCCACCCCTTGATGAGTCAGGATATCGCCATACTTTTTCGCTTCATCCACCGCACTTTCAGACCAGACACCGCTGAGCAAAAAGTCCGCCTTTTTATTGGTGCCGCCCAGCAGGTTCATCGGCACAGCAGAGAATTGGCCGCGGCCACCGCCATGCATAAACAGCACCTTGTAGTTGTCCGGTACTGCCAACAGGGCGCGCAGATCCGCTTCGGCTTTCTCGGCTACCGCCATGTAGGACTTGCCGCGGTGGGAGAGTTCCATGATCGAGGCTCCCAGCCCCTGAAAATTACAAAATTCGCGCTGGGCGCGCTCCATGACTTCAACCGGCAGCATGGCTGGGCCGGCGCAGAAGTTGTAAATCTGTTTGCTCATGACGCTTTCCGTGAGTGGATGAGAGTTATCGATGACTTGTCAGGTTTTACACAAGAGCTGGCATAGGATCAAAGGCTTTTTCGCCATATGGGCGCCTTTTTCGCTTAAAAAATAGGTCGTAATAACAAAAAAGCCCTGAATGGCTCAGGGCTTACAGAAAAGAGATATGAAAATAGGGGGTAGCCCACATAACCTACAGACATGGCCCTTTTTCAGCAGCTTATAACTTCGCGGTGAGGGCTGGCAGGACGCTAAACAAGTCCCCCACCAATCCATAGTCGGCCACTTGAAAAATCGGCGCATCGCTGTCTTTGTTGATGGCTACGATCACTTTGGACTCTTTCATCCCCGCCAGATGTTGGATAGCGCCCGAAATCCCAACCGCGATATAGAGATCCGGCGCCACCACCTTACCGGTCTGCCCCACCTGCAAATCATTGGTGACATAACCCGCATCCACCGCGGCCCGCGACGCCCCGACCGCCCCGCCCAACTTGTCAGCAAGGGCCTCAATCAAGGCAAATTGCGCCTTAGAGCCCAGCGCCCGTCCGCCCGAGACCACCACTCGGGCAGCGGCAAGATCAGGCCTGGTGGATTGTACCGCTTGACGCTCGATCAACCGAGTACGGCAATGTACCTCTGCTACAGGAAGCCGCTCGATGGCGACAGTGGCCGTCTGGGCCCCTGCCGCCGCAAACGCACTCGTCCGTACGGTCATCACCTTGATGGGGGCCGAGCTTGCTACTTTTGCAATGGCATTGCCGGCATAGATGGGGCGCAAAAACGTGTCGTGTCCCTCGATAGCTGTGATGTCGGAGATCATCTCCACACCGAGCCGAGCGGCCACCCTAGGTAGCAGATCTTTGCCCATTGTGGTGGCCGCCATCACACAGTGCGAATAGCCGTCACACCAGCTGGCCACCTGCTTATCGACCCCATCGAGCAACCCTGTCGCCAGCGTGCGATGCTCGGCTAGCCGCACCTTGGTCACCCCATGGATAGCGCTGACTTGCGTGGCGACCTCAGTTAATTGATCCCCCAGCAACAGCACATGCAGATCGTCCCCCAGCAATCTTGCCGCCGTGACCAGATGGAGCACCGAATTGGCGAGCAGCCCTTGTTGATGTTCGGCAATGATCAAGATGCTCATAGTACCTTCGCCTCATGCTTGAGTTTGTCTACCAGCTCATCCACCGAGCCTACTCGGATCCCTGCGCGGCGGGCGGGCGGCGCCATGACCCCCAGCAAGTGAGTATGATGGGCTGGCTCGACTGCGAGCGCAGCAAATGGTGCACTCTCCAGCGGCTTGCGTTTGGCCTTCATGATATTAGGCAGTGAAGCAAAGCGGGGCTCATTGAGACGTAGATCCACACTCACCAGCGCAGGTAAGGCCATGCCAAGCGTCTCAAAACCTCCGTCAATTTCCCGGGTCACCTGCAACTCATCGGCCACCAGCCGAACCGCCGAGGCGAAGGTAGCCAGTGGCCAATCTGTCAGTGCGGCCAGCATCTGGGCCACTTGGTTGTTGTCCGAGTCGATGGCCTGTTTGCCAAGCAGCACCAAGTCTGGCTGCTCCAGCTCACACACTTTTTGCAACGCACGGGCGACCGTGAACGGGGTAAGGGTCTCGCTCGTGACATAATGGCAGGCCCGATCTGCCCCAAGGGCGAGGGCGTGGCGCAGTTGTTCTGCGGCCGCCTCTGGGCCAAACGTGACCACCACTAACTCGTTGGCCACTCCCGCTTCACGCAGCCTTACCCCCTCTTCTACCGCGATCTCACAAAAGGGGTTGATGCCCATCTTCAGGTTGGCCAGCTCCACATCCGAACCATCCCCCTTCACTCGGATCTTCACGTTGTAATCGACCACCCGTTTGATTGCGACTAGCAGCTTCATGGGTTATGCCTCGGCTGTTTGACAGAGATTCACCGTTGTTATCTATCTGATACTTACAAAATGCTTTACGTTTACGTAAACTACCAGCACTACCCTAGGCCAACACGAGCGCAGAGGCAAGATGGAACGGGAAGCGATGGAATTTGATGTGGTCATTGTCGGTGGTGGGCCAGCAGGGCTGAGTGCCGCCATTGCGCTAAAGCAATCCCACGCCAACTTGTCTGTCTGTTTGTTAGAAAAGGGGGCCGAGATCGGTGCCCACCTGCTCTCTGGTGCCCTGTTTGATCCTGTTGCCCTGAAAGAGTTACTGCCCGACCATTGGCAGCAAGCGCCCCTAGGCGTGCCGGTCAGGGATGACCAGCTGCATCTGCTGCCCAACGCCCATCGCTCGCTGCAGCTACCACACTGGGCAGTACCGCCGCACATGGACAATCGGGGCTGCCACATCGTCAGCCTAGGTAACCTCTGTCGCTGGCTAAGCCAACACGCCCAAGCGTTGGGGGTTGAGATATATCCAGGTTTTACCGCAAGTGAGCTGATCATGGAAGCGGGAGTGGTCAAGGGTGTGATCACCGGCGATCTTGGCTTAGATCGCGCAGGCCATCCTAAGGCCGATCACGTACCGGGGATGGCGCTATATGGCCGCTACACCCTGTTTGCCGAGGGAGCCCGTGGCCATCTGGGCAAACAGTTGATCGCCACATTCAATCTGGAGAACCCTGCCCAGCCCCAGCATTACGCCATCGGCTTCAAAGAGTTATGGCAACTGCCCGCCGGTAAGGGCAAGCCCGGAGAGGTGCTGCACGGCAGTGGCTGGCCCCTTGGTAAACAGGACGGTCAAGCGAGCCACGGGGGCTTCTATCTCTATCACATGGAAGGGGATCAAGTGGCGGTTGGGCTGATTGTCGATCTTAACTACCAACACCCATGGCTCAGCCCGTTCGATGAATTTCAACAACTTAAGCACCATCCGTTGCTTGCCACCATCCTGAAAGGGGGCGAGCGGATCAGCTATGGTGCTCGTGCCATCACCAAGGGGGGATGGCACTCCCTGCCACGTATGCACTTCCCCGGCGGCTTGCTGATCGGTTGCGATGCCGGCACCTTGGATTTTTCTCGGATCAAAGGGGTCCATACCGCGATGAAATCGGCCATCTTGGCAGCCCATACCGTTGCGACCAGCCTGCGGGACGGCGATCAGGGTGGACGAGACCTCAGCCAATACCACGAGGCTGTCACACAGAGCTGGTTAGGAGAGAGTCTCTACCGAGCCCGCAATACGGGGGCAGCGCTACATCGCTGGGGGCCCTGGCTTGGCGGTACCTTCACCTGGTTAGAGCAACAACTGTGGAGGATACCTGGCCTGCGCCCACTGCTTGACGCCATCACCCTGCTCGATAAAGAGCCCGATTATCGCCAGCTCCGCCTTGCCAGCCGCTGCAAGCCCATTCACTACCCCAAGCCAGATGGCACACTCAGCTTTGATAAACTCTCCTCGGTCTATCTGGCCAATACCTATCACGACGAAGATCAGCCCTGTCACCTGAGGTTGCAAGAGGCCCGCATCCCCATCGCCGTCAACTTGCCAATGTGGGACGAACCGGCTCAACGCTACTGCCCTGCCGGTGTGTTTGAGATGGTGGGAGAGGCTGGCGCAACCCAGTTGCAGATCAATGCGGCCAACTGCATCCACTGCAAGACCTGCGACATCAAAGACCCGAGCCAGAATATCATTTGGACCCCTCCTCAAGGTGGATCGGGCCCCAACTACCCCAACATGTGAGCTTCAGTTAAGACTGATGGTTCGGACTGTTCGCTATCGCTATTTCTATCACAACCACAGATCCGACCTCGTGGAATTTTTGAACAAACACACTCACTTGCTGATGATTAGCCCCTGACAAGCGTGATTTGCCCCTGTATAGTTCGCCGCATTCAGGTTCTCCATCGGCCCGTTTTGCATATGTCACGAGATCGCTTTCAAGGTGATCTAAGGCCGCATGACCTGAACAACCATCCCTGCATTACCCATGACTTTTTAAGGGGGGACAGATGATCACCGCCTACATTCTCAACAATAAAATACTGGACATCGTCACGCTTGGGCCTGACGACATAGTGCCGGACAACACCATCTGGCTGGATGCTTACAAGCCGGATAACCCAGAGCGAGAATGGTTGACGGGCCTGTTTCTTGAAGAGGTCCCCGACAAAGAAGAGCTCGATGATATCGAAGCCTCTGCACGTTTTTACTGGGATACCGATGGCTTGCACATCCACTCCCTGTTCCCTCAGCGGATCGGCCGTGACACCAAAGGGGTTCACGTCTCTTTTACCTTGCGCAACAACCTGCTGATCAGCATCCGTGAGGATGACATTGGCTTAGTGCGTTTGATGCGCCACTACATGCGCCAAGAGCGGCTAGAGGTCGAAGATGCCCTCGATGTGCTGCTGGAAGTGCAAAATCTCAAGGTGGAATACCTCTCTGACCTGATCGAAGATGGCTATAAAACCTTGGAAAACACTGCCGATCAGATCTTCGAACCGGATCAGATCAATCCTATGCTCAAGGAGTTGATGGCACAGGAAGAGGCCAACGGCCAGATCCGCCTCTCCCTGCACGATACCCGTCGTGCCCTGCGTTTTTTAAAGCGCAGCCTGCGCCAGCGGATGAGTTTGGAGCAAAACAAGTGGATCGACGAGATGCTGCATGATGTCGAATCACTATTACCTCACACTCAGTTCCTGTTCGATAAAATTAACTTCCAGTTGGAGGCCTCGATGGGGGTGACCAATTTGGAACAGAACAAGGTGATCAAGATCTTCTCGGTAGCCGCCGTGATCTTCCTGCCACCGACGCTGATCGCCAGTATCTACGGCATGAACTTCGGCCACATGCCGGAGCTCGCTTGGGAGTACGGTTATCCGATGTCGCTGGTGCTGATGGTGATGTCATCGCTCGGCACTGGCTTGTTCTTTAAACGTAAAGGTTGGCTGTGACCCTGGTCATTGCCTAGCCCGCCAATCGGGTAACATCAACGAGGGGGAGCCAATGCTCCCCCTCGTTTATTAGGCTCTGTTTATTTCACCCGTTACCTCTGCTTGTAAAACCACCCTGCCCGCCCCATATCCTGCTTTCACTGCCATTTTTGGATACTCGGCCAGCATGAGCCTCTACCCCGAACACCGCTATGACGATCATGGCCAACTACGCCCTCCCCTCTGGTTCTGGCCCATTGCCCTACTGCTGACACGCTCCGTCTGGCTGTTTGTGATGGCAGGGGTCACCCGCGAGAGCGGCAGCCAGATCCTGACCCTGTTCTATCCGGACAAGATCACGCTCTACATCAGTCTGCTGACCGATCTGCCTGCCATGCTAGCTTTACTGGCTGTCTCCTATACACATCT